>DATMVT010000034.1:0-2107 GCA_035562895.1 Patescibacteria group bacterium | reverse complement strand
TTCCACAGTTCCAGATCGAAGCCGCCGAGCGGCGAGCCGCGATAGCCCGAGATGAAGCCGCCGGTGTTCAGTCCCGCGGCCTGGTCGCGCAGCGCCTGCATGATCGGCAATCGCACCAGCGCTTGCACGCCGGACAGGAAGATGCGCCCTTCGCGGCGCGTGTACTTGTCTTCCAGCGTGTAGGAACGGTCAAGCTGCTCGGCGGGTACGGCCATGTCGAGGTCCGGGGATGGCAAAAATGGGCGCGGAGTTTAGCAGCCGACTCCGTGCCGGGGCCGAACGGGCGTTTGCACGCCGTTGCCGCGGCGGCGGCCGGTTTGGACGCTCGCCGTGCTGCCGCTATCGTTCGGCAAACGGCAGCGGAGCAAGGCGATGCGCACGATCCTGATTGCGAGTCCGAAGGGCGGTTGCGGCAAGACCACGGTCGCGACCAATCTGGCGGCGTTCTATGCGACCGCCGGCAGGGAAACGGTGCTGATCGATTGCGACCGTCAGGGGTCGTCCCTGCACTGGGCCGAGAAGCGTTCGGCGCTGGCGCATCCGGTGCTCGGGATGCACGGACGCATCGGGCCGAAAGTGGCGGCGAAGCTGCCCGAGGGCACCAAGCGCTGCATCATCGACAGCGCCGCCGGCATCCGCATCGGTGAAGTCGCCGAGTTGATCGAAGCCGCCGATGCGCTGGTCATCCCGGTTCTGCCCTCGGTCATCGACCTCGAAGCCTCGGAAACCTTCTTCGCCGAGTTGGCGGAACTGCCGGCCGTGAAGCGCAGGAAGTTCCCGGTCGCGATCGTCGCGAACCGCACCAAACCGTGGACGAACGCGACCCAGATGGCGATCGCGCGACTGAAGGAATCGCCGTTCCCGGTGATCGCCGAATTGCGCGATTCGCAGGGCTACGTGCTGCTCGCCGGTCTCGGCAAGAGTCTGTTCGACTACCACAGTGAACAGACACGCTCGCATCAGGACGATTGGGCGCCGTTGCTGAAATGGTTGAAGAAGCTCGACTGAGCCGACGGGTCAGGCCAGCGCGCGCAGGGTTTCCGTCGGCGCCGCGGCGACCGTGCGCCGCGTGCTGAACCAGCCGGCGCTCACGACCAGCGCCAGACCGATCGCGGCCACTTCCAGGCTCAGCTGCAGGTTCGGTGTCCACGGCAGGTCGAAGACGCGCGTCGCGATGCTGGCGGCGATGCCGTTCGCGGCCACGACCGCAACGGTCGCCGCGATCAGGCCGATGACCAGGAACTCCGACAACTGCGCCAGTCGCAACTGACGACGGCGCGCGCCGAGCACGCGCATCACCGTGCCTTCGCGCAGGCGTTCGTCCTGGCTGGCGTGGATGGCCGCGACCAGGACCAGCACGCCGGCGGCCAGCGTGAACAGGAACACCAGCTCGACCACTTCGGTGACTTGCGTGGCGGTGCCTTGCACCTGCGCCAGCACCGCGCCGATGTCGATCACGCTCAGGTTCGGGAAGCGTTCGATCAGGGTGTTCATGGCGCCGCGCCGCTCCGGCGCGACGTGCACGCTGGTGATGTAGCTCGCCGGCAGCTTCGCGACCGTCGCCGGGGTGCCGAGCACGAAGAAATTCGGCCGGAAGCTTTCCCAATCGACCTTGCGCAGGCTGGTGATCGGCGCCTCGATGCGCTGGCCGCCGATGTCGAAGGCGACGATGTCGCCGATGCGCCAGCCCAGTGATTTCGCGAAACCCTCCTCGACCGACCACTGCGGCCGATCCGGATCGGCCGGCGTCCACAATCGGCCAGCGGTCGCGACGTTGTCATCGGCGAACGCCATCGTCGCGCTCAGGTTGAATTCGCGTTCGGCCAGGCGTCGCGCGCGCTCGCCGCGGTCGGCGAAGTCTTCGCCGCTGACCGCCGTGCCGTTCATCGCGACCAGGCGTCCGCGCACCATCGGATACAGGGTGGCCTCGGGCAATTGCAGGGTGTCGAGCAGGGCGCGCACGCCGTCGAGCTGGTCCTGCTGGATGTTGATGACGAACTGGTTCGGCGCCGTGTCCGGAATCGCCTCGCGCCAGCGCGCCAGCAGATCGGAACGCACCAGGCCGAGCAACAGCAGCACGGTCAGCCCGAGCCCGAGCGCGGCGATC
>DATMVT010000033.1:0-1915 GCA_035562895.1 Patescibacteria group bacterium | reverse complement strand
CGCCGACCGGCTTGTTCAGGGCGATGTAGACGTGTTTGCGACCGGCCTTCTTGACGCGCGCGCGCAGACCCTGGCCGTCGACGCGCACGTCATCGCCCTCGGCGTACATCGTGCCGACCGCCGCCGGCACGCCATTCACGGTGACGCGGCGCTCGGACAGCAGCTTGTCGGCCTCGCGACGCGAGCAGAATCCAGTATCGGCGATGTGTTTGCTGATGCGCATGGCGGAATGTCGATCGAAAACGGGGCGCGATGCTGGCACATCGGCGCCGAGTCGTCACACCCACAAGGCTCGGCGCCACGCATGTCACTGCATGCGACGACCTGAAGGCAAGGCTTGCGCGCGGGTGAAACTCAGAGCTTGGGCTGATCGCGCGCCATCGCGGCGAACTGGGCGGATCGCGCCGAATCGCCGCACGCAGCGAACGCCGCTGCCGCATCCGCGGCCAGCGACCGAAGCGTTCGCCTGCCGGCATCCTGCGTGATCGGAAGGGCTCGCAATCGTTCCAGGATCGTCGGCAGTTGATCACCCATGCGCCCGCAGTCGGCATCCGCGAATGCCCGTTGGGCTTGCGCCCACATCGTGTCGGGGTCCTCCGCCGCCTGTTCCTGCATCACCGTTACCGCCGCGTCGAGCCCCTTCAATGCTGCACCTCGGTCACCGCCGCCATGCCACCGCGCCACGGCCTCGACGGATCCGCTCGATGCCTCCAGCAACGTGTCGGGCGGCGTCTTCGACCGGGCCAATTCGCCCGCGGTGCGGGCAATCCGCGCCGCGATGTCGTCGTCACCGAGACGCAGCCGATGTCGCGCCAGACGCATCAACTGATTCGCACCATCGGAATTCTTGCCGGCCGAATCCAGGAATCGTGCTTCGAGGGCTGTCAACAGCGGCCGCGCGCGTTCGGCTTGCCCGAGATTGATCCATGCCACCGCCAATTGCATCTGCAGCTGCCATACGCCGACGCCCCGACGGCTGCGTGCTTCGATCAACGGTTGCAGCAAATCCGGCAGTTCCTCGTCTCGACCGAGCGCGCGCAAGGTCACGGCGAGATTGAATCCCATGTTCTCGCTGAGATCGTGCTCGGGACCGAAAACCTTGCGCGCCCGATCCCGAGCGCCGCGCAGCAGACGCTCGGCTTCGACCGGGCGATCGGCAAGGCGATACAGCGTGCCCAGATTGCCCTCGGCCAGGATGGTGTCGGAGTGATCGGCGCCCTTCTGCCGCCGGATCGTCGCCAACTGCGCCTCAAGGTAAGGAAGTCCTTCCGCGACACGCCCCGACTCCGCCAACAACCCCCCAAGGTTGTTCTGAGTCATCAGCACATCGGGATGCTCGGATCCGAGCAGCGCCCGCTGACGCGGCAGCAGCGACTGCAACTGCGCGATCGCGTCCTCGTAACGATCCGCCTCACCCAGAGCGGACGCCAGTGCCGCCTGGATGCGCAAGTCGATGGCGCGAATCGGTTGGCCTTCGGCATTTGGCGCAACGGCGCCCTCCAGCATGGCGACCGCGCCCGCGACATCGCCATTGCGAAGCATCGCCCAAGTCAGTCGATCCAGCACGTCCAGTGCCCCCTCGCTGCGCTCGCCTTCGGCGGCGACGCGCAACTGCCTGGCACGTTCGAGCTGCCGGATCGCGGCGGCGTAGTCACCCAGATCGGTGTAGGTCGATCCGAGCGTCTGGCGCAAGGCCGACTCGACCGCCGGGCGATCGGCAAAGTCGCTGGCAATGGCGACTTCCGCGGCGTCGATCGCCGCACGCAGGGTGACGTCGCGCCCCAGACCGTTGCCTTGACCCTCCGGTCCCGCCGCGCCAAGCACCTTGTCGCGGAGGAAGGCGAGCACGGCTTCGCCTTGCGCGGCGGCCTCTTTTGCGATGTCGCGTTCATGGTCGGCAAGGCGCTCGGCGGCG
>DATMVT010000032.1:0-2969 GCA_035562895.1 Patescibacteria group bacterium | reverse complement strand
CGCGACAAAGTCATCCGCGTCGACAACTACCGCGAGTCGCTGTCGCAACAAAAAATTCCGAAAATCGCCGCGCCGAAATTCACCGGCTGGGGCGAGCTGCTGGTGTTCCTGAGCAAGGAAAACCTGCCCGGCCATTACCCGTACACCGGCGGGGTGTATCCGTATCGCCGCAGCGGTGAAGACCCGATTCGCATGTTCGCCGGCGAAGGCACGCCGGAACGCACCAATCGCCGCTTCCATTACTTGTCGAACGGCCAGCCGGCGGCGCGCCTGTCGACCGCGTTCGACTCGGTCACACTGTACGGCGAAGATCCGGCGCCGCGCCCGGACATCTTCGGCAAGATCGGCAATTCCGGCGTCAACGTCCCGACGCTCGACGACATGAAGAAGCTGTATTCCGGCTTCGACCTGTGCGCGCCCACGACGTCGGTGTCGATGACGATCAACGGCCCGGCGCCGATCATCCTCGCGATGTTCATGAACACGGCGATCGACCAGCAGGTCGAGAAGTACCTGCGCGCCGACCAAGGTCGCTGGGACAAGGCCCACGCCATCATCGAGAAGCTCTATGAGGGTCGGCATCGGCCGAGTTATCACGGTCTGCTGCCGGACGGGAACGATGGCCTCGGGCTCGGCCTGCTCGGCGTCACCGGCGACCAGGTCGTGGAACCGGCGGTCTACGCGAGGATCAAGGCCGAGACGCTGCAGTCGGTGCGCGGCACCGTGCAGGCCGACATTCTCAAGGAAGACCAGGCGCAGAACACCTGCATCTTCTCGACCGAGTTCGCGCTGCGCATGATGGGCGACATCCAGCAGTATTTCGTCGACCAGAAAGTGCGCAACTTCTATTCGGTATCGATCTCGGGTTATCACATCGCCGAGGCCGGCGCGAATCCGATCTCGCAGCTGGCCTTCACGCTGAGCAACGGCTTCACCATCGTCGAGTACTACCTCGCGCGCGGCATGAAGATCGACGATTTCGCGCCGAACCTGAGCTTCTTTTTCAGCAACGGCATGGATCCCGAGTACACCGTGATCGGTCGCGTCGCGCGGCGCATCTGGGCGCGCGCGATGCGCGAGCGCTACGGCGCCAACGAGCGCAGCCAGATGCTGAAGTACCACATCCAGACCTCGGGTCGCTCGTTGCACGCGCAGGAAATCCAGTTCAACGACATCCGCACCACGCTGCAGGCGCTGTACGCGCTGTTCGACAACTGCAATTCGCTGCACACCAATGCCTATGACGAGGCGATCACGACGCCGACCGAGGAATCGGTGCGGCGCGCCGTGGCGATCCAGCTGATCATCAATCGCGAACTGGGGCTGAATTTCTGCGAGAACCCGTGGCAGGGCAGCTTCGTCGTCGAAGCGCTGACCGACATCGTCGAGGAAGCGGTCTACAAGGAATTCGAGGCGATCAGCGAGCGCGGCGGCGTGCTCGGCGCGATGGACACGATGTACCAGCGCGGCAAGATCCAGGAAGAGTCGATGTTCTACGAGCAGAAGAAGCACGACGGTTCGCTGCCGCTGATCGGCGTCAACACCTTCCTGCCGCGCGAACACGGCGGTGAAGTGGCGACCGAGATCGAACTGATCCGCTCGACACCCGAAGAAAAGCAGCAGCAGATCGCCAACGTGCTGGCGTATCAGTCGAACCGCAATGCTTCTTCACTCTCCCCGCATGCGGGGAGCGTCGGCGGCGAAGTCGCTGCTGAGGGGCTTGGCCTCGCTTTCCTGCAAGCTACCGCGCGCCGTCGCGAGAACCTGTTCACCGCCCTGATCGAAGCAGTGAAGACGCATTCGCTCGGCCAGATCAGCCATGCGCTGTACGACGTCGGCGGGGAATACCGAAGGAACATGTGATGCTGGGTTTCGGGTCCGCTCTTGAAGCACTTGAGCGCGCGCAAGCCCGCTATGTCGTCGTGGGTGGTCTGGCCGTGATCCTGCATGGTCACTTGCGCGGCACGGCGACTATCGATCTCGTGATCGAACTCGCGCCCGACAATTGCCGACGTGCGCTGGACGCGCTGGCCGGGATCGGTCTTCGACCTCGACTTCCGGTGGACATGCAGCAGTTCGCCGACCCGGAAATCCGCCGCGACTGGGTGGAGAACCGCAACATGATGGTTTTCCAGTTGTGGAATCCGGAGGTGCCGGGTCGTTCCATCGATATCTTCGTGCGCGAACCCTTCGGATTCGACGAGCTGTGGTCGCAGTCGGTGCTTCGCGAGGTGCAAGGCGTTCCGGTACGCATTGCATCGATTGCGCATCTGGTGGCGATGAAACGGTCCGCCGCTCGCCCTCGCGACGTTGACGACATTGCCGCACTGGAGCAGATTGCCCGCGAACTGCGGTTGAGCGGGGAGAAATCGTGAATCCATCGAACTTGGACGATCTCTCTCTTGAATGCACTTACGAGGATGCCGAGCGAAACCATCTTCGCGACGGCCTGCGCATGAGTGCCAGGGAGCGATTTGCCTTCTTCGAGGACATGCTGGCGATTGCCGATGCATCGGGCGCACTGAAGCGGGAGCTCGATCGTCGGGCCGAAGCGCAATACGCGCTGTGGGCGGCCCACGAGTCGCCGTAGCGGTCGAACACCCCACAAGGACGTCCCATGACCCCGCACGAGTTCATCGCGAAATGGAAAGGTGGCGGCGACGAGCGCCGAGATGCGCAGCTTTGATCGTGAAGCGCCATGAACGGACTCAAGAACAATCGGCATCGGCATGACGACGTGCTCTCGCGCATCGACCATCGCGAGTTCGAACGACTGCTCGGTGCCTACTATCGCGGCCAGGGCTGGCAGGTCGAATACACCGGCACCGGCAGCACCGCGCAGCGCTTCGACGGTGGTGTCGACCTGGTGCTCCGTCGCGACGATGAAGTGTTGCTCGTGCAGTGCAAGCACTGGAACGCCAAACAGGTGCCGCACAATCCCGTGCACGAACTGCTCGGCATCATGGTCA
>DATMVT010000031.1:0-1936 GCA_035562895.1 Patescibacteria group bacterium | reverse complement strand
TGGAACGGCGCGGCACCGAACTTGAAGGCGATGCCGATCACGACGAACACGACCCCGAACACCAGCAATTCCGGGCGCGGAACATTGCTCGACGCAATGGCGCGGATGCTGCCGAGATCGAGCGTTCCCGTCGCGCCGTAGAGCATGCTCATGCCGTACAGCAGCAATCCGGATGCGAGCGCGCCCAGCACGAAATACTTCATCGCCGCTTCGGACGACAGCGCACTGTCGCGATTCAGCGCCACCAGCGCGTAGGAGCTGAGGGCAAGCATTTCGAGGCCGAGATAGGCGCTGAGCAGATTGCCCGCCGAGACCAGCAGCATCATGCCGATCACCGCGAACAAGGACATCGTGTAGAACTCGCCCTGAAACAGTCCGCGCGGCTTCAGGTGCGGGCGCGCATAGATGTAGGCGAGTGCGGTGCTGCCCAGGATGAACAGCTTGCAGACCACGGCGACTTCGTCGCGGATGTACATGCCGTTGAACGCGGTGCGCGCCAGGCTGTCGTCGCCGGAAGAGCGCCACACGAGCACGCCCGCCACGGCGAGCGAAGCGATGGACAACCAGTGGGTCACCGAACGCTGGTGCTGGGGAATGAACAAGTCCGCCATCAGGATGGTGAACACTGCACCGAGCAGGAACATCTCGGGCAACATCGCCCGGACGTCGGCCATCGAGATCGCGATTTCGACTGCGTTGTGGACCATGTCGCGAACTCCTCAGACCTTCACACGCATCAATTGATCGACGACGGTGCCGATCGAGACATCCATCAACCCCGTCAGCGGCGCCGGCCAGATGCCGAACAGCAGCGTCGCGGCGGCGAACCCGCCTAGCACCAGTGCTTCGCGCGCATTGATGTCGGCGAGCGACTTCACGTGATCGTGCTTGGCTTCCCCGAACATCACCCGCTTGACCATCCAGAGGGTGTAAGCGGCACCGATGATGAGCGTGAGCGCAGCGGTGGCCGCGATCCAGGGCTTGGCCTGGAAACTGGCCAGGATGACCATGAATTCACCGACGAAACCCGACGTGCCCGGCAGACCACTGTTCGCCATCGCGAAGAACACCATGAAGAACGCGAACCACGGCATCGTGTTCGCGACGCCGCCGTAGTCGCCGATCATGCGGCTGTGCACCCGGTCGTAGAGCACGCCGACGCAGGAGAACAGCGCCGCGGAAATGAACCCGTGCGAAATCATCTGCACCATCGCGCCCTGCAACGCGAGCTTGGCCGCCGCGATATTGCCGTAGTCACGCGCGAGCATCAGCGGCACGAAAGCGCCCAGCGTCACGAATCCCATGTGCGAGATCGACGAATACGCGATGAGCTTCTTCATGTCCTGCTGCACCAGCGCGACGAAGCCGATGTAGACGACGGCGATCAGCGACAGCGTGATGACCAGCCAGGCGTATTCGTGCGAGGCGTCCGGGGTGATCGGCAACGCGAAGCGCAGGAAGCCGAAGCCGCCGATCTTCAGCATGATCGCCGCCAGGATCACCGAGCCGCCGGTGGGCGCTTCGACGTGCGCGTCCGGCAACCACGTGTGCACCGGGAACATCGGCACCTTGACCGCAAACGCCAGCAGGAACGAGAAGAACAACCACATCTGCTCGGTCTGCGTCAGCGGGTACTGCGCCAGCGTGGCCAGGTCGAAACTGCCGGATTTCAAATACAGGTAGATCAGGCCGATCAGCATGAAGATCGAGCCGAAGAACGTGTAGAGGAAGAACTTGATCGTCGCATAGACGCGACGCGGCCCGCCCCAGATGCCGATGATGATGAACATCGGGATCAGCATGGCTTCGAAGAACACGTAGAACAGGATGGCGTCGAGTGCGCAGAAGACGCCCACCATCATGCCCTCGAGCACCAGGAAGGCGGCGAAGTACTGGTGCGCGCGGCGCTCCACCGACGTCCAGGAACCCACCAGCA
>DATMVT010000030.1:0-15056 GCA_035562895.1 Patescibacteria group bacterium | reverse complement strand
CGCCTGAGGACCGACGCGAGCCACATCCGCATCCTCCGGCCGGGCTTGCATCGACTGTGATTGCTGTGCATACTGTGCACATTACAGATGCACAGTGGTGCCCGATGCTTCTCCTTTCCGCCAGCGACCCGCGACCGATGTACCAGCAGATCACCGACCAGATCACCGCACGGGTGATGGCCGGTGACTGGATGCCGGGACAGTCCCTGCCCTCGATCCGCGAACTGGCGGCCACCAGCGGCGTCAGCGTCATCACCGTCAAGCGCGCCTACGAGGATCTCGAACGCGCCGGCATCATCACCACCCGGCAAGGCAAGGGCTCGATCGTGTCCGAGCGCCCCGACCAGGTGCGCGGCTTGCTGGCGGCGAACCTCGACACCCAGCTGACCGAGGCCGCGGCGACCGCCGCACGACTCGGGCTGGACCGGGTCGCCTTGCACGGGCGTCTCGACGACGTGCTCGATGCCCACCATCACGCAAGCGGCCGCGCCACCGTCGCCCCGCCATCGACCTCCGGAGATCACCGATGAACGCCGCCTTCGCCATTGCCGGCGTGAGCAAGCGCTATCCGCAATTCGCGCTGCAGGACATCACGCTGACCTTGCCCGAAGGCCAGGTCATGGGCCTGGTCGGCGTCAACGGCGCCGGCAAGAGCACGCTGCTGCGCCTGCTCACCGGGCTCGCGGCACCCGACGCCGGCCAGGTCGAGGTGCTCGGCCAACGCCTGCCCGAGGCCCAGGTCGCGGCCAAGCGCCGCATCGGCTTCGCCTCCGAGGACATGCGTCTGTACCGCGGCCAGACGCTGGCCTGGCACATCGAACTGGTGCGCCGCATCTATCCGGAATGGGACTCGGCCTACGCCGCCTCGCTGATGCGCCGCTTCGACCTGCGCGCCGACCAGCCCACCGGCGGCTTCTCGCATGGCCAGCGCGTGAAGGCGCTGCTGCTGTTGTGCCTGGCACGCCGACCGCAACTGCTGCTGCTCGACGAACCGACCACGGGCCTCGACCCGGTGGCGCGCGCCGAAGTGCTGGAGTCGCTGGCCGAAGTGCTGCGCGACGAACGCCGCAGCGTGCTGTTTTCCTCGCACAACACGCATGACGTCGAGCAGTTGGCCGACACCATCACCTTCCTGCACGGCGGCCGCCTGCTCGCCAGCGCCGACAAGGAACGCTTCCTCGGCGACTGGCGGCGGGTGTTGTGCCTCGGCGACGCGCCGGACGCTTTGTCGACCTGGCCGGAACTGGCACAGGTGCGCAACGCCGGTCGCCAGATCGAGTTGAAGGTGCGGCGCTGGGACGACGCACTGCCGGAACGCCTGGCCCACGTCGGCCTGGACGTGCAGCGGATCGATCCGATGGGGCTGGAAGACATCTTCGTCACCACCGTGCGCGCTGGAGGTGCGGCATGAACCGTGAGCTCAACTGGCCGACGATCCGCCTGCTGATCGTCAAGGACTGGCAGCTGTTCCAGAAGCAGCTCGCCGCCTACCTGCTCGCCGCCTTCGTCGCGCTGGCCTTTCTCGGCCTGGCCAAACCGTGGGCGTTCTACATCGGTTCGCTGCTGCTGATCATCATCCTGGTCGCCGTCGCCTGCTTCGCGATCTCGACCTCGCTGCTGACCGAGCGCAAGGAACAGACGCTGGCGTTCGTGATGAGCCTGCCGGTGTCGCCGCTCGACTTCACCGTCGCCAAGCTGGTCGGCAACCTCGCCACCTTCCTCGTGCCGTTCGTGATCATCGGCCTGTGCACCGCCCTGGTGATCTTCAGCACGCCGCTGCCGAACGGACTGATGGTGCTGACGACGCTGGTGTTCGCGCACATCCTGCTCGCCTATTGCGTGTCGCTGGCGGTGGCGATGCGGATCGAATCGGAGGGCTGGAACACCTTCGTGATGATCGCCAGCATGGTCATGATCAATCCGTTCCTGATGGCGATCGGACAACTGCACGGCGTCAGCGGCGTCGCGCGCGGCGACGCGATCACCTGGAGCGGGCCGGTGCTCGCGATCCTCTCCGCCCAACTCGTCCTGAGCCTGTCCTGCCTCGCGTTCGCCGCATGGTGGAACGGTCGCAAGCCCGCGTTCTACTGAGCCCCGCCATGCCGAACCTCGACACCGGCGCCGCCGTGGCCGCGCCGACGGACGCGCGCATCCACGCGCTCGATCACCTGCGTGCACTGGCGATGCTGGCCGGCGTGCTGTTCCACGCCGCGCTCGCCTACAGCCCGCTGATGCATGCGTTCTGGCCGACCGCATATCGCGCGTCGTCGCCCTGGGTCGATGCGCTGGCGTGGCTGCTGCATCTCGTGCGCATGCCGCTGTTCTTCCTGGTCGCGGGTTACTTCACGACGTGGCTGATCGAACGGCGCGGCATGACCGGACTGATGCAGCATCGCGTCCGGCGCATCCTGGTGCCGTTCCTGCTGGCGTGGCCGCTCGTCCATGTCGCGATGTCGGCGGCCACGCGCCAGGCGGCGCACACCGTGCAGAACCCCTCGCCGTTCCTGTCGATGCTGCGCGAGTGGCTGGCCCTGCCGGATTCGCCTTGGATGCCGCCCGGCACCGGGCATCTGTGGTTCCTGTACTACCTGCTGCTGTTCACGGCGCTGGTCTGGATCGCTCGCACGCTCGGCTGGAGCGGTCTGTTCATCCGACTGCTGCGACTCGGTGCCGCGCGTGTCGCCCTGCTGTTGCCGCTGCTCGTACTGCCGGGATTTCTCCTGACCACGACCCCGCATCCGGCACCGGAAAGCCTGTTGCCGCAATTCTGGGCCGTGGCTCTGTACGGGCCGTTCTTCGCGCTCGGCGCGGCCTTGCATGGCCGGCTCGACACCTTGCAGCGACTGCGCCGCTGGCTGTGGCCGATGCTCGCAACCTGCCTGCTGCTCTACCTCGCCTTTCTGTTCCAGCTGAGTCGCTTCGGCAACGAGGACTGGATGCGGCACGCGCCGTGGTCGACCGCGCTGCTGCAGGCGTGCATCGCGGGATGGGGCACGCTCGCCATCCTCGTCGCCGGCCTGCGCTGGCTCGCTCGCCCGAACGCCTGGCTCGCATACCTGTCGCGCAGCGCGTACTGGACCTACCTGCTGCATCTGCCGGTGCTGTTCGCCGTGCAATACGCGCTGCTCGACGTCGCGCTGGCCTGGCCGATCGCGTTCCTCGTCGCGAGCGGCATCACGCTCGCCGTGTGCCTGCTGAGCTACGAACTGCTGGTCCGCCGAACCCGGCTGCGCCATTGGGTCGGCTGACTGCGTCGATGCCGCCGGCTCAATCGACGCCGCGACTGCGCCCGCTGACGCGGTGCCCGCGCGGCTCGCGCTCGATGCGGCTGTAGTAGCGAAACGGAATGCCGTCGAGTTCGACGACCGCTTCGGCGAGGAACTGGTCGCTGGCGACGCCGATGCCGACCGGGCCACCGTCGAGCACCCATCCGAACTGCGCCAGCTTGGCCTCGAACGCCTCGACCGAGGCCATGCGCGCGCGACCCTCGTCGTTGAGCTTGCGCGCCTGCGCCTCGTCGAGATTGTCGACCAGGCTCATCAGCACCTGCGGTGTCGCCGTGTTGACATTGATCGCGCTGGCGTCCGGGTTCGCGCAGACCTGCGGTTCCAGCACGCGATAGACGGCTTCGTCGATGCCGCGGACGAGGCGCAACTCCGACACGTGCGCGAACGATTGGTTCGCCGCCCGTCGTGGTGGACGCGCGAGCAGGTAGGCCATGTCCTCGGCGCCGCGGGCACCGGATTCGTTGTCGGCATCGGCGTAGTCGATGACCGCATCGGCGAGTTCCGGCGACAGCTTCAACGCGCGCAGCAGTCGCTCGAAGCGACGCCGCGCGACCGCATCCGCGTTGCCGTTCACGACCAACTGGTTGAGGTTGAAGCAGCCGTTGCGCTCGCGCAGGCGACCGCTGAGGCGTCCGCCCGGCACATCCAGCGGCGGCAGCGGCCGCGCCCAGACGTCATTGTTCGAATCGATGCCCGGCTCCTCGTTCTGGTCACGGCGCAACCAGTCCAGCGCCCAGGTCTCGAGGCCGCGCGCATAGGCGTTCGCCTGCTGCTCGCGCACCAGATTGCGGGTGCGCGCCAGCGCCAGATCGGTGGTGTCGATCAAGCTCGCCACGATCAGCGTCGCCAGCGCCACCAGCAACACCGCCACGATCAGGGCCACGCCGCGTTCGCGCTTCATGGCGGCACGAGCGCGGGCGGCGCGCCCGCCGGATTCGGCGCGGACTCGTCGACTTCGGGCAAATCGACCAGTCGCGTGATCAAGCCGTAGTCGACGGTTTCAAGCGAGAACTCGACCGCACGCGGCAGCGCCCGCAACGGCGTCGGCGAAATGTTTGCCGGCGGCCACTGCTCGCGCCACTGCTCGCCATCGAAATAGCGGAAGCCGATGCGGCGCACGTCCGCGATCAGGTCTCGCACCAGCGGTGCCGTCGCCGGGGTGCGATCGAGCACGGCGAAGCCGGCGCGACCGAGCGTGCCGTCGCGCCAGGCGTAGCCGACGCGTTCGATCCGTGCGCGTTCCAGCGCCAGCGGATTCGCGGCCCCGGCGCGCGTGAACGCGATCGCGTCGCGCGCCCCGATCAGGGCCGGCTCGCGCTCGCCATAGCCTTCCCGCACCGGGCGGGCGATCACGGCGCGCAGATCACGTTCCATCATGCCCACCGCGAACTGCAACGCGCGCAAGCGACCGTTCTGCTCCGCGAGGCCATCGCGCGTGCGCAGCAGCGCATTGATGCTGCCGTACGCCGCGAGCATCAGCAGCGCGAAGATGGACACCGCCACCAGCACTTCGATCAAGGTGAAGCCGCGCCGGCGCAGCGACGTCATGGCTTCCCCGCGAAGCCGACCAGACTGTGGATCGGCGCGTCATCCGGGTTCGCATCGGCCGCGAAGACGTGCACGTCGATGCGCCTCAGCGCCGGCTCCGGAGTGTTCTGGACCACGCGTTGCCAGCGGTACTCGCGTGGCCCCATGCGCATGCGCCCCTCGCGCTCGCCAAGCTGCGGAAACGGCTCGCGCAGACGCGTCTCGACGAGCACGTTTGCGGCCACCCAGTCGGCGAGCGTCAATTCGCGCAGATGATCGGCATCGCGCGCCATGCGTCCCGCGGCAGCAAGCAAGGCGACGAGGGCGATCGCGACGACGGCGAGCGCCACCAGCACTTCGATCAGGCTGAATCCGCGGCGCGTCATTGCGCCTGCCCGATCGTGCGCCAGTCGCGATCGTCGCGGCCACGTCGCTGCAACGTGGTGCGACCATCGAATCCAAGGTCGATGCGCCAGCGCGTGGCGCGCGTGCCGGCGGCCAGCTCGATCCGCATCGGTGTCGCTTCACCCGAGGCGAAGCAAAGCAGCTGCGGCTTTTCGACGAAGTTTTCGGCGAGTGCTTCGTCGTCCGCGGCCAGACGCATCGCTTCGGGCAACGCGGTGCGCTTCAAGGCGGCATCGTCCTCGATGAAGCGCCAACCCTCGGCCTGTGCCGCACTGAAGGCATAGCCGCGCTCGCGCAGATGCAGGCCGATGTCGCGACCGGTCAGCTCGGCGCGCTCGCAGGCATAGACGATGCGGGCCTGCAGGCGCTCGATCTCGCGCTGCAGCCGTTGCTCTTCGTCTCCGGCACCGACCGACAACACCAGCACCGACGCGAGCACGGCCAGGATCACGACCGTGACCAGCATCTCGATCAGGGTGAAGCCGCGCGCCGCGACGCGCATCGCGATCACTGGGTCCAGTTGCCGATGTCGGCGGCGATGCCATCGCCTCCGCTCTGGCCGTCCTTGCCGAGCGAATAGACATCGAAATCGCCATGGCTGCCCGGACTGACGTACTGATATTCGCGACCCCAGGGATCCTTGGGCAGGCGATCGATGTAGCCGCCGGTGCGCCAGTTGGCCGCTTCCGGGCTGCCGCCCGGCCTCTGCACCAGCGCGTCCAGCCCCTGGTCGGTGCTCGGGTAGGTGAAGTTGTCGAGCTTGTACAGGTTCAATGCGGTGCCGAGGCCCTGCACGTCGGCCTTGGCCTTGGCGATCATCGCGTCGTCGGTGCGGCCGATCACGCGCGGCACCACGATCGCCGCGAGGATCGCGAGGATCACGACCACCACCAGCACTTCGATCAACGTGAAACCACGCGAACTGCGCACCTGCATCGGAAACACCTTGCCGTCATCGGAATCGGCCACGATCATAACCCAGCACTCCCCGTCCACCGGTACCCGACGTTGAACCCGAGCCCTGCCGAACTCGTCCGCCGCGATCTTGCGGTGGTCTGGCATCCCTGCACGCAGATGCGTGACCACGAAACGCTGCCGATGGTTCCGATCCGCAGCGCACGCGGCGCATGGCTGCACGGCCACGACGGCAAGCGTTATCTGGATGCGATCTCGTCGTGGTGGGTGAACCTGTTCGGACATGCGCATCCGCGCCTCGATGCGGCCCTGCGCGACCAGATCGGCACGCTCGAGCACGTGATCCTGGCCGGCTTCACGCATGAACCCGCGATCGAACTCGCGGAACGCCTGGTCGCGGTCGCCCCGAAGGGCCTGACGCGCGTGCAATACGCCGACAACGGCTCGAGCGCGGTCGAGATCGCGTTGAAGCTCGCGTTCCATCACTGCCGCAATCGCGGCGATGCGCAGCGCACGCGGTTCGTCGCGCTGGCCGGCGGTTATCACGGCGAGACGCTCGGCGCGCTGTCGGTGACCGACATTCCGCTGTATCGCGAAACCTACGCGCCGCTGCTGCTGACGCCGCTGACCGCGCCGTCGCCGGACACGACCCGGGCGCATCCCGAGGAAACCGCGCTCGACGTCGCCGTGCGCGCGGCCGACGCGCTCGACGCGCTGCTCGCCGAGCACGGCGACCGCGTCTGCGCGTTGATCGTCGAACCGCTGGTGCAATGCGCCGCCGGCATGCGCATGCATGATCCCGAATACCTGCGCCGAGCGCGCGCCGCCTGCGACCGCCACGGCATCGTGCTGATCGCCGACGAGATCGCCGTCGGCTTCGGCCGCACCGGTACCCTGTTCGCCTGTGAACAGGCCGGCATCGCGCCCGACCTGATGTGCCTGTCCAAAGGCCTCAGTGGCGGCTATTTGCCGCTGTCCGCAGTCCTCGCGACCGAGGCGATTTACCAGAGCTTCTACGACGAATACACCCGCCTGCGCGCGTTCCTGCATTCGCACAGTTACACCGGCAACGCGCTCGGTTGCCGAGTCGCGCTGGAAGTGCTGAACGTGTTCCGCGACGAGCCGGTGCTGGAACGAATCCGCGCGCTCGCGCTGCATCTCGCGGATGCGCTGGCACCGCTGCGCCATCATCCGCAGGTCCGTCACCTGCGCCAGACCGGAATGATCGCCGCCTTCGACCTGGTCGATGCCGACGGCCGCGCCTTCGACTGGACCGAACGCCGCGGCCTGCGCGTGGTTCATCATGGCCTCGATCGCGGCGTGCTGTTGCGCCCGCTCGGTCACACCGTCTACTTCATGCCGCCCTATTGCATCTTGCCCGACGAGATCGACTTCATGGTCGACGTCGCGCGCGAAGGCATCGAACTCGCCATTGCCTGAGGTCCCATGCGTCGCATCCGCTTGTTCGTCGATCTCCCGCTCCAGGCCGGCCAGGGCGTCACGCTGTCGGAAGCCGCCGCCAACCACGCCGTGCGCGTGCTGCGCCTGCGCGAAGGCGATCCCGTCACGCTGTTCAACGGCGATGGCCTCGACTACACCGGCGTCATCAGCCTCGGCAAGCGCGATGCGCGCGTGCACCTCCACGATGCCGAAGCGGTGACCAACGAATCGCCGCTCGCCATCACCCTGGTGCAAGCCCTGGCGCGCGGCGAGAAGATGGACCTGATCCTGCAGAAGGCGACCGAACTCGGCGTCGTCAAGATCGTGCCGGTGACCAGCGATCGCACCGAGGTGAAGCTCGACGAGGACCGCGCCGACAAGCGCATCCTGCACTGGCAGCGCGTGCTCGAGTCGGCCTGCGAGCAATGCGGCCGCGCGCAGATTCCCGAGATCGAATCGCCATCGACGCTGGAGCGCGCCGCACGCCTGTTCGCGGTGTCCGACGACACCCGGCTGGTGCTGCATCCGGAAGGCGGACGGCCGCTGGCCAGGATCGACTGCGGCGACGCCGTGACGATCGCGATCGGTCCCGAGGGCGGCTTTTCAGAACGCGACCTGGCCGTGCTCGACCAAGCCGGGTTCACCCGCATCACGCTCGGGCCGCGCGTGCTGCGCACCGAGACCGCCGGACTCGCGGCGATCGCGGCACTGCAGACGCGCTTCGGCGACTTCCGCTGAGTCAGTAGGGTCCCGACATCGCCGCGCCGACGTCGATGCGCTGGCCGTACCAACGCCCGCCGCTGAACAGGAACACGCTGTCGCCGAGCAGCACGCTGCGCGCATCGACATCGCGGCTGCCACTGCCCGCGAACACCGCCGGGCGCAACTGGTAGCCCGAGATGGCGCCCTGGGCATCGACGTCGAACGTCGCCACGCCGCTGTGCAGCCACGGCAGCACGAAGCGCGGATCGCCGCTGCCGGCGCCGTCGTGCACGACCACCGGGACCGCGATTCGCCGACCGCCGTCGGTGGTGGCCGCCATCGCGAATGCGCGATGGTCGCGCAGCAATGCGGCATCGCTGCCGCGACCACCGATCAGTTGTCGCCAGGACTCGCGCGGATGCTTCGGGTCACGCTGGTCGAACAGGCTCAACTTGAGTCCCTGGAACCAGGCCTGTCCGGGTGCGTCGCCATTGCTGCCGAGGACGGTGTCCTGGCCGACACCGAGCAGGAACCCACCCGGCAATGGCTGCAGGTAGGCCGAATAGCCGGTGACTTCCAGCTCCGAGTCGAGCTTCGGATCGAGCGGATCGGACAGGTCGATCGCGTACAACGGATCGACGCGGAAGTAGCTGACCGCATACGCGACATCGCCATCGAAACGCACGCCGTAGGCCTGCTCGTGCGGCGGCCCGATCGGTTGCGGACGCCGCGCATTCGGCAACGTCGCGATCGTGCGCAGCGTGTCGTCCGCGCCCTCGCGCAGCACGCTGAGCTCGAACAGCGACGTCGCGTTCCATGACCAGCCGTGATCGGTGATCACGCGCAAGTCGCCTTCGTGCTCGCTGAAACGCAGGGCGCGATCGTTGCTGCCGACATGGAGTCCGCCCGACACCGAACCGGTGCCGCGATAGTCGAGCTGTGGCAATCCGATCTTGTGGATGTCGAGGCTGCTGCGATAGCCGCCGGGGAAGAAGCCACCGTCGAGGCGATACTCCGAGGTCGCGAAGTACCACGCCGCCGGCGCGACGTAGGAGACATCCATGCGCGTGAACACCGACGTGAACGTCGCTTCACCGATGGCATCGAGATCGAACTGCGACAGCGTCGCCAGCGCGCGTTCGTAGGCACTCGGCGCGAAGTTCGGCAACCAGATGTCGGTGCGCGTGGCCATGTCCTGCCAGGCACCGCCGTCGAGTCGCCACTTCGGCATGACCGGCTGTTGCTGACCGTCGACATCGACGATGAAAGCGCTCGCCAGCAACAGCGACGATCCGATCAGGCGACTGGTCGAGAACGAGCCCTGCAGCTCGATGCGATGCCGTTCGAGCAGCGATCCGTCCGTGGCGACATCGAACAGCGTGGCGACCACGTCCGCCTCGAGGTCGGCGTAGCCCGAACACCAGTCGTCGTAGCCGTCGTGGAACGGCGACCGGCCCGCGAGCAGGATCAGGCGCGTGCGGCCGTTGCGTTCCAGCGCATGCAGGCCGATGCTCGTGCCCGCCGTCGGCAACGGGTAGGCATGCCGCGGCAGCGCGAGGCCGCTGCTGCCGTCGAGTCGGTGGACGCGCAACATCCCGGCCTGTCCCGGCGGCTGGCTGATGCTGAAGACGAGGTCGCCGATGCGCTTGATGTCGTCGTACTCGCCGACGCCGGACTCCTGGCTGTTGGTGTCGGTGCCGGTCGCGACCGGCGGCGGGCCCGGCGAAAAATCGATGCAGCCGTCGGCGCCGTAGTACGGATTCCGACGCACGTTCTCGGCGACGAAGTGCGCCATCGCGGCATCGCTGCCGAAGCGCGCCAGAGCCGCGGCATGCGCGCGCCCGTTCGGCGCTTCGGTGTAGCGCGTCAGCGCCTTCTGCGGACGCTGCCAGAACACGCCCAGTGCATCGATCAGGGTGATGGTCGCGATCGCGTCGTCCTGCCCGAGGAAGTCGATCCGGGTTTCGCCGCCGGCTTCCGACACGATGCTGCAGGCGGGCGTGCACACGCGGCGCACGCGCTGGGCCTGCAGCAGGCCTGCACCGATGTCGCCCTGCGCGAAGGCCCAACTCGGTTCCCCACTGCGGTCGTAGCCGATCGACACCGAGCCGACCCAACGGCCCTGCTGGATCAGCATCTGGCCATGGCCGCCATCGCCCGGGTCGAACCAGAAGCCGGAGCGGTCGCCGAGGCTGAAATCGCGATTCACGACCAAGCGCACCAGATCATGCGTCCGCGCACGGCCTTCGAGTTGCAGGTTCAGGCGCGCATGGTCTTCGTCCCGACGTTCGAAGCTCAGGCTGCCCGCAGGCACCGAGCCGGCGAGGCGTTGCTGCTGCACGTCCCAGCGTGGCCGATGCAGTTGCAGGGTCACGCGCCCGGGTCCCGAACGCAGGGCACCGCCGACCCACCAGCGCGGTTCGCCCGCGGCATCGAAATCGGCGAGCAAGGCGGAATCGACGTCACCCGAGGGGGCGATCGTCAGCGCCCAGCCGGGATCGAGCGGATCGAACCAGACATCGGTGCGCTCGCGATCGGGTGCGGCGGTGTAGTCGCGCTGCGCGTGGACCATCGAGGTCCACAGGAACATCAAGCCGAACAGCATCCAGGTACGCATCGCAGTCTCCGCGGGGTCACCGCTGATGACGCCGCAGTCCGCTGCTTCCCCCAGCCCCGACTATTCCATGCCGTCCGCGAACAGGATCGCACTGGCGTCGGGCACCAGGGTGGCGATGCTCAAGGCCGCAGGCGCGCCCTCGCCACCCGGCTGGACCGCCGCCATGCCCGCGATCGGCGGCAAGTTGCTGACGATGCTGTGGCGGAACAGCGCGCCCCAGGGCATCGAAGTGCCCGCGGGTGCGGTGAAGCGCAGGATCGCGCCGGCACGCTCGGCGACCCAGTCGTTGTCGACGTCGAGGTCGCCATCGTGCGAGTCGACGGCCACGGCCGCGAACGGCGACAGCGTCAACGAGAACGCAGTCGGCCCGGGATTCGCGAGCACGCGCAGATTCGGCTCGCTGCCCTGCGTCTGCGGCCGGGTCTGGTCGATGTTCATCAACGCGTAGTCGTAGCGCCAGCGACCGCCGCCGAGATCGGCCACGTTGACCGCAAGGCGCACGCGTCCGTTCGCATCGGCGGCCTCGCGGCTCATGCGCGTCGAGGTCGTCGTGCCGGGCGCCACCCACGCGTCGATCACCGGGCCCGGCACGAACGGCAGCCAAGGGCCACCGACGGTTTCGAAGAAATCGAGCATCCACTTGCCGGTCGGCGCGACCCAGCGCGGAAAGATCCGTCGGTGGCCGAACGAGTTGTCGACGTTCACGTCGTCGCGCACCACGTACCAGGCCTCGATGAACCATTGCGCGCCGGGGTGCAGCGCCGGCACCAGATCGGCTTCGACGACGACCGCGCGCAGGTCGAAGTGGGGGATGAACGGCGCGTCTTCGCCGCCATCGCAATCGGGATCGCGCAAGGAGCCGCACCTTCCCCACTGGCCGCGTGCCGGAATCACTTCACTGCGCGGCGCCAGATAAGCCGAACTGTCGTTGGTCGACCAGCCGTACGTGTCGGTGCAGCCGGACCAGAGCACGTTGGCCGGGCCGCAGCCGCAGCCGCCGGCACCGCCCGGAAACTGGTTCGTCGAATAGAACGCGTGCTTCACCCCGGAGCGCGCGAGCTGCGCGATGCGGCCGTCGCCATCGATGCGGTACACCGCCCACACCAGATACGGATGCTGGTCGTTGCCCGGATACGGATAGTCATGCGGACTGGTCGAGAACTTTTCGTACCAGGGCACGTCGGCGGTACCGACGCCCTGGAGCTTGGCCGACGGCGTGAGTTTCACGCGGGCATGGGCTGCGCCGGCGCCCGTGCAGGCACCGTTGCACATCGCGTCGGCGCCGTCGATGGCCGAGAGCGCGACGTCGACCTGGAAGTTGCCGGTGTTCGGGAAATTCGGCGCGACACAGCTGTCGATCGCCTTCGCCGCCGACGCCAGCACCACGCGCAGCACCGCCGATCCGACCGGTACGCCGACCAGACGCGCATCGCCAAGGCGCTGCGCCAGCGCCGGACCGAGCTCGACGTCGAAGTGCCGCCATTCGGCGCGCGTGCCGCCGGAACGACGCTGCGGATGGGCACGATGGAAACGCAGCCAGTCCTGTCCGCCGGCATCACGCAGCGCGAACTCGAAGGCATCACCGCGCGTGATGGCGAACTGCATGCGCCCGGCACGATGGCGCTTTCCGAGAATGTCGAATCGCCACGGCTCGGCAAATCCGAAGTGGTCGCCACGCACGGCCACCGATTGACCATCGCGCAGCACCAGGGCGAGACCGGAAGGCACCTGCAGCGCCTGCGCCCCGGTGTGCTTCGGCACACCGAGACCGAGTTCACGCAGGCTGTCGCCACGCCAGGCCAGCTCGAGCGACGCGCCGCGAATCGGCACCGTGACCCATTCCGCATGCGCCTCGCAGGACAGCAACATCATCAGCACCGCGATGAGCCGAACCATTCGATCACCCCGAAGTCCGGCGCCATTGTCCCATGTCGTGCGCGCCACCCGCATGACGCGCGTCGCAACGATCAGCCGGCGGCGCTGCGCACCGGCACCGGCTGCTGCGGCCAGCGCTTGAGGATGCTGGCCTTGAGGCCGGCGGCATCCAGTCCGACCTGATGCAGCAACTGCTCGCGCGACATGTGTTCGATGAAGGTGTCGGGCAGGCCGAGGTGCAGGATCGGCATGACGAGACCGTGTGCCGCGAGCAGTTCGGCGACCGCGCTGCCGGCGCCGCCCATGATCGCGTTGTCTTCGACGGTGATGAAACCGGCATGGCTGCGCGCCAATTCGAGCACCAGCTTCTCGTCGAGCGGCTTGACGTAGCGCATGTTCACGACCGTGGCATCGAGCTCCTGACCGACCTTCGCGGCTTCGGCGACCATCGCGCCGAAGGCCAGGATCGCCAGTCCGCGCCCGCGCCGGCGAACGTCCGCCTCGCCGATCGGCAAGGCATCGAGTTCGGCCGAGACCGCGACGCCGGGACCGCTGCCGCGCGGATAACGCACCGCGGCCGGGCCGGGATGGCGGTAGCCGGTCGTGAGCATGCGCCGGCATTCGGCCTCGTCGGCCGGCGCCATCACCAGCATGTTCGGGATGCAGCGCAGGAAGCTCAGGTCGAAGCTGCCGGCATGCGTCGCGCCGTCCGGACCGACGACGCCGCCGCGGTCGATCGCGAACAGCACGTCGAGGTTTTGCAGCGCCACATCGTGGATCAACTGGTCGTAGCCGCGTTGCAGGAAGGTCGAATAGATCGCGACCACCGGCTTCATGCCCTCGCAGGCCATGCCGGCGGCGAGCGTGACCGCGTGCTGTTCGGCGATCGCGACGTCGAAATACTGCTGCGGATGTTCCTGCGAGAACCGCACCAGGCCCGAGCCTTCGCGCATCGCCGGGGTGATGCCGGCGAGCTTCGGGTCGGCCTTGGCCATGTCGCACAACCAGTCGCCGAACACCTGCGTGTACGTGGGCTTGGCCGGGCCGGGCTTCTTGACGACGCCGACCTTGGGATCGAACGGACCGACCGCGTGGTATTCGATCTGGTCGCCCTCGGCGCGTTCGTAGCCCTTGCCCTTGGTGGTGATCACGTGCAGCAACTGCGGACCCTTGAGGTCCTTCAGCGTGCGCAGCGTCGACACCAGTTGCGGCAGGTTGTGGCCGTCGACCGGCCCGGTGTAGTGGAAACCCATCTCCTCGAACAGCGTCGACGGCAGGGCCATGCCCTTCCAGTGTTCTTCCCAACGCTTGAGGAACTTGCCGGTGCGACTCTTGGCCGGAAACAGTTTCTTGCCGCGCTCGCGCAGCGCGGTATAGGTCGGTCCGGCGAGCAGGCGCGCGAACATCTTGGTCAAACCGCCGACGTTTTCGCTGATCGACATCTGGTTGTCGTTCAACACCACCAGCAAGTTCGGCTCGGGATCCATGCCGCCGGCATGGTTCAGCGCCTCGTAGGCCATGCCCGCGGTCATCGCACCGTCGCCGATCACCGCCACGACCTTGCGCGGATCATTCTGGCGCTGCGACGCGATGGCCATGCCGAGCGCCGCCGAAATCGAGGTCGAGGAATGGCCGACGCCGAAGGTGTCGTATTCGCTCTCTTCGCGGCGCGGGAACGGTGCCACGCCATCCTTTTGCTTGACCGTGTGGATGCTGTCGCGACGACCGGTCAGGATCTTGTGCGGATAACACTGGTGGCCGACGTCCCAGACCAGACGATCGGTCGGCGTTTCGTACAGCCAGTGCAGCGCCACGGTCAGCTCGACGACGCCGAGCCCGGCACCGAAATGCCCGCCCGAGATCGCCACGGAATCGATCAGGTGCCCGCGCAGTTCTTCGGCAATCGCCGTCAGTTCCGACTCGGGGAAGCGGCGCAGGTCACCGGGGACGGCGATCTGCGCCAGTCGCGGATAGCGCTGGGCATCGATCATGGACAGGATGAGAGCAGGGAATGCCGCCGATTGTCCGGCGAAGCCCTAGACAGAGCAAGGCGAAAGGCGGGCAACTCGCTGGCCCGGAAAAACAAAAGGCCGTCGCCGATCAAGGCAACGGCCTTGGCGGGACCGGCGATCGATCAGTGACTGCGACGCCAGGCCACCAATCCGCCGAGCAGGCCGACGGCGCCAAGCAGGAACAGCCAGCTGACCGGCGAGAATGGCACCGGCACCTTCGGCCCGACCACGGCACGACAGGTGCCGTCGATCGCGAACGCAAAAGCCAGTGCCGGC
>DATMVT010000029.1:0-3175 GCA_035562895.1 Patescibacteria group bacterium | reverse complement strand
CGCTTCGAGCGATTCGCCGACCACGGCGATCACGCCATCGCGGATCAGCAGGTCGCCGCGCACGCTCAACTCGGCATCGATCAGGGTGCCGCCACGAATCAGGGTATCCATGTCACTTTTCCCGCTTGGAGAACATCAAGTACACCGCCGCAGCGACGACCAAGCCGACGAACCATGCGTACGCATAGATCGCGTCGAAGATCGGCGGCACGTCGGTGGCGAATCCCGCGGCTTTCAGGAAGCCGGGCAGGTTCGGCAGCACGCCCGCGATCAATGCGACGAAGGCGACCGGATTCCAGCCGCCGCGATAGCTGTAACGACCGCCTTCCTTGAACAATTCCTCGGCGTCGAGCTCGGTCCTGCGAAGGATGAAATAGTCGGCGAGCATGATGCCGGCGATCGGGCCGAGCAGCGCGGAATAGCCGATCAACCAGGTGAAGATGTAGGCACCGGTCGATTCCAGCAGCTTCCACGGAAACATCGCGATGCCGATGCCGGCGGTGATGTAGCCGCCGGTCTTGAACGAAATGCGCCGCGGACTCAGGTTCGAGAATCCGTTGGCAGGCGCAACCACGTTCGCGGCCAGGTTCGTCGTGATCGTGGCGAGGACCAGGGCAAACAGGGCGAGGATCACGCCGACGCCACCCATGCGCTCGGTCAGCTTCACCGGATCCCAGATCGCTTCACCGAAGATGACCACGGTCGCCGAGGTCACGGCGACGCCGACAAAAGCCAGTGCCGCCATCGGGATCGGCAGGCCCAGCGCCTGGCCGATGACCTGATCACGCTGGCTGCGCGCAAATCGGGTGAAGTCGGGAATGTTCAGCGCCAGCGTCGCCCAGAAGCCGACCATTGCCGTCAACGAGGGCCAGAACACGCTGAAGAACTGGCCTTCGCGCTCGCCACCCGGCGCGAATTTCGACGGCGTCGACAGCATCGCGCCAAACCCGTCGGCGCGATCCCAGGCCCAGTACAACAGCGCGCCGCACATCGCGATCAGCACCGGCGCTGCCCACAATTCCAGCCAGCGGATCGACTCGGTGCCGTTGCGGATGAACCAGACATGCAACAGCCAGAAGCCGAGAAAGCATGCGGTCTGGCCGGCGTCGATCCCGAGGAACGGCAGCGGCTCGCCATCGAGCGCGTTGAAGGTGAGAATGTTGGCGATCGCGTAGATGGCCGCACCGCCGACCCAGGTCTGGATGCCGAACCAGCCGCAGGCGACCAGCCCGCGCAGCAACGCCGGCACCTTCGCGCCGCGCGTGCCGAACGACGCCCGCAGCAACACCGGAAACGGGATGCCGTGCTTGGTCCCCGCGTGTCCGATCGCGATCATCGGGATCAGCACGATGAGATTGGCGAGCAGGATGGTGCCGACCGCTTCCTTCCACGACATGCCTTCGGCGACCAACCCGGCGGCAATCATGTAGGCCGGCACGCAGACGACCATGCCGACCCACAACGCCGCGATCGCCTTCCAGTCCCAGGTGCGATCGTTCTTCGCGGTCGGCATCAGGTCCGGATTGATCAGATCCAGGCTGACCGGAGGCGCGCGGTCGTAGTCCATGGCCTTCGAACGCATCAAGCCTTCTCCGCCATCGGGTTGTTCGGGTGCGTGGTCCAGTTCTGGAACGCACCGTCATCGACGCGTTCCATGGTGATGCAGTCATCGACCGGGCAGACATGCATGCACAGGTTGCAGCCGACGCAATCGGCATCGATCACGTCGAAGTGGCGTTGGCCGTCCTTCTCGCGGGTGATCGCCTGGTGCGAGGTGTCCTCGCAGGCGATGTGGCAGAGCCCGCACTGGATGCACAGGTCCTGGTTGATGCGCGCCTTGATGTCGTACTTCAGGTTCAGGAACTTCCAGTCGGTCACGTTCCTGATGGCGCGGCCGCGGAAGTCCTCGATGGTCTTGTAGCCCTTCGAATCCATCCAGTTCGACAGGCCCGAGATCATGTCCTCGACGATGCGGAAGCCGTAATGCATGGCCGCGGTGCAGACCTGCACGTTGCCGGCGCCGAGCGCGATGAACTCGGCGGCATCGCGCCAGGTGCCGATGCCGCCGATCGCGCTGATCGGCAAGCCCGCCGTCTGCGAATCGCGCGCGATCTCGGCAACCATGTTCAGCGCGATCGGACGCACCGCCGGGCCGCAATAGCCGCCGTGCGTGCCCTTGCCGTCCACGGTCGGCGTCGGCGCCATCAGATCGAGGTCGATGGTGGTGATCGAGTTGATCGTGTTGATCAGCGACACTGCGTCGGTACCGCCCTTGTGTGCCGCACGCGCCGGCCAACGGATGTCGGTGATGTTCGGCGTCAGTTTCACGATGCAGGGCAGCTTCGAGTGCTGCTTGACCCAGCGCGCGACCATCTCGATGTATTCCGGCACCTGCCCGACCGCGGCGCCCATGCCGCGTTCGCTCATGCCGTGCGGACAGCCGAAATTGAGTTCCACCGCGTCGGCGCCAGTGTCTTCGACCATCGGCAGGATGTATTTCCAGCTCGCCTCGTCGCAGGGCACCATCAGCGACACCACCATCGCGCGATCCGGCCACGCGCGCTTCACCTCGCGGATTTCATCGAGGTTGGTCCTGAGCGGACGGTCGGAAATCAGTTCGATGTTGTTGAGTCCGGCCATGCGCTGGCCGTTCCACTGCACCGCGCCGTAGCGCGAACTGACGTTCACCACCGGCGGATCGAGGCCGAGCGTCTTCCAGACGACGCCGCCCCAACCGGCCTCGAACGCACGGATAACGTTGTAGGCCTTGTCGGTGGGCGGCGCGGACGCGAGCCAGAACGGATTCGGCGAACGGATGCCAACGAAGTTCGTGCGCAGATCAGCCATGTTGCACCTCGCGGTCGGCGTTCAGATAGGCGTGGATCGCCGTCGCGGCGTGCTTGCCGTCGGCCACCGACTGCACGGTCAGGTCGGTCTTGCCGCCGACGCAGTCGCCACCGGCATACACGCCGGCGAGACTGGTCGCGAAGTCGGCATCGACGGCAATGCGGCCCTGATTCAGGCGCAGCAACTCGACGCCGCCTTCGCGCAGGCCATCGGCGAGCAGGGTCTGGCCGATCGCCTTGAGCAGCAGGTCGGCCTCGATCTCGAAATGTTCGCCCGTGCCCTGCACGCGGCCCTCGCCATCGACCCGGGTGTGCTCGAAGCGCACGCC
>DATMVT010000028.1:0-10160 GCA_035562895.1 Patescibacteria group bacterium | reverse complement strand
CGACAATCGCATCGTGATTCACAGCACGCGCTACCGCGAGCGCCCCTTGGTCATCCAGGGGCCGGGTGCCGGTGCCGACATCACCGCCGCCGCCTTGCTGGACGATGTCCTGAGCATCGCCAACGCCTGATCGGCAGGATCGGCAGGATCGGCAGGATCGAGGCTTGTCCCCTTGGCACGCGGCGGTAAGATCCTCGGCGACGGCATCGGGGGCAAGCCAGATGAGATTCACAACGCTGCTTGCAGCCCTCGTATTCATGCTGCCGCCACCGGCTTGGCCGCGATGGCTGGCCGAGCCGACCGACGTCGCGGGTGCCGCCGAATCCGACGAACCGACCGAAGCCGGAAAGGCCGCGCCCGCATCGATGCTGGGCGAAGTGGTGGTGACCGCGCGCAAGAAGTCCGAAGTGCTGCAGGACGTGCCGATGAGCGTCGCCGCGTTCGAGACCGATGAACTGGTCGAACTCGGCGTGCACAACCTCAAGGACTTGTCGACGCAGGTGCCTGGCTTGCAGCAGAACGACCTCGCGATCAGCAGCCGCCTGACCCTGCGCGGCGTGAATTCCGGTGACAACAATGCCTTCGAGCAGTCGGTCGGCACCTATGTCGACGGGATCTATCGCGGTCGCATGAACCAGCAGCACATCGGCCTGTTCGACGTCGAACGGGTCGAAGTGCTGAAAGGACCGCAGGTCACGTTGTACGGAAACAGTTCGCTGGGTGGCGCGATCAGCGTCATCACGCAGCGACCCGGTTTCGCGTTCGGTGGCGACGTCCGCATGAGCTACGGCGCCGAATACGCCGAACCGCAGATCGAGGCGGCGATCGACCTGCCGGTCAGCGACCAGTTCGCGCTGCGGGTCGCCGGAACCTGGCGCGATCAAGGCCACGGCATCGCGGCGAATGACGCTTCCGGTGACAGTGAGCCGAGGAGCGGGCACGATGCCATTCGCTTGAGCGGTTCGTGGCTGCCGAGCGACCGCCTGTCGGTGTCGATGCGCCACGAGCAGGGTCGTTTCGATCGCGAAGGCCGCATTTTCGAGGTCTACAAGCACGTCGATGGCCAGGGCGATCCATGGCCGAATTCGCCGTTCACCGGGGTCGACGACGGCCGCCTGAACATCGGCAACGGGGCGCCGTTCAAATACCCGGAAGCCTTCCTGCGCACCGACATGGATGAGTCGATGCTGGAACTGCGCTATCAGTTCGACGCCTTCGACGTGACCGCGATCAGCGGCTACGGCAGTTACGATTTCCGCCACTCGGCCGATGTCGACATCACCCCGGCGACGCTGATCAACATCTACCAGGACGAGCGCTTCAGCCAGTTTTCGCAGGAACTGCGCATCGCCGGCCACTGGACGGATCGCGCCGACTATCTGTTCGGCGCCTACCTGCAGCGTGACGACTACCGCAACGATTATCTGTCCGATTTCAACCTGCCCGAGCTGCTGGCGCCCGCTTACGGCGTGAGTCCAAGCCTCGTGGCCGGACTGCTGGCGCCGTTCTCGCGCCACATCCTGATCGACCAGGACACCGACCAGCAGGCCTTGTTCGGCAGCGTCAATGTCGGCCTCGATGAACAATGGACGGCGACGTTCGGTTTTCGCTACCTCGACATCGGCAAGGACGCGCAGCAGGCGGTGCGCGTGGCCGGCATCGATCATCGTGATGCGCCCGGGGAACTGATCGACCTGCGCTGGCTGGATCCGGCATTGGCGCCGCTGTTGCTCGGCAATGCCGACTACCTGGCGAATCCGACGGGCTATGTGCTGGTGTTGGCCGATGGCACCGTCGTGCAGCCACTGCTCGCGCCGAACAACGTCGCCGGTTACAGCATCGTCTCGCAGGGGGCCGGGGATCTGCACGAATTCGACGCGCTGGCCCGTGACGAACGCCATCCGATGTTCCATCTCGGCCTGGCTTATCAATGGTCGGACGATCTGTTGGCCTATGTGAACTGGTCGAATGGCGCCAAGGCCGGCGGTTTCGATTTCCTCTACGAAGGCGACCGTCGCGATGAGGTCGAATACGGCGATGAGTCTGCCCGCGTGTTCGAACTCGGGTTCAAGAAGGACTGGCGCGACTTGCGTCTCAACCTCGCGTTGTTCCATGGGCGATACGAGGACCTGCAGGTTTCGGTCTTCGACGGCGGCATCGGCTTTCTGGTCGGCAATGCCGCCAGTTCGGTATCGAAGGGCGTCGATGTCGATCTCGACTGGCGAATCGAAGAGGATCTGCGCCTGCTGGCCCGGATCGAATACCTGGATTTCCGCTACGACCGTTTCGCCGATGCCAACTGCAGCACCACGGAGCGCCTCAACACCGGCGCCGCGATCTGCGACTGGTCCGGCGACCGCACGCCGTTCGTGCCCGAGTTCGAGGGCATTCTGAGACTGCAACACACCTGGCGCGCCGCCACGGACTGGTCGATCCGGCAGGCGCTGGGCTGGAACTATCGCGGCAGCCACGCGACCGCGTCCGACAATGAAGTCCAGACCCGGCAAGCTGCCTATGGCCTGTTCGATTACCGCCTGCAACTGCTGCCGGCGACCGGCGACTGGAGCCTTGCCTTGATCGGCAGCAACTTGACCGACGAGAAATACAATGTATTCACCTCGGTGATCCCGCTCGCTCCCGGCGGCGCGTTCGCCAGCGTGCTCGCCCGCGGCAGGGAAGTGTCGATCGAAATGCAGTACCACTTCTGAGGCAGGCAAGCAGTGCAACTGGCCGGATACACCGTCAATGATGTGATCTACGCCCTCGGCGAAACGGTGGTGGCCACGGCGACCGCGGCGAATGGCGAGCGCGTGGTGCTGAAGTACCTCGACAGCAGTCGGCCTTCGCCCGAGTTCAGCGCTCGCTGGCGCCACGAATACGCGGTGCTGCGCTCGATCGACTCTCCGTTCGTGATCAAGGCGCGGGCGCTGGAACAGGTCGGGCGCGGCTCGGTGCTGGTGCTCGAAGCGTTCGCCGCGACCAATCTGGCGCAGCTGATCGCGCGCCAGGTGCTCGACCTGTCGGACAAGCTGACCTTGGCGATTCGCTTGACCAAGGCCTTGAGCGCGGTCCACCACCATCGCCTGATCCATGGCGACATCGCCCCCAAGAACGTCCTCGTCGATGCCGCGACGCTGGGTCTGAAACTCTGCGACTTCGGTTTGTCGACCCGCCTGAGCAACGAACAGCGACACGCCCAGGACGTGTTCCTGCGCGGCACGCTCGACTACATGTCGCCGGAACAGACCGGCCGCACCAATCTCGACATCGACTACCGCAGCGATTTCTACTCGCTCGGCGTGACCCTGTACGAGTTGTTCGCGGGGCGCAAGCCGTTCCAGTCGAGCGACCCGATGACCTTGCTGCACGCACAGATCGCCACCGTGCCGATGCCCTTGCATGAATTGGACGCAGCGATTCCGCAGCCGGTGTCGGCGCTCGTGCAGAAGTTGCTCGCGAAGCATCCGGACGACCGCTATCAGAGCAGCTTCGGACTGCTCCAGGATCTCGAAGCCTGTGCCGAGCGCTGGCGCCTCTACCGGCGCATCGAGCTGACCGAACTCGGAAGCGCCGATGTCCCCGAGCGCTTCTGCGTCGCGCAAAAGCTTTACGGGCGCGACGCCGAAAGCGCCGCCATCCTCGCCGCATTCGAGCGCGTCAGCGTCGGTGCGGTGGAACTGTTGCTGATCAGCGGCTATTCCGGGATCGGCAAGACCGCGCTGGTCAGCGAACTGCATCGCCCGGTGGTCGCGCGGCGTGGTTACTTCGTGCGCGGCAAGTGCGACCAGTACAGCCGCAACCAACCGTTTGCGGCGCTGATCCAGGCCTTCCAGCTGCTGATGCGCCAGCTTGCCGTCGAAGGATCCGAACGCCGTCAGTACTGGAAGACGAGATTGAACGAGGCGCTGCAGGACAACGCTGCTGCCGTGGTCGACATCATCCCCGAACTCGCGCTGCTGATCGGATCGCCGCCAAGCCTGCCGGCCCTGCCTGCAGCCGAAAGCGAGCAGCGCTTCCATATCGCGTTCGCGGCCTTCGTCAAGACCCTGGCCGCGCACGGGCACCCGCTGTTGGTCTTTCTCGACGACCTGCAGTGGGCGGACGCGCAGACCCTGCGTCTGCTCGAGCACCTGGTGCGCCAGGACGGCGATTGCAGCGCCCTGATCGTCGGCGCCTATCGCGACAACGAAGTCGCGGCGGGTGATCCGCTGAGCCTGACCATCGCCGCGATCAGGAATGCGCAGGGTCGGCTCGAGCATCTGCAGTTGACGCCGCTGGGCGCGCAGGACGTGCAGCAACTGGTTGCCGACACCTTGCATTGCGCCGCGGCGGAGGCGGCGCCACTGGCCGCGTTGTGCCTGGAGAAGACCCAGGGCAACCCGTTCTTCCTCGGCCAGTTCCTGCGCAATCTCAGCGACAAGGGTGACATCCGCTACGTGCGCAAGGACGGCGCATGGCGCTGGGATCTCGCGCTGATCCGCCAGCGCAGCATGACCGACAATGTCGTCGATCTGATGCTGCAGAAGCTCGCCGCGCTCGAACCGGCGACGCGCGCGCTGCTGGCGCTGGCGGCGCATCTCGGCGAAAGCTTCGACCATGGGCAGTTGATGTCGGTCGGCGATGCCGATGCCGTCGCCACCGCCGCCGTGCTGTGGCCGGCCCTGCAGGAAAATCTGGTCGTGCCCTTGAACGAGGGCTACAAGTTCGAGCACAGTCCCGAACTGCTGCGCAGCGCTCGCTATCGCTTCCTGCACGACCGCGTCCAGCAGGCGGCGCATGAGCTCACGCCGGCACCCGAACGCGCCGCCCTGCGACTGCATTGCGGGCGACGGCTGCTCGCTGCGAGCGACGATGCCGAACTCGAAGAGCGGCTGTTCATCATCCTCGAGTCGCTCAATGCCGCGAGCGAGCTGATGACCGACCCTGCTGAACGCGCCCGCCTGCTCGTGCTGAATCTGCGTGGCGGCATTCGCGCCAAGTCGGCTGCGGCGTACACCGCGGCCGTCGAGCTGTTGCGGCGGGGAGAAGGATTGCTGTTGCCCGATGCCTGGCAGCAACAGCCCGAACTCGCGCTGACCGTCTACAAGAATCTTGCCGAGGCGGAATATCTGGCCGGCCATTTCGATGTCGCCGAGCAACGCCTGGTGAACCTGATCGAAGCCGCACCGTCGGTCGCGGCGAAAGTGAGTCTGTGTCTCACGCTGGTCGAACTCATGCACTTGCGTGGCCGTTTCAGCGACGGGTTCGTCGTGCTGCGCCAGGCGCTGGCCTTGCTCGGTCGCGACTTCCCGGAAAGCGAGGAAGCCGCGATGCAGTGCTATCTGCTCGAGTTCGCCGAGACGGAAGCCGCGCTCGCCACTCGCGGTGAATCGGCGCTGCTGGCGCAGTCCGAGATGCGTGATCCGGAGCGTCTGCTTGAAATGCAGGTGTACTACGGCCTCGCCTACGCCACCTATCAGATCAATCGTGGCGTCAGCTACGTGCTCGGCGCCTGCCGGATGGTGAAGACCACGCTCGCGCACGGTCAGTGCGACTTGAGCTGCATCGCCTACGTGACTTACCAGACCGCGATGGCAGCGAGCGGTCGATCCTATCCGGCCGTGCATGCCATGGGGCGCGCCGCACGCAGGCTGGCCGAGCAGCGCGAGAATCCCTACTTCCGCCTGTCGGTCTACCAGTATTTCGGCGGGTTCTACCAGCACTGGTGCGAGCCGCTGCGCGAAACCCTGACCTATCTCGAACAGGGCATGGTGATGGGGCGCGCCGGCATCAATCCGCTCGCGGCCGGCTACTGCGCGCTGTTGCGTTCGGTGAACCGTTTTTCCCTCGGCCTGCCGCTCGACGAGCTGGTCGCGGAATGCGAGCAGGGGCTTGCTTTCCTCAAGCGCAGTCACCAGCCGAGCACCGAGGCGATGCTGCGCCACGGCGTCCTGCAACCGGCGTTGGCCCTGCTCGGCAAGACCAAGGGCACGAACAGTTTCGATACCGCGGAATGCGACGTGAGCGCCTATCTCGCGGATGCCGGAGGCGCGCCAGCGATCGTGCTCGCGTTCTTCAGCGCGGCGATGGTCCGTCATGCCTATCTGTTCGGCGATCGCGCACAGTGGCAATCCAGTTCGTCACGGCTGGCGATGGTCGGCCTGTGCCTGCCGGACAGTCCGTCGATGGTCGAAGCCAGCTTCTTCACCGCGCTCGGATTGCTGCTCCCTGAATTTTCCGAGGCCGACGCGCAGGAGTCGAATCGGCAGCTTGCGGAGGCCCAGCTCCATCGCTTCCAGACCTGGGCGGATCATTGCCCCGCGAACTTCCGCCACAAGGCCCTGCTGATCGCCGCCGAACTCGCGCGCGTGCGCGCCGAAGATCGCACCGCGATGGAGTTGTACGCGCAGGCGATCGACGCCGCGACCGAGTCGGGCGTCGTCCATTGCGAGGCCTTGTGCAACGAGCGTTATGCCCTGTTCTGGCTGTCGCAGCACCAGCAGCAGCTGGCCAGCAACTTCATCCGCGAGGCTTACTTCCACTATCGGCGTTGGGGCGCGAGCGCCAAGTGTCGCCAGATCGAGACGCAGTGGCCGCAGGTTCCGTTCCGCTCGATCGAGCTTCGCTACTCCTCCTCCGATCTCGGCAGCAGCTTTCGCCATGGCTCCGAGCAGACCGGCTTCCTCGATCTGCAATCCCTGCTCAAGGCGAGCCAGCTCCTGTCGCAGGAAATCCACCTGGAATCGCTGCTCGAAAAGATGCTCGGCGTGTTGCTCGAAAATGCCGGCGCCGAGATGGGTGCCATCGTCGTGGCCGACGACGAGGACGATGAACTCGTGGTCGAAGTCATGGGCCGATTGAGCGGCGGACGGCTGATCGAGTGCCGTCGCATCGGTCGTCGTCTGGCCGATACGCGCAAGGACCACAATCCGTTGCTGCCGAGCGGCCTGATCGAATACGTCCAGCTCGCGCGCAGCGCGCTGGTGGTCAACGATCCGGCATCCGACGAACGCTTCGGACAGAGTCGCTATCTCGACGATCATCGCCCGAAGTCGGTGCTCTGCCTGCCCGTGGTGACGCAGGGCAAGCTGGTCGCGGTGATCTATCTCGAGAACAACCTGATGGAGAACGCGTTCACCGGCAAGCACCTGAAGACGCTGGAACTGCTCAGCGCACAGGCCGCGATCTCGCTGGTGAATGCGCAACTGTACGAGAGTCTCGAGCGCAAGGTGCAGGCGCGCACCGAGGAATTGCGCCAGATGACGATGAAGGACGGGCTCACCGGCATCGCCAACCGGCGCAGCTTCGACGAGCGACTCGGCGTCGAGTGGCAGCGCAGTCTGCGCAACGGACAGCCGCTGACGCTGTTGATGCTGGACATCGACCACTTCAAGGCGTTCAACGACCATTATGGCCACCATGAGGGCGATGGTTGCATCCGCGCCGTCGCCCAGGCGCTGAAGCACACGGCCAATCGCAGCAGCGACCTGGTCGCGCGTTATGGCGGAGAAGAATTCGCGATCCTGCTGCCTGAAACCGATGCCGCCTCGGCCGAGCAAGTGGCCGCGACCTGCCTTTCCGCGATCGCCGCGCTCGGCTTGCCGCATGTCGTGTCGCCGGTGGGCGCGCACGTCAGCGTCAGCATCGGCATCTGCACCTTGGTGGTCGCGTCGGAGTCCACCACCGAATCGCTGATCACGCGCGCCGACCAGGCGCTTTATCAGGCCAAGCGCAGCGGGCGCAATCGCTACTGCCAGGCTTGAGCGAGCGGCGCATTCGCATACGGATGGCCGCCGCGATGCGGCCATCCGCCGTGGCTCAGGCGGCGATCAGATGCTGATGCTGTTCGGAATCATCGACGGCAGCTGGAACTGATAGGGCATCGGCCGCGTCCGGTTGCGCTCGCGAATCTCCCGCTCGATCGCAGCGAGCTCGCCCTGGAAATCGGCGACCAGAGGCTGCACGCGGGCATCGCTGAAATACGGATCGCGCGGGTTGTGCTCGTAATGGCCGAAGGTGTCGTACTGCACGCTGCTCAGCAGGTATTCGAACGAGAACGTGTACAGCGCGACATCCAGCGGCGGATACCACGCCATGCAATCGTCGATGTGCTTCAGTTGATCGCTGCGCGTGGGCGGCGCATGGTAGATGGTGCCGCCCACGCTGGGCATGTACGACATCAGCGGATATTGCGCATAGTTCACCGAGGCGTGTTGAGGCCCGGCGAGGTAGATGATGTGCGCGACCATGTCGATCAGGTAGTCGAGGCGCTCGATCCTGTAGGGCCGCTGCGGATCTCCGGTGGCGGTCAAGCCGCCGAGTCCCTTGAAGCCGCAATACAGCGGTGACGTGAGTTCATGGATCCAGCCCTGCAACTCGCTGTCGTCGCGCACGTCCTGATCGTTGCGGTAGTAAACGCGCAGGTAGTCGCCGACGAACTTGCGTGTTGCCGCCCAGAGCAGGCGTGTGTCGTCGCGGAACGGAAACGACGGCAGGTGGTCGACGCCGCGCAGCGCGAACACCCGGTCCGGGCAGTTGTCGTCCCAACGCCAGGCCTGGTGGGCGCTGCCGACGAGTTCCAGCGTCGATTCGATCGCCGGACCGACATTGGTCGCGACCACGCCGCCCGGCACGATCAGGCTGTGGATGGCATCGTCGTTGATGTTGATCGTGAAGCGGAAGTGCGGCCACAGCAGCTTGAGCAGCGGGTGCGTGTCGGCGAGCTGGCGATGCGTGGCGACCACCATCGCTTCGACGATCAGATGGCAGTCGCCGAGATGGGCCACGGACTCGTGCTGGATCGCGCTGATGACGTTGACCAGGTATTTCGCGACGCGCCACTTCAGCAGCGATGCGTCGTTGCCGCCGGCACTGTCGTTCGGCGTGAAGATCGGCGCCGACTCGGCATCGAACTGCTGCGCGAGCTGGATCGCGACCGGTTGCAGCGCACCCCCTGGCGGGTAGCCCGGTGGCGGCGTCGGATTCCAGTAGAACAGCGCGATCGGCGCGCAGAGATAACGCTGTTCGCCGTGCAGGCAATCGGCCTTGGCGCCTTCGAACTGCGCGAAATCGACGACGTACAGGCGCTGCGCGGCGATCGCCTGGTCGAGCGTGATCGACGGGTCGCCGAGCACGCCCTGCAGGAGCGCATCGCCGACCGGGCATTTCCTTTGCAGGTCGGCGAGCGCGATCGCCTGGCTGCCGGCCGGCGCCTGACGCACGACGCCGCGCAGTTGCGTGGTGTTGAAGCCGGCGATCTGCAGGTGTCCGAAGAACCAGTCCTGCTCGCAGGGCCTGTCGTCCTTCGGCATCCACGGCTGGCGTTCGAGCGTCAGCATCATCGGCGGCGACATCGCGGTGAACTGCGTGGCGTAGTCGTCGATCGATCGCGGCTTCAGGTAGTCACGACCATGGGTCGAATTGAGCGTGTCGAACAGCGTCGACTTCAGGAACGCCGTCGGCCCGGTCGCGAGGAACTCGTCGAACACGGCCTTCAGGCCGGCGAGCATCTTCTCGACGTCCTTCGGCAGGTTCACCAAGCCTTCGAGTGCCTTCGGCAAGGCCGCCAGGCTTTCGAGGAAGGCTTTCAGTTCCTCGATGTCGCGCTTCGGGTGCAACAGGCTGAAATCTTCGCGCAGTTGCGCGTAGGCGTCGTGGACGCGCTTCAGTGCTTCGGTCGGCATGTCGTCGGCGAGCTCGCGGCGGAGCAGGAATTCGACCGCATTCTTGAAATTCTCGGCCAGCGGCTTGAAGACCTTGATCACCTGGGCTTCGAAGTCGAGACTGAATTTCTCGGCATCGGGCAAGTCGGCCGACATCGGCACCGCTTCCAGGTAGCTGCGCATGTAGTTGTATTCGGTCCGCGCCAGCGAGAGCTGGAAGGCGCGCGCCTGGCGGGCCTCGGGAGCGTCCTGCTGCGGCAACGTGGGCGTGATCGAAACTGCGGGCGTGTTCGCCATGGAAGCGGCCTTGTGTCGGGATGGACGAGGGCCGATGTTATCGACTATCCGCACCCTGCCGACAAGCTCAGATCACCACCGGTTCGGGTTCGAGCGTGATCGAGAATCGGTTGCGGACGCAGGCCTGAACATGCTGTGCGACGCGCCAAAGATCCACGCCGCTGGCATTGCCGTGATTGACCAGCACCAGCGCGTGTTGCGCGGACACGCCGGCATCGCCTT
>DATMVT010000027.1:0-2454 GCA_035562895.1 Patescibacteria group bacterium | reverse complement strand
AGGACCAGAAGCATCGTTGCCACGTCACGCGTCGAAAGTAGGAACTGGTCGTTCACAGTTTAGGCCGGAGGCTAGTTGGAACGCGAAGTCTAACGAGGCTTGGACCGCTCAGTTTTCCGGAGACATCGAACGGCCGCTCTTGGCCGAATACGGACTTGATCGATGCCAGTATGTGGTCATCAACGTGCCGAGCGGTGGCCGACGTAGGGCCGGCGACTGCATCCGCCAACAAAAACGGCGCGGTTGCCCGCGCCGTTCGGATCAGGCGATGTGAGTCGGGATTACCAGACCACTTCCGCCATCGAGCAGTTCAGGCCGGAGCCGATGCCCATCAGGCCGATGCGCTTGCCTTTCTGCAGGCGGCCGGTTTCCTTGAGGCGGCTGAGCGCGATCGGCACCGAGGCCGGCCCGACGTTGCCGTATTCGGGGAAGATGGTGAGCACTTTCTTCGGGTCGATGCCGAGCAGTTCGCAGATCGCGCTCGTGTGCACCTTGCTGATCTGGTGGATCACGAACTCGTCGAGTTCTTCGCTGGCCCAGCCGAGCGCCGCGCGTGCCGCCTGGAAGGTCTTGGCGGCCAGCTTCAGGCCCTCGACCAGCAGGGTGCGGGTGTCGGTGACCATGCGGTCGACATTGCCGCGGCACAGATGCGAGAAGTTGGTCGCGGCGCGAGTGACGCAGCCGAGATAGCGGTGGCCGTCCGGGAACAGTTCGGCGCGCGCCAGGATCATCGCGGCGCCGCCCGAGCCCAGCGTCAGCGACGCGAACTCGTTGCGGAACTGTTCGGCGGTGACGTCCGGCCCGAGCAGGCGCTGGATCGTCGTTTCGGTGATGTGGTTCGAGTTCTCGCCGTCGACCACCAGCGCGTATTCGATGTCGCCGCGTTCGATCATGCGTGCCGCGATGTCCATGCCATTCAGGAAGGCGAGGCAGGCGTTGCCGACATCGAAGTTCTGGCAGGTGTCGGCGAGGCCGAGATTGCCGTGGATGATGCTCGCCGTGCTCGGTTCCAGGTAATCGCGGCAGACCGAGGTGTTGACGAGAATGCCGATCTTTTCGTGCGGCACGCCGGATTCGGCGATCGCCTTCTGGGCGGCCATGGTCGCGGCGTCCGACGGCATCGTGTCGATGCTGAACATCCGGCGTTCATGGATGCCGGCCACGTTCTCGAGCAGGTTCTCGCGAATGCCCAAACGGTCCAGCGTCGGTTGCAGGCGCAGCATGATGTCCGCGGAGGACAGCCGGATCGGACCTTCGACGTGGGTGACGCTGGCGATGGCGACGTGCTTGTAGAGCATGGGACATCCACGATCAGGAAAACGGGCACGCAGGCTAGCGAGTTTGGCTGGAGGCGGCAAACCGCGGGACCATCTGTCACGCCGACGTTTTGACGGCCATCGTTGCTTGCGCCAAGCTCCGGCGGCCGCAACCGACGGGAGCAAGGATGGCGATCCGCAGTCTGAGTGGTCTCGACGCCGGATTCCTCTACATCGAAACGCCGGAAGCCCCGATGCATGTCGGGGCGCTGGCGTTGTTCGCCTATCCCGACAAGATGCAGGGTGCGCTGATCGATCATGTGCGCGCGCACCTGGCCAGTCGCCTGCATCTGTCCGGCGTCCTCCATCAGCGCCTGGCCCTGATGCCGTTCGACCTCGGCCATCCGATCTGGGTGAATGCCGACGACATCGACCTCGAACAGCATGTCCGCGCCGCGAAGTTGCCGAAGGCCGGTTCGCTGGCGGCGCTTGAGAAGCTGGTCGCGAAGCTGCATGCCGAGCCGCTCGACCGGTCGCGCCCGCTCTGGCAGTTCTGGATCATCGAAGGATTGCGGGATGGCGGCTTCGCGCTGTTCACCAAGGTCCACCATGCCGCACTGGATGGTGCCGCCGGCGTCGCGCTGGCGCATGCCTTGCTCGACCTCGGGCCGATCCCGCGTGTGGTACCGGCGCCGACCGGCAAGGACCACCTGCCGCCCCCGGGCGTGCGCCGCAAGCTCGGCATGCTGTTCTCCAACACCCTGGCGCAATACACCAAACTCGCGAAGTCGCTGCCGGACATCGCGCAAATCGCGGCCAGCGGCGCCGGAAAATTGCGCGATGCCCTGAAAGCGCCGGTGCAACTGGTCGATCGCTGGCTGGCACCGCGCACCCGCTTCAATGTCGCCATCGACGCGACCCGCAGCGTCGGGACCTGGTCGCTGCCGCTGCCCGAATTCAAGTCGGTCGCGGCGATGCTCGATGCCTCGGTCAACGACTTGCTGCTGACGTTGTGTTCCGGCGCGCTGCGCCGTTACCTGAAAGCGCAGCGTGAATTGCCCAAGGCGTCGCTGATCGCGGCGATCCCGATGTCGCTGCGCGAAACGGGCGATGCCAGCGCCAACAATCAGGTGACGATGTTGCCCTGCCATCTCGGTACCGATCGCGCCAAGGCCGAGGACCGGCTGGCCGCGGTGCA
>DATMVT010000026.1:0-7300 GCA_035562895.1 Patescibacteria group bacterium | reverse complement strand
CATCCGCGTCGCGCCGAATTGGCGCGACTGCAAGAGCGTGCACACCAGGCGCTGGCGGTGATGGATCGCGAATTGGCGACGCGTGACTTCATGGTCGTGAGCGGCTACTCGATCGCCGACATCGCGCTCTATGCCTATACGCATGATGCGCCCGCGGGCGGCATCGGCCTCGCCGGATATCCGCATGTGCAAGCTTGGCTGCGGCGCGTAGAATCGATGCCGCGCTTCGTCATGCAGCGCGACTGAATCAGGGGTTTCGGTGTTCACGGGCGAGTCGATCGAAGCGGACCTGCGCAGTGCCCGTGGCGGTGACGCCGCGGCGCTGGATCGCGTTTTGCCGCTGGTCTACGACGAGCTGAAGCGTATTGCGCGCGGCTTGATGCGACGCGAACGCGACAACCACACCTTGCAGACCACGGCATTGGTGCATGAAGCCTGGCTGCGCATGGCCGTGCAGGCGTCGGCCGACCATGGCGACCGCCTCTATTTCTTCAGCCTGGCCGCGACCATGATGCGCCGCATCCTCGTCAACCACGCGCGTGATCGCGCGGCGCAGAAGCGCGGTGACGGCATCGAGCTGGTCAGCTTGTCCGCTGCCGAGCAGGTCGTCGGTGCGGAATTCGACCTGCTCGGACTGCATGAAGCGCTGGATGCACTTGCGGCGCTCGATGCGCGACAGGCGCGGATCGTCGAGATGAAGTTCTTTGCCGGGCTGGAGTTGGCGGAGATCGCGACCCTGCTCGACGTTTCGCTGGCGACCGTCAAGCGCGACTGGATGATGGCGCGACTGTGGCTGTCGCGCGAGCTGTCGACTTGAAATCGCGCATCGACCCCGAGTACTGGCGAGCGCTGCAAGCCGAGCTCGATGCGATGCTGGCAATGCCCGCAGAGGCCCGCCAGACGCATCTCGCCGCGTTGGCGGCGCGATTGCCGGAACTGGCCGCAGAACTGGAATCCTTGCTGTCGCAAGTGGACAACGCGGCGATGCCTGACGCATTGCCGTTTTCGGCGCTCGCCGCGCTCGAGGATGGCGACGAGCGCGTCGGCGAGCACGTCGGGCCGTTCGTGATCGATGCCTGCATCGGCGAGGGCGGATCGGGCATCGTCTATCGTGCCCACCGCGACGGCGATTATGCGCAGACCGTCGCGATCAAGATGTTGCAGCAAGGGCGACTCGATGCCGCCGGAACGCGGCGACTGCACCATGAGCGCGACCTGCTGGCGCGGCTCGACCATCCCGGCATCGTGCGCCTCGTCGACGCCGGCGTGGCGTTCGACGGGCGACCGTATCTCGCCATTGAACATGTCGCGGGCCGGACGCTGGATCGCTATCTCGCCGACGAGCGGCCTTCGGCCGAACAGCGCCTCGTCCTGTTCGCCGGCGTTTGCGATGCCGTCGCTTATGCGCACCAGCATCTGCTGGTCCATCGCGACATCAAACCCGGCAACCTGATGGTGGACGCCGACGGCCGGCCGAAACTGCTCGACTACGGCATCGGAAAGCTGATCGGCGACGACGTCGACAGCACGCTGACGCGCGATTTCGGCTCATCGTTGACGCCGGCCTATGCCGCGCCCGAGCAGCTGCGCGGCGAGCCGGTGACCACGGCGACCGACGTGCATGCCCTCGGCTTGTTGCTGTTCGAGCTGCTCGGAAATGCGCATCCGTTCCGTCAAGGCGGTCGCCGCGACGAAGCCTTGCGTCAGGCGTTGTTGAATGAAGATGCACCATCGTTGCTGCGCCAGGCCGGCCAGGTGGCGATGCCGAAAGCTTGGCGCATCGATCTCGATCGCATCGTGGCGATGGCGCTGGAGAAGGAACCGCAGCGGCGCTACACCTCGGCGCGCGAGCTCGGCGACGACGTGCGCGCCGTGCTCGCCGGCAAGCCGGTGGCGGCGCGGCGCGCGACGACCGGCTATGTGTTGCGGCGATTCGTCGGACGTCATCGCGCGGCCGTGTCGGTCGTGGCCGCCTGCCTGCTGCTGCTCGTCGCCGCGACGGCCGCGGCCGTGTGGCAGGCACGGATCGCCGCGACCGAGCGCGAGCGCGCCGAGCGCCGCTTCGAGCAAGTCCACCAGTTCGCGAACATCGTTCTGTTCGATTATCAGGAAGGCATCCGCAAGCTTGCCGGTTCCCTGCCGATGCAGCAGCGCCTCGTGGCCGACGCGCTGCGCTATCTCGAATCGCTGTCGCGTGAAGCCGGCGATGATTCCGCCTTGCTCGCCGATACCGCGGCCGCCTATCTCAAGGTCGGCGATCTTCAGGGAAATCCCTATGGCCCGAACATCGGAGATCTGGAGGGCGCCGCTCGCAGCTACGCCGCTGCGGCGGCTTTGCTCGAACGAACGCCGCGCAGCGCCGGCCCTGCCGAAGCGGCCGATGTGCTGGGGGCCAAGTTGCAGTCGCGTCAGGCCGAGTTGCGCTATCAATCGGGGCAGCTCGATGATGCGAAGCGGAAGTTCCAGCAGGCGCTGGCCGGCTTCTCCGCGCTGTCGGCGATGACCCGGAGGCAGCCTGAAGTCGTGATCGAACATGCGAACGTGCTCGATCACTACGGCGACCTGCTCGGTCGCGAGAGTTCCGGCTCGCTGAACGAAATCGCGGCCTCGCGACGCGCGCACGAGCAGGCGCGCGATCTGCGCGAGGCCGCCATCCAGGCGCATCCCGAGGATGCCGGGCTGCGTTTCGGGCGTTACCAGAGCGAATTGCGCGACGGCGAATACTGGATCGGCCAGAACGACATGGCCCGGGCGGCGACCGCCCTCGATGCGGCGCTGAAGTCGGTTTCCGGCCTGGTGGACGCCGATCCCGATGACAGTTTCTATCGCTATGAGCAGGCCCTCGTGCATTCGCGTCTGGTGCCGGTTCGCGAGGCGATGGGCGACCTCGATGCCTCGGTCGCTTCGGCGTTGGAAGCGCTCGCCACCACCGAAGCGATGCTCGCTCGCGACCCCGGCAACGACATGTTGTGGCAAGCGGTTTCCGCGAGTTGCGGCTGGGCGGCGCGCCAGTTGCTGAAGGCCGGACGCGCTCGTGAAGCGATGCCGATCGTGGCGCGCCAGATCGAGGTGAATGAGCGTTGGCGCGGCGCGAGCCCGGACAATCCGGAAGCAAGCCTCGCGTTGTCGCTTGCGCATCGTCGCCAAGGCGAGTTGCACGAAGCATTGGGCGATTTTCCCGGTGCGGTGGCCAGCCATCGCGAAGCCCTGTCGATGCAGGGCGCGCTGGTCGGGCATTCACCCGATTTCGCGTTGAGCCACGCCCTGTCGCGCATGCATCTGGGGCGCAACCTGGTGGCGGCCGGCGACGTCGCCGGTGGGCGCGCATCCTTGCGGGCGGCGGCGGATGCGTTGGTCGTTCTCGCGGCGGCCGACCCGGATGCGGCTCGCTTCCGGGACTATCTCGCCGAGGCGTGGGCACAGGTGGCCGAGGCGCATTGGCACCCGGCGGCCGAGGTCGGCGTTGCCCGCCGATCGGCGGAATCGGCGCTCGCGCTCTGGGCGACGTTCGAGGCCGAAGGCAAGCTGTCACCGGCGGCGGCGTCGCGTCGCGATGCCCTGCGAGGACGTCTGCAGGACGAATGAGCCGTTTCGCCCGGATTTCGTGCGTCTACCGGAAACGACGTTCGGTGCGTCGGAATCGGGGACGACGATCATGCGCAAGACCATGCGTTCGAAGTTGGGTTTTTTGGCGGCACTGGGCGGACTGGCAACCCTGCACCATTCGGTGCCGGTCCAGGCCCAGGAACTCGCGGCTGGCGGCGGACACACCTGTGCGGTCGTGCCGGGCGGTGACTTGCATTGCTGGGGCTGGGACGAACAGGGCCAGCTCGGCGACCTTGCCGGTCACTACAGCATCAGCGAGCCCGTCCGAGTCGAAGGCCTGACCGATGTCGTCTCGGTCGATGGCGGCTACCAGCACACCTGCGCGGTGACGGGTGCGGGCGGCGTCTGGTGCTGGGGCTACAACCGCTGGGGCCAGATCGGCCACGGCAGCGGATCCAGCCCGGGCACGCCGGTGGCGGTCGTCGGCATCTCGACGGCCCTGGCCGTGGCGACCGGTGGCAATCACAGCTGCGCCTTGCTCGCGGGCGGGTCGGTGTGGTGCTGGGGCCATGGTTATCACGGCCAACTCGGCAATGGCGAATTCACCGAAACCAATGTGCCGGTGCAGGCCATCGGCATCAGCGGCGCGACCGCGATCGCCGTCGGTCAAAGCCACAGCTGCGCCATCGTCGGCACGGGCACCGTGAAATGCTGGGGGCGCAATCATCGCGGGCAGCTCGGCGACGGCGGCACCAATCCGGACCCGGGTGTGCTCGCGCCAGTCGACGTGTTCGGGATCGGCACGGCGATCGCGCTCAGCGCCGGCAGCGACTACAACTGCGCGGTGCTGCAAGGTGGCAGCGTCGCCTGCTGGGGTTCGGGCAGTTACGGCGCGCTGGGTGACGGGCTCGGCCAGGACAGTTTCGTGCCGGTGGCGGTGACGGGCATCGGCGATGCCACAGCCATCGCGTCCGGCGACTATCACAGCTGCGCGATTCGCAGTGGCGGCGCGATGAGTTGCTGGGGCTACAACTATTTCGGCAACATCGGCGACGGCAGCAATCGCAACAACCACACCGTACCCGTCGCCGTGGTCGGCGTCGGCGATGTCACGGCGATCGCCGCCGGCGGCGAACACACCTGCGCGCGCGTGCGCAACGACCCGATCAACGTGATGTGCTGGGGCCACGGCAACTTCGGACAGATGGGCGACGGCCAGGTCGGCGGCGTGCACGAGCGACCCTATCCGGCCTTCGTGCTGGGCGGGCCGCTCGACACCGTGTTCGGCGGATCACCGGGCGATTTCGAATGAGCAGCGAATGGCGCGTCGTCAGCGCAGGGGCGCGGCGACGCGAATCACGGGATCGATGGACACCGAGCCGTTCTGATTCATCAGTTGGACGTGGCGATCCTCGATCATGCATTGCAGGCGCATCGTGCGCTCGGCCAGCCCGGCCAGCGCCTGCACGGATGTTTCTGGCAGGTCGATCACCGTCAGGTTCTTGCGGTTGAGGCTTGATCCGATCTTGTCCCACCACACCTGCGCGCTGCGGCCGCTGTAGGTGTAGATCAGCACGTGGCGCGCGCGCCCGCAGGCGCGGCGCACGCGCTGTTCGTCCGGTTGTCCGGTCTCGATCCAGCGTTCGATCTCGCCGGTGTCGTCGCGTTGCCACAGGTCGGGCTCGTCTTCCGAGCTGAGTCCGCGTCCGAAGGTCAGGCGCTCGTCCGCGTTCATCGCGAATGCCAGCAAGCGCACCATCATCCGTTCCTCGGTTTCCGACGGATGCAGGGCGAGCGTGAGGTTGTGTTCCTGATAGTAGTGTCGGTCCAGATCGGAGATCTGCAGCTCGACTTTGTAGACGGTGGATTTCGGGGACATCCGCACAGGGTAGCGCGTCCGGCCCCGGCATTCAGCGCCTGTCGATGCGCGATGACACGATTCCGAGCGCTGTTCCGTCAAGAGCGGAAATCCCCCAACGACGGAAACGAGATGAACACCAAGACGAAGGCGATCCTGGCCGTGAGCGTGGTTGCAGCGGCGGCGTTCGGATGGGGCTGCATTGCAGCCACTGCAGGTGCAGGCAGGGCACAGGAGGCCCAGGTGGCAGTCGCGCCCGGATCCGCATCGGCGTCTGTGGCGCGTGGTCGCTATCTGGCCAAGGTGGCCGGGTGCAATGATTGCCACACCCCGAACTACGCGATGACCGGTGGCGACGTGCCCGAATCGACCTGGCTGACCGGCGATGCACTCGGCTGGCAAGGTCCTTGGGGCACGACGTATGCGGCCAACCTGCGGCTCAGCCTGACCGCCTGGAGCGAGGACGAATGGGTGCAGGTCGCGAAGAACACGAAGTTCCGCCCACCCATGCCCTGGTTCGCGCTGCGCGACATGGAGGAGACCGACCTGCGCTCGCTGTATCGCTTCGTGCGCGAGCTCGGCCCGAGCGGCCAGCCGGCGCCGACCTATCTGCCGCCGGGCGGCGAAGTCCGCGGGCCGGTCGTGACCTTCCCGGCACCGCCCAAGCCCTGATTAAGCCCCGGACTCGGATCGCGTGACCCCGTAGAATGCGCCACTTTTCCGAAGTGGCCGACCATGTCCGCAATGCCGTCTTTCAGTCTGAATTCGATCCCGAACCCGATTCCCGCTCGTCTCAAGGACGTCAACCGCGCCAAGGTCTGTGACGAGAACTTCCAGGAATTCGTCCGTAGCCATGCCGGGCCGGTGGCGGCCAAGCCGCGTGCGGACGAGGCGGTGTTGCCGGGGAGCCTGTGCACGGCCGACGACTTCCTGAAACTTTTCCAATCGCAGCTGATCTCGCGCCATCTCGATCTGATGGCGCGCGTGCTGCGCGTGCAGAACAAGGTCTATTACACGATCGGTTCGTCTGGCCACGAAGGCAATGCGATGGTGGCGCGGCTGACGCGTCACACCGACCCGGCCTTCCTGCACTACCGTTCCGGCGGCTTCATGGCCGAGCGCTTCCGCAAGCTGCCGGGCATGGACCCGATCATGGATTCGGCGCTGAGCTTCGCGGCCAGCAAGGACGATCCGGCGTCCGGCGGACGTCACAAGGTCTGGGGTTCCAAGCCGTTGTGGGTGCTGCCGCAGACGTCGACCATCGCCTCGCACCTGCCGAAGGCGCTCGGCACCGCGGTCGCGATCGAAACCGCGAAACGCATCGGCCACACGCTGCCGATTCCGGCGGATTCGATCGCGATCTGCTCGTTCGGCGATGCGTCCAGCAACCACGCGACCGCGCAGTGCGCGTTCAACACCGCGCAGTGGAGTGCTTACCAAAATCTCCCGGCACCGGTGTTGTTCGTCTGCGAGGACAACGGCATCGGCATCTCGACGAAGACGCCAGGCGGCTGGGTCGGCGCCGCGTTCCGTCATCGCGAAGGCCTCGACTATTTCTACGCCAACGGCCTCGATCTGGCCGAAGGCTACGAGCAGGTCGCTGCCGCGGTCCTGCATTGCCGCACGACGCGTCGCCCGACCTTCCTGCATCTGCGCACCACCCGCATCATGGGTCACGCCGGCACCGACTTCGAGATCGAATACCGTCCGATCGAGGAACTGCTGCGCGTCGAGGCGACCGATCCGCTGCTGCGTTCCGCCGAAATCGCGCTCGCCTCGGGATTGATGTCGAAGGACGAATTGCTCGGCCTGTACGAAGCCATCCGCGGCAAGTGCATGGCCGCCGCCGAGCATGCCGACAAGACGCCGAAGTTGACCAGCAAAGAAGAAGTCATG
>DATMVT010000025.1:0-1625 GCA_035562895.1 Patescibacteria group bacterium | reverse complement strand
AACGTAGGCGCTGCGCGGCTCGCGCAGCATCGACTGCGCATCGCGCGACGCCGGCAGCACGCCATGGCGGGACAGGCCCAACGCATTCGCACCCTGCGGGATGCGGCACAGCCTGGCGTTCTTCGCGGCGGCGAAATCGTGCGCCGCCTTGCGGATCGCGACGGCATGCACTCCACTTTCGGCCACCGCACCGACGATCACCGCGATAGTGGCGGCATCGCCCAATTCCAGCGCGCCCAGCGCCGATGCGAGCTGGGACGGCGGCACGATGTGCTTCGTCGCGACCGGGAAGGCGAAGTCGAAATCGACCGGGTTGACCACGTGCACCTTCGCGCCGCGGCGGGTCGCCTTGCGCACCCGCTGGTGCAGCAATGGCACTTCATGGCGCAGGTGGCTGCCGAGGATGACGATCGCATCGGCCTGTTCGATGTCGGCGACCGGCATGGCGAAGGCTTCAGCCGCCGCGCCATCGGACAGGTCGAGCTGGCCGATGCGGTGGTCGAGGTTGCCGGTGCCCAGCGCGTCGGCCAGGCGGGCGAGCAAGGTGCCCTCCTCGTTCGAGGTCGACGCATGCACCAGCATGCCGAGGTTGTCGCCACCGTTGTCGCGCAGGATCTGCGCGGCCTTGGCCAGCGCTTCTTCCCACGACGCCTCGCGGAACCCTTCGCCATCGCGGATCAGCGGGACCGTCGCGCGATCTTCGGCGTACAGGCCTTCGTGCGCATAGCGGTCGCGGTCCGAGATCCAGCACTCGTTCACCGCTTCGTTGTCGCGCGGCACGCTGCGCAGGATCTCGCCGCGGCGCACGTGATGGAACAGGTTGCTGCCCAGCGCGTCGTGGTAACCCAGCGAAACCTTCGCGGTGAGCTCCCATGGGCGCGCCTTGAAGCGGAACACCTTGTTGGTCAGCGCGCCGACCGGGCACACGTCGATCACGTTGCCGGAGAGCTCGGTGGTCAGCGGCTTGCCGTCGTAGGTGCCGATCTGCAGGTTCTCGCCGCGCATCATCCCGCCCAGCTCGTAGGTGCCGGCGATGTCCGCGGTGAAGCGCACGCAGCGCGTGCACTGGATGCAGCGGGTCATCTCGGTCGCGACCAGCGGCCCCATGTCCTCGTCCGCCACCACGCGCTTGCGCTCCACGAAGCGGCTGACCGAGCGGCCGTAGCCCAGCGACAGGTCCTGCAGTTCGCATTCGCCGCCCTGGTCGCAGATCGGGCAGTCCAGCGGATGATTGATCAGCAGGAATTCCATCACGTTGCGCTGCGACTTCAACGCCTTGTCGCTGCGGGTGGCGATCTTCATGCCGTCCATGACCGGCGTGGCGCACGCGGGCGCCGGCTTCGGCATCTTCTCGACTTCGACCAGGCACATGCGGCAGTTGGCCGCGACCGGCAGCTTGTCGTGGTAGCAGAAGCGCGGGATCGGGATGCCGGCCTTGTCGGCGGCATGGATGATCATCGAGCCCTTCGGCGCGGCCAGTTCGACGCCGTCGATGAAGACGGTGACGTGGTCGGGCGCCAGGTTCGGATTGACGGGTTGCGCGCTCAAGCGGCGGCCTCCACCTTCTGTGCCAGGGTGCCCGCGCGCTCGTCGTCGACGTAGAAGCGCTTGTTCACGATGGCGTA
>DATMVT010000024.1:0-10850 GCA_035562895.1 Patescibacteria group bacterium | reverse complement strand
TTGAGACAGGCTGGTGCCTACAGATTCGCCGTGGGCGATCTTGTGCCTGCCGGCGCCAGCACGTTATGCGGTTCACAAGCTGCTGGTGATCGCCGAACGCAGCGGCGCTTATCGCGCCAAGATCGGCAAGGATGTCGCGCAGGCGGCGTCGCTGATCGAGTATTTCGCGAACACCGATCTGGATCCGCTGATGGCGGCTTGGCAGGACGCGCGCGAACGCGGGCCCGGTTGGCGCAAGCGCGCCGACGAAGGATTGCGGGCCCTGCGCGCGACGGCGCCGGATCAAGCTGCGTTGCTGGCTGCGGAGAAATGATCGGGTCTCGTGACCCATGACAATCGCTTGATCGGAATTGCGTATAGCGTGACCACATCAGGAGGAGAACGGCGATGTGGCGTGCAACGGGTGCGATGCTGGTCGGGGCGGTGGTCTTGTCGGTGCCGTTCGCGGTGAGGGCGGATCCGCTGCTGGCCGGGCGGATCCTGAATCCGGTGACGAGTGCCGAGCCGGTGGCCGGAACGCGCGATCCGGCGGTGTCCGGGGACGGGCGCTTCATCTTCTTCGTGTCGACCTCGAACAACCTCGGGCCGATGGCGAACGGGGCGTTGAATCTCTATCGCGCCGACACGTCGGCAGCGACGCCACCGGAGCTGTCGTTGGCGCTGGCGATGTCCGGACTCGGCAACGGCAACAGCTTCGCGCCGTCGGCGTCGAACAGCGGCACCGTCGTCGCGTTCGAAACGCTGGCGACCAATCTCGGCGGCAGCCAGGGCAGCTTCAGCGACATCTACGCGAGCTTCCAGATCGCCTTGCCGCAGGACGAGATCGGCTTCGATACCGTGCTGGTCAGTCGCGGCCTCGGCAACGTCGTCCCGAATGGCGCGTCGCGCAACGCATCGACTTCGGCCGACGGACGATTCGTCGCGTTCTGGTCGGATGCCTCGAACCTGATCGCGAATGACAGCAACAGCGCGCCGGACATCTTCCTGGTCAATGTCGATGGCGGCATGCTCGGTGCGACCGAACGCATCAGCGTCGATTCGAACGAGCAGCAGGTGTCGGGCTGGAGTCGCGCGCTGTCGAACCATGCCGTGTCCGGCGACGGCCGCTACGTCGTGTTTGCGGCCGATGCGACGCTGGATGGCGCGAATCCGGGCACCATCGAGGACGTGTACCTGCGTGATCGCACGGCCGGCACGACGACGCTGCTGAGCCGGTTCAGCAATGGCACGCCGTTCAATGCCGCCGCCGACCAACCGTCGATTTCGCCGAACGCGCGCTACGTCGCGTTCCGCTCGTTCCAGACCGGCGCCGGCATCGGTCCCAGCCGCATCTTTCTGCGCGACCGCCAGACCAACACCACGACCAGCATTCCGGCGCCGCCGACCACGGCGTCCTGCGCCGAACCGCGCGTCAGCGACGATGCCGACCTCGCGATGAATTGCGCCAGCAGCCTCGTCGGCGTCACCCAGCAAGTCTGGTTCCGGCGCGGCGGCGATGGCGCGTTCTTCCGGCTCAGCAGCACGCCCAGCAATGCCGATGGCAACGGTGCGTCCGGCACGCTGATCGACCTCAGCGACAGCGGCGATGTCGTCGTATTCGACTCGGCGGCGTCCAATCTCGATCCTGGCGATGGCAACAACAGCCAGGACGTGTTCGTCGGCATCGAGGAAAGTGTGCTGTACGCGATCTTCAGCGACGGTTTCGAGTGATCGCGGTCCGGATGTCCGGAACTAGAGCGCACCGCGCACTGCGACGCCCTTGCCGCGCTGCTTGCCCGCATACATCGCCGCATCGGCGGCCTTGAGCAGGTCGGCGATCTGGGTGCCGTCCTGCGGCACCAGCACATAGCCGATCGTCACGCCGACCCGGCAATCCAGTTCGCCTTGCCGGAAGGGCGCCTGGAACGCGGCCAGCAAGCGCTGACCGAGATCGGCCGCGGTCGCCACGCTGGCCAGTTCGGTGGCGACGATCACGAATTCGTCGCCGCCCACGCGCGCGACGATGTCGCGGGATTGCACCGTGGCGGTCAGGCGGCCGGCGATCGCGACCAGCAGTTCGTCACCGACGTCATGCCCGTAGAGGTCGTTGACCGGCTTGAAGCCGTCGAGGTCGAGCATGTAGATCGCCAGCAACCGCTCCGGGGTCGCACGCGGCACCAGGGTCACGAGCGCCTCGTTCAAGCCGCGCCGGTTCTTGAGCGCGGTCAGCGAGTCGGTGTTGGCGAGCGACTTCATCATGTCGCGTTCATGCCGGGCTTGCTGCGCGATGCGGTGCTCGGCCGCCGTGCGCAGGATCACGATGCGCATGAATAGGAGCATGTCGAACGTCGCGCCGAATTGCAGCGCATGCAAGGTCCAGAAGTTCGCGCCGATGTGGCCGTTGATGGTCAGGGAGAGGACCACGCCGGTCAGGAAGTAGCCGGTCCAGGCGACGATGAAATAGGTGCCGACGACGTCGCCGCGCCGGACCCTCGCGATCGCACCCTGCAGGCCGATCAACGCGGGCATCAGCCCGAACACGGCGGAAACCACGCCCAGCCAGCGGTTGTTCATCCAGTCCAGCGCGAACAGCAGGGCGAACAGGACGAGGACGGCCGCGAGCACCTTCAAGGCGAGGCGGGCACGCGGATGCAGATCGTCCGCCAGCACTGCCTCCACGAACAGGGCCAGGGTGGCGGAGACCAGCAGCAAGGACAGGCCCGCCATGTGGACTTCGATCCACGGTCGGTCGGTCCACAGGTAGATCGCGCCCAGACCGAACAGATGCATGTTGAACAGCAGGTGGCAGACGATGACCGCCGCGTACTTTCCGTACACCGTGTCCTTCAGGTTGATCCACTGCTGCAGGCTGAAGATCAGCAGGCACAGGCCGATCGCGATCAGGGTGCCCTGCAGCAGGAACTCGTGATTGGCGCGCGCGTGGAATGCGGCCGGCTTCAGCAACTTCACCGGCACGATCACCGAACTGCGGGTATCGACGCGGAACAGGAGGTCGGCGTGCCGGCCCGGCGCAAGATCGAGCATCACCGCGGGCGTGCGCGAGCCGAGGGGGCGATCACGGAAGGGCAGCAGGCTGCCCATCGTCGCCACGTGCTCGGTGCGACCGGCACCGGAAACGAAGACGTCGGTGCGGTTCAGCAAGGCGTAGTCGATCTCGAGGACCCAGCGGCCGCTCGCGTCGGGCGGCACCGCGACCGGCACGTGAAACCACAGCGCGTCGTCGCGGAAGCCCATGCCCGCGTGCGGCGATGCCGGCGGCCTGAAGTCCGCCAGGCGTCGAAGCGCGGCGGCGGCGTCGATGGACCGATCGGGGTCGGACAACACCCGCACATGCGGCCAGGCGTCATGGACGAGCGTCGCGTCGTCGAGCAGCAGCGGCGCCGCGGCCGCCGGAACCGCGCTCAGCACCGACCACAGACACCACAGCAACGCGCGCAGCGCCGCGATGCGCATACGCATCGACAACGACGGGTTGGCGGGGTGCAGTGACGTCATGTGGATGCGAGTTCCCGGTGGAGGCCGATCATGTCCGATCGACGGATCGTACCGGCTGACCTGCCGGTGCATGCGAAGACGACCGCCACCGCGCTACTCCGGGTCGTAATCCAGGTTCGGCGCGAGCCAGCGCTCGGCCTGCGCCAGCGACCAGCCTTTGCGACGGGCATAGTCCTCAACCTGTTCCTTGCCGACCCGGCCGACGACGAAATACTGCGCCTTCGGATGCGCGAAGTAGTAGCCGCTGACGGCCGCCGTCGGATACATCGCGAAGCTCTCGGTGAGCTTCACGCCAGCGTTGCGTTCGGCATCGAGCAGGTCGAACAGCGTGCCTTTCTCGCTGTGGTCCGGGCAGGCCGGATAACCGGGTGCCGGGCGAATGCCGCGATAGCCTTCCGCGATCAGGGCGTCGTTGTCGAGCGACTCGTCCGCGGCATAGCCCCAGACCTCGCGTCGCACCTTGCGATGCAGCGCTTCGGCCAGGGCTTCGGCGAGACGATCGGCGAGCGCCTTGAGTAGGATCGCGTTGTAGTCGTCGTGCTGCGCTTCGAAACGTGCGACGTGGTCTTCGATGCCGATGCCGGCCGTCACCGCGAAGCCGCCGATCCAGTCCGGCGGGCCATTGGCATCGTGGATGAAATCGGCGAGGCAGAAGTCCGGGCGCTCGACCGGCTTGTCGACTTGCTGGCGGAGGAAGTGCAGGGTGGTCGTGGCGATGTCGCGGTCGGAGGCCGCTTCCACGATCACGTCATCGCCGACGCGCACAGCCGGCCAGATCCCGATCACCGCTTTCGCCTGCAGCCACTGCTCGCGCACGATCGTGTCGAGCATCGTGCGCGCATCATCGAACAGCTTGCGTGCTTCGATGCCGACGATGGCGTCGTCGAGGATGGCGGGGTAGCGCCCGGCCAGTTCCCAGGTCGAGAAGAACGGCGTCCAGTCGATGTAAGGCACGAGATCGGCGAGCGACCAGTCCTCGAACACGGTCAAGCCCGGCCGCTGCGGCGCCTCGGGCACGTGCGCGCCGGGCTGGAAGGCCTGACGGCGCGCGGCATCGATCGACACCAGTCGCTTCGCATCGCCCCGGTTCGCATGGCGCGTGCGCACGTCGGCGTAATCCGCATTGGTCCTGGCGACGAAGTCTTCGCGCAATTCCGTGCTCATCAACGTCGCGGCGACGCCGACCGCGCGCGAGGCGTCCTTGACCCAAGCCACCGGTGTCGGCAGGTGCGGCGCGATCTTCAACGCCGTGTGTGCGCGTGACGTGGTGGCGCCGCCGATCAGCAGCGGCTGCGTGAAGCCTTGCCGCTTCATTTCGCGCGCGACGTGCGTCATCTCGTCGAGCGAAGGCGTGATCAGTCCGGACAGGCCGATGATGTCGGCGTTTTCGGCGCGTGCCGCATCCAGGATGTGCTGCGCGGCGACCATCACGCCGAGGTCGATGACTTCGAAGTTGTTGCAGCGGAGCACCACGCCGACGATGTTCTTGCCGATGTCGTGCACGTCGCCCTTGACCGTGGCCAGCACGATCTTGCCGTTCGAGCGATGCGTCTGGCCGCTGCGCGCCTTCTCTTCCTCGATGTACGGAATCAGATGCGCGACCGCGCGCTTCATCACGCGTGCCGACTTCACGACTTGCGGCAGGAACATCTTGCCGGCGCCGAACAGGTCGCCGACCACGTTCATGCCGGCCATCAGCGGGCCTTCGATGACGTCGAGCGGGCGCGTCGAGGCAAGGCGCGCCTCCTCGGTGTCGAGTTCGACGTAGGCGTCGATGCCGTGCACCAGGGCATGCTTCAGCCGCTCGGCGACCGGTGCGTCGCGCCAGGCGAGGGCCGCGCTGGTATCGACCGCCTCGCCCTTCTTGCCCTTGTAGCGCTCGGCGATCTCGATCAGGCGTTCGGTGCCGTCGGCGCGGCGGTTCAGCACGACGTCCTCGACGCGTTCGCGCAAATCCGCATCGAGGTCGTCGTGGATCGGCAAGGCGCCGGCGTTGACGATGCCCATGTCCATGCCGGCGCGGATCGCGTGGTACAGGAACACCGCGTGGATCGCTTCGCGCACCAGGTTGTTGCCGCGGAACGAGAAACTGACGTTCGACACGCCGCCGGAGACATGGGCGAGCGGAAAGCGTTGCTTCAGCGCGCGCGTCGCTTCGATGAAGTCGATGCCGTAGGCGTTGTGCTCCTCGATGCCGGTGGCGATGGCGAACACGTTCGGGTCGAAGATGATGTCTTCGGAGGCGAAGCCGGCTTCGTCGACCAGCAGGCCATGGGCGCGGGTCAGGATTTCGACCTTGCGCGCCATCGTGTCGGCCTGGCCGGCTTCGTCGAACGCCATCACCACCACCGCGGCGCCGTAACGCTGCACCTTGCGCGCGTGATCGAGGAACGCGGCTTCGCCTTCCTTCAGCGAGATCGAATTGACGATCGCCTTGCCCTGCACGCACTTCAGGCCGGCTTCGATCACTTCCCATTTCGACGAGTCGATCATCACCGGTACGCGCGCGATGTCGGGTTCCGAGGCGATCAGGAACAGGAACTTGCGCATCGCCGCGACGGCGTCGAGCAGGCCTTCGTCCATGTTGATGTCGATGATCTGGGCGCCACTCTCGACCTGCTGGCGCGCCACCACCAGCGCCTCGTCGTAGCGGTCGTCCTTGATCAGCTTGCGGAACTGCGCGCTGCCGGTGACATTGGTGCGCTCGCCGACATTGACGAAATTCGTGGTCGGCGTGATCACGAACGGCTCGAGGCCGGCGAGGCGCGTGTACGGTGCCGGCGTCGCTTTCGCACGCGGTGCGACGCCGCGCACCGCTGCGGCAATCGCGGCGATGTGTTCGGGCGTGGTGCCGCAGCAGCCGCCGACGATGTTCAGGAGCCCGGCGCGCGCGAACTCGCCGAGCACCGCGGCCATGTCTTCGGGTGTTTCGTCGTAGCCACCGAAGGCGTTCGGCAGTCCCGCGTTCGGGTGACAACTGACCTGCGTATCGGCGACCTCGGACAGCACATCGAGATGCACGCGCAGGTCCTTGGCACCAAGCGCACAGTTGAAGCCGATCGACAGCGGCTTGGCGTGCCGCATCGAGTACCAGAAGGCCTCGGCGGTCTGACCGCTGAGCGTGCGCCCGGAACGATCGGTGATGGTGCCGGAGATCATGATCGGCAGGCGCGCGCCACGTTCGGCGAAGACGTCGTCGAGCGCGAACAACGCAGCCTTGGCGTTCAATGTGTCGAAGATGGTCTCGACCATGATCGTGTCAGCGCCGCCATCGATCAGGCCGTTCGCGGCCTCGCGGTAGTTGTCGACCAGTTCGTCGAAAAGGATGTTGCGGAAGCCGGGATTGTTGACGTCTGGCGATAGCGATGCCGTGCGCGACGTCGGACCGAGGACGCCGATCACGAAGCGCGGCTGTGCCGGCGTCCTGGCTTCGGCGACATCGCATTCGACCCGGGCCAGGCGCGCGCCTTCGCGGTTCAATTCGTAGACGATGCGTTCGAGCGCATAGTCGGCCTGCGAGACCTGCGTCGAATTGAAGGTATTGGTCTCGATCAGGTCGGCGCCGGCGTCGAGATACTGGCGGTGCACGTCGCGGATCAGTTGCGGCCGGGTCAGCGACAGCAGGTCGTTGTTGCCTTTCAGGTCCTTGTCGGCGTGGTCGTGCGGGCCGTGATGCGGGCAACCGGGACCACAGCCGGTGCCGACGACGAAACGATCGCCGCGGAAGCCGGCTTCGTCGAGCTGGGCGCGTTGCAGCATCGTGCCCATCGCACCATCGAGGATCAGGATGCGTTCGGCGAGCGCCGCCTCGAGCGCCGCCACGCGCGCCGGATTCAGCCAGGGCAACGCACTCATGGCTTGCGTGCCAGCAGGGTCAGGACTTCGAAGTTCGGTGCGCGCTTCTCGCGCGAGCTGACTTCGCAATCGATGACGTCGAGCCCGGCCTTCTTCGCGAGCTTCTTCAGCTCATCGACGGTGAATCCGAGGTTGCAGTGATCGAACTCCTCGGCGACCGACTTGTGCGCGTGGCGATTCAAGGTCAGCGCCAGAAGTCGGCCACCCGGACGCAGCACGCGCGCGGCCTCGCGCACGGCCAATGCCGGTTGTTCGGAGTAGGTGAGGGCATGCATCAGCAAGACCAGGTCGAAGCGGGCGTCGGCCAGGGCCAGCGCATGCATGTCGCCGTGCTCGACACGCACGTTCCTGAGCGGCTTCAGGCGCTCGCGCGCGGCGCTGATCACGCGCTCGTTCGAATCGACGCAGAGGATCGACTTCGCATGCGGCGCCAGCAGCTCGGCGAGCACGCCGTCGCCCGACGCGACATCGAGCACGTCGCCGAGTTCGACCAGATGCATCGCGCCGCGCGCCAGCGCTTCCCAGGTGCGACCGGGCGAGTAGTGGCGTTCCATGTCGCCGGCGACGGCATCCGCCCAGCCTTCGGACTGGGCGCGCTTCGCGAGCACGGTCGGCAGCCGGCGCGCGTCGTCTTCGAGCAGCGCGTCGTCGATGCTCGTGCGCAGCGTGCGCCACAGCTGCGCGTGCTTGTCGTCGAGCTCGGCATTGAATCGGTAATAGGCCGAGACGCCGGCGCGACGGTCGCGCACCAGGTCGAGTTCCTTGAGCTTGGCGAGATGCGTGGAGACGCGCGGCTGCGCCAGCTGGGTGATCGCGGCGAGTTCGGCGACGGTCAGTTCCTCGGCTTCGAGCAGCACCAGCAGGCGCACGCGCGTGGCGTCGGACAGGGTCCGGAACAGGCTGGAGAGGTCAGTCAGGTCCATGTTTATCGTTATATCGCGATAAAAAGATGCCACACGGTAGTGGCAGGGCCGGGAGTGGTCAATCGACGCGGGCATCCACTACGCTGCGCGGCTCCATGCAGTTCGACTCCCTGACCTTCCTGTTGTTCTTCGTGATCGTGCTGGCGGGCGCGACGCTGACGCGCGGCTGGAGCGCTCGCAAGAACCTGCTGCTGGTCGCAAGCTACGTCTTTTATGGCGCCTGGAGCCCGGCCTTCACCTTGCTGCTGGCCGGCGCCAGCGTGCTCGACTGGTTCCTCGCGCGGCGCATCCATGCGGCCGACGACCCGGCGCATCGACGTTTCTGGCTGGCGGCCAGCATCGGGCTCAACATCGGGACGCTCGCGCTGTTCAAGTACGGTCCATTCCTGCACGCCAACCTCGCCGCGCTGCTGGCGGGCGTCGGCGTGCACCTCGATCCGTGGTCGCTCGGGCTGGTACTGCCGGTCGGCATCTCCTTCTATACCTTCCAGTCGGTGTCCTACACGTTCGATGTCTATCGACGTCGGGTCGAGCCGATCCATTCGCTGCGCGACTTCTGCCTGTTCGTCGCGTTCTTCCCGCAACTCGTGGCCGGCCCGATCGTGCGCTTCACCACCTTTGCGCCGCAGCTGGTTGTGCCGAGGTCGCCATCGTGGTCCGCGCTCGCGCAGGGTGCCCTGTGGATGCTGTGGGGGATGTTCGAGAAGATCGTGCTCGCCGACACCGTGTTCGCGCCGGTCGCGGATGCGGCCTGGAATGGATTGCCGGGGTTGTCGTCGAGCATGGCCGTCGCCGGCGCGCTGGCGTTTGCCGGGCAGATTTTCTGCGACTTCGCCGGTTATTCCTGTTGCGCCATCGGTGCCGCGCGCTGCTTCGGCTTCGCGCTGCCGCCGAACTTCCGGAACCCCTATGCGGCGGTTGGATTCAGCGATTTCTGGCGGCGCTGGCACATCAGCCTGTCGACCTGGTTGCGCGACTACCTGTACATCGCGCTTGGCGGCAATCGTGGCGGCACCTGGCGAACCTATCGCAACCTGATGCTGACCATGCTGCTCGGCGGCCTGTGGCACGGGGCGGGCTGGAACTTCGTGCTCTGGGGCGGTTGTCATGGGCTGTTGCTGGCGGTCGAGCGCGCCCTGCGCGAACGTGACGGCGTTGTATCCGACGTGCAGGGGTGGGCGCGGCCTTTGTGGGCGGCAGCGACCCTGATCGCGGTGGTCGCCCTGTGGATTCCGTTCCGTTCGCCGGATTTCGCTTCGACTGCGCAATTCCTGAACGCGTTCGCGGCGCCGTGGATGCCGCTGGATTTCGCCGCGAAGTGTGTCGTCGTCGTATTCACGCTGCTGTTGCTGGTGCAGTGGTGGGCGCGCGATCGCACCCTGGATGAGGTCATCGCCGGCGCGCCGGCCTGGGTGCTGGCGCCGGTCCTGGCGCTGTTCATCGTGCTCGTCGTGCTGAGCCCGGGAGATACCAATGCCTTCATCTACTTCCAGTTCTGAACCACGCCCGCTGCACCGGGTGTGGCTGGCGGCGGTCGTGTTCGCTGCCCTGTTCCTGTTCGCGCTGGACCGGCATTGGCGCGCCTTCGGCATGCCGGCGGAACTGATCGATTCAAAGCAGTTGTGGTCGATCCAGCGTGATCGCGTTTACGGCGATGATCCGCTGCCGGTGGTGTTCATCGGTGCGTCACGCAGCGCCTACGGCATCGATCCCAAGCAGTGGCGCAGCCTGCTGCCGCAGACCAAGCCGGTGATGCTGTCGTTGAATGGACGACATCCGATCGCGTTGCTGCGCGATCTCGCGACCGACGCGGATTTCCGCGGCCTGGTGATCTGCGATGTCGACACGCACGGCATGCTGCGGCGCTGGTGGGAGATGCAGCAGGAATACGTCGACTACCACCGCCTGCGCTGGACGCCGAATTGGCGCGTGCATCGGCTGCTGCTGAATCTCTGGCAGCGCGCCAGCGTGCTCGCCAATCCCGCGCTCGGCTGGAAGGCCAGCTTGCAGCGGATGTTCGAGGGGGGGGCGCCGTACATCCCGGTCACCCGCATCAACAGCAGTCGCGGTGGCGAAATCCTGTTCGGACAGTTCGATGCCGCCGCTTCGGCGCGTGCCTTCGACGAGGGCGCCGAGCAGAAGATGCGCGAACCGCGCCCCAAGGTTGTCGATTACCTGGCCGACGCGCGCCAGATCCAGGGCTGGGTCAAGGCGATCCAGCGCCGAGGCGGCGACGTGGTCTTCTTCCAGCCGCCGGTGTCCGGTCGGGTGGCGGCGCTGGAACGTGATTACTTCGATCGTGCCGCCTACTGGGACGCTTTTGCGGCGATGGACGGCATCCATGCCCTGCACGCGGACGACATCCCGGCGATGCGGGCCTTGCCCTTGCCCGATCATTCACATGTGCGCGGCGAAGATCGGGCGGTGCTGACCTCCTTGCTGGTGCAGGAGTTGCGGCGACGCGGCTGGATCGACGCATCGCAGCCGGTGGCACCGCTCCGCTAAACTGCGGGGCCGCGCGGCGCGATGTCGCGACTCTTTCCGTTCACAGCGAGACCGACCATGGACTTTGCATTC
>DATMVT010000023.1:0-3669 GCA_035562895.1 Patescibacteria group bacterium | reverse complement strand
GGCATGCGCCACCGGCGTCGCGACCAGGCTGGCGCCCAATTCCGCGGGGGCGATCGATTCGAGCACCGCGGGTTCATCGGTCTCGGCGGCGCGCAACAAGGTCGTGCTGAAGGCGCGTTCGGCGCTGCCCTCGCGCGCCTGCATCGACGCGACCTCGATCGCGTCGACGTCGCCGCGCAGCACCGCGACGCGGTCATAGGCCAGGCTGGCGCCGAGATCGCGGCAGATTGCATCGAGCAGCGCCTGTTCGTCCTCGGCCTGTTCGGCGCTCTGCACCAGCGCGAACAGCGCGCGCAGGCGCAGCTGCGGCACCGAGCCGATGGTCGACGGCCGATGCAAGGACGCCGGCACCGGTTCGCCGGGCGCACGCGCGAAGCGCACGATGAAGGTCCACGGCCCGATGCGCACGCGATCCTCGGCCGCGAGCGGCACGTCCTGCTCCGGCACCAGCCGCGCCGCATTGAGGATCGTGCCCTGGGTGCTGTCGAGATCGCGCAGGCACCAGCGGCCGTCGATCACCGACAGCAACGCATGCTGTCGCGACACCGCGATGTCGATCAGCTGGACCTCGTTCTCGGGTGCGCGCCCGATGCGGTATGGGCCTGCCGCCAGCGGCCCGACCGGTTCGCGCGGCGGCCCGGATTCGATCGCCAGCGTGAGGGGCGGCACCGTGTCTCGCATCGGTTCAGAACACCGTGATCAGGGCGACGCCGAGCGCGGCGTAACAGGCCACCACCGCCCAGAAATAGCGCGGGCGTGCCATCCGGTGAATCTCGCGCATCTGCCAACCGGACTTCGCATGCACGCGTCCCTGCAGCACCGCGAACGCCGTGTAGGCGAGGACGCCCCAGCCGAGGATCGGAAACATCAGCCGCGCCGCGCCATGAACGCGAGCTTCTCGAACAGCTGCACGTCGGCCTCGTTCTTGACCAGCGCGCCATACAGCGGCGGCAGCAGCTTGCGTGCGTTCTTCTCGCGCAGCACCTCGAGCGGAATGTCCTCGGCGACCAGCAGCTTGATCCAGTCGAGCAACTCCGAGGTACTCGGCTTCTTCTTCAGCGCCGGCGCCTCGCGCACGTGGAAGAACGCCTGCAGCGCCTCGTTGACCAGCTCGCGCTTGATGCCCGGGTAGTGCGAATCGACGATGCGCGTGAGCGTCTCCGCGTCCGGGAAGCGGATGTAGTGGAAGAAGCAGCGGCGCAGGAACGCGTCCGGCAATTCCTTCTCGTTGTTGCTGGTGATGATCACGATCGGGCGATGCGTGGCGCGGATGGTTTCCTGCGTCTCGTAGACGTAGAAGTCCATGCGGTCGAGCTCGCGCAGCAGGTCGTTCGGGAACTCGATGTCGGCCTTGTCGATCTCGTCGATCAGCAGCACGGCGCGCTGCTCGGACGCGAACGCCTCCCACAGCTTGCCGGGCACGATGTAGTTGCGGATGTCGGCGACGCGCGCATCGCCGAGCTGCGAATCGCGCAGGCGCGAGACCGCGTCGTACTCGTACAGGCCATGCTGGGCCTTGGTGCTGGACTTGATGTGCCATTCGATCAGCGGCATCGCCAGCGATCGCGCGACTTCCTCCGCCAGCAGGGTCTTGCCGGTACCGGGCTCGCCCTTGATCAGCAGCGGCCGCTGCAGCGTGATCGCGGCATTGACCGCGAGCATCAGGTCGTCGGTGGCGATGTAGCGGTCGGTGCCTTCGAAGCGCGTCGGTGACGAGGTCATGGGTTACTCGAAGCTGTCGGAAAACACGGGGTCATTGCTGGGCAGGGCCAGGCTGACGATTTCGAAGGGCGCATCGTTCCAGTCGAACTCGCCGCCGGCGCGCAACAGCATCGCGCGGATGCGCAGCGGCGCGTGGACATCCGGCGGCGCCGTCCAGATGAAGCTGGCCGGCAAGGCCAGATCGGCACCGCCGTCATGCGTCACCACCTGGGCCGTCGGCGCGAATGCGCACGCCGCCTGCACACCTGCCGGCAACGGCGTCGCGAAGCTGCCGACCTTGACCGGATAGCCATCGCCGCCGATCTGGTCCGGTCGTTCGACGTAGAGCAGCAAGCCGTTCAACAACGCGAAGGTGTTGCCGGGATGGACCGAGATCGTCACGGTTTCGCCCGGCACGTACACCGCCGGGGTCACCTGCACGGTGTAGATGCCGGCACCGACCGGCACCGGAAATCCCATCGGACAGCCGATGATCTGGTCGACGTGGCAAATCGGCGAACCGGAGGACGACGCCGAAATCGCCGCCGGCAACAGGCTCGACAGCGACAGGGCGATCCATCCGGCAGCGGAACGTGGGCGCATCGGCACAGTCTATCGCCGCCCCGCCCTCATGCCGTGCGCGACGTCACGAGCGCTTGGCGCGCGCGAACGCATCGGCGAAGGCATTGCTCGAGGGCGCCGGCTTCTGCGTCGGCAGCTTGGCGACGGCGGGGCGAGCACCGGGCGTCGCCTTGGCTTCGCCGACCGGATCGTCCATGCGCATCGTCAGGGCCACGCGCTTGCGCTGCAGATCGACCTCGAGCACCTTGACCTTGACGATGTCGCCGGCCTTCACCACTTCGCGCGGGTCCTTGACGAACTTGCTCGACAGCGCCGAGACATGCACCAGTCCATCCTGGTGCACGCCGATGTCGACGAAGGCACCGAACGCGGCGACATTCGAGATGCGGCCTTCGAGCACCATGCCGGGCTTGAGGTCCTTGAGGTCCTCGACGCCTTCCGCGAACGCCGGCGTGACGAACTCGGGACGCGGATCGCGGCCCGGCTTCTCCAGTTCCTTGAGGATGTCGCGCACCGTCGGCACGCCGAACCTGTCGTCGGTGTAGTCGGATGGATTCAGCGCACGCAGGGTCTTGCTGTCGCCGATCAGCGTACGGATGTCCTTGCCGGTCTTCGCAAGGATGCGTTCGACCACCGGATAGGCTTCCGGATGCACGCCCGAGGCGTCGAGCGGGTGTGCGCCATCGGCGATGCGCAGGAAGCCGGCACATTGCTCGAAGGCCTTGTCGCCGAGGCGCGGCACTTTCAGCAGATCGCGGCGCGACTGGAACGCGCCGTGCTGGTCGCGGTACTTGACGATGTTCTCGGCGACGCTCGCGCTGAGGCCGGCGACGCGCGTCAGCAACGGCTGCGACGCGGTGTTGAGATCGACGCCGACGCCGTTCACGCAGTCCTCGACGCGCGCATCCAGCGCGCGCGCCAGCTTCAGCTGGTTGACGTCGTGCTGGTACTGGCCGACGCCGATCGCCTTCGGATCGATCTTGACCAGCTCGGCGAGCGGATCCTGCAGGCGCCGCGCGATCGACACCGCACCGCGATAGGACACGTCCATGTCCGGGAACTCCTTGGCGGCCAGTTCCGAGGCCGAATACACCGACGCCCCAGCCTCGCTGACCACGACTTTCGCGATCTTCAGTTCCGGATGCTTCTTGGCGAGTTCGCCGACCAGCTTCTCGGTCTCGCGCGACGCGGTGCCGTTGCCGATCGAGACCAGTTGCACGCCGAGCTGGCGACATCCGGCGGCGAGCTGGGCGATCGATTCGTCCCAGCGGTTCATCGGCGGATGCGGGAACACGGCACCGGTGGTCAGCACCTTGCCGGTGGCATCGACCGCGGCGATCTTGACGCCGGTACGCAGGCCCGGATCGAGCCCGAGGACCACCTTCG
>DATMVT010000022.1:0-1561 GCA_035562895.1 Patescibacteria group bacterium | reverse complement strand
ACATTCGGCAACACGTTGCGGATCGTCTCGATGTACATGCGTGCCCGGGTAACCGCCGGTGCGCTGCGGTACTCGGTCAGGATGGACCGGAACGCCGCGGTTTCGCCGAGTGCCTGGTTCACGCGCTCGCTGGCATAACCTTCGGCTTCGGCGATCAGGCGATTGGCTTCGCCGCTGGCCTTCGGGATTTCCTGGTTCAGGCGCTTGGTCGCTTCGTTGATCATGCGCTCGCGTTCCTGGCGCGCCTCGTTGACCTCGTTGAAGGCCGGTTGCACGGCGCGCGGCGGGACCACGTCCTGCAACTGCACGGTGACGATGTGGATGCCGTTGTCGTACTGCTTCATCGCTTCCTGGATCTCGCGTTCGGCGAGTTCGCCGATCTCGACGCGCGCCGTCGTCAGCACATCGCTGCCGAGCCGGTTGCCGACGACGCGGCGCATCACCGATTCGCTGATGTCGCGCAGCGTGCGGTTCGGGTCACGCATGCCGTAGAGGTATTTCATCGGATCGCTGATGCGGTACTGCACGACCCATTCAACGTCGATGATGTTGAGGTCGCCCGAGAGCATCAGCGATTCGTCCGGGAAGTCTTCCGGCGCGTATTCGCTGCGCTCGCCGTCGGTCGACAGCGTGCGGAAACCGAATTCCTGCTTGAGTACGCGCTCGGTGGCGACGAACTCGACCGTGTCGATGCCGAACGGCAACTTGAAATGCAGGCCCGGGTCGGCGGTCTTCACCACCTCGCCGAAACGCTTCACGACGGCGCGTTCTTCCGGCTGCACCGTGTAGTAGGAACTCATCACCAGCCACAGCGCCAGGATCGCGGCGATCACGAAACCGATCAGTCCGCCCGGCAGCTTGGCGCCGCCACCACGCGGCGGATACGCCGACCCGCCCCCGCCATTGCCCTTGGTCTTGCGCGGCCCGAACTGCAACAGCTCGGCCAAACGATCCGCTGGTGTGCCCATTGCCCACTCTCCGATAACGAAGCGCGAGCATAACGAAATGTGACGCTACGTTGCGATTTCACGGCGACGTCGCCAGGCGTCCGGCCGTGTGAGCGGGGTACCGGGGATCCGGTCCGGAAGTTGTGCGTCGGCAAGATGCGATGGCCGGATCACCTTGTACCAATCGACCATGCGTTTGAGATCCGCCGAAACCTGCCGTTCTTCGAGCACGGGCGCGACCAATCCGATGCGAAGGGCCGGCAGGTCGCGCCGCAACACCCGCAGGGCACCATGGAGGTCGGAGTCATTGCTGCAGATCACCACCTGTTCGACGAGGCCACGCCATGCGTCGGAAATCAGGTCAGCGGCAAGATTCACATCGGTCTGTTTCTCGGACAATTGCGTGACGCGCACGGGCGTTCCTTTCGCGAGTCCACCCAGGTCTTCAGCCAACCGCAGTGCCGGCGTGGTCTTCTGGATGAAGCCCTGTTGCACCACCACCTTTCCGGGCCGGAACGTCTGCAGCGCCCTGAGATATCGCTGCTGGCGCAGCGGCGCTTCCGGATCATCCGATGAGGCTGCCTTGATCGGCGCCGTGTAGTAGTTCACTTGTT
>DATMVT010000021.1:0-1671 GCA_035562895.1 Patescibacteria group bacterium | reverse complement strand
CGAATCGAGGTCATCGACGGCGCGTGCAAACAGCGGGTTCGCGCGCGGCGAATCGCCCAGCTGCGCCAAACGCGCCGCGATGCTGGCCAGTGCGTCGGCGGTCATCGGCTGTGCGCCCGCCGCATCCGCCATGCGTTCGATCTGATCGGCCGCTTCGCGCACCCGCGGCAAGGCCGCCGGATCATCGCCGTCGAAAGACAGGGCCAACAGCTTCAGATATCCGATTCGCTCGATCGCGCTGATGCCGGGATCGCGCTCGGCGGCATCCAGCGCTTCACGCAGCACCGGTTCGGCGCGACCGGCGTGGCCGAGGTTGATCAGACCGTGCCCGATCTCGCCGAGCGCACGGAACACGAGCGCGGGATCGTCGGCGTGGTCGCGGCGGATCTGAGCCGCCGCGGTCACCAGGAACTGACTGGCCGTCGGGTCGCGACCGGCGTAATGCATCGGATTCGCGGCCGACAACACGCCGAGCAAGGCGTCGACATTGGCCTCGGCCACGGCCGCTTGTCGTTTCGCTTCGGCCGCCTCGCGCAGGGCCACGACCGACGACACCAGCAGGGCCGCAGCCACCGCGATGCCGGCCAGGACCGCGACTCGATGGCGCCGCAGGAACACGCCGGCGCGCGCCGACCAAGTACCGAGGCCACTGCGGAACGGACGTCCGTCGAGCCAGTCCTGCAGGTCGTCGGCCAGCGCCGCGACGCCGCTGTATCGATCCGCGGGCGACAAGGCCATCGCCTTGCATACGACCGCGGCGAGCTCGCTGGCCGCATGCCTTGCGTCGGCGGTGTCCAGGAGCGCGTCGTCGAGGACGTCGCCCAGCGCATGCACGTCACCGTGCAAGATGGCATCGCGCCACGGCGCGTCGTCGGTGTCGGCGGCGCGGTAAGGCGAACGCCGCGCGATCAATTCGAACAACACCACGCCCAGCGCGTAGACGTCGGTCGCGGTCGTGGTGCGATCGCCGAGTACCTGTTCCGGCGCGGCGTAACGCAGGGTCAGGCCCGCGACCAACGTACGCGTGGGCGCATCCGCATCGTCCTCGACCAGCTTCGCGATGCCGAAATCGAGCAGCTTCGCTTCGTCGTTGGCGTCGACGAGCACGTTCGCCGGCTTGAGGTCGCGGTGCACGATCAGCGAACGATGGGCGAAAGCGACGGCGTCGCAGATGCGCAGGAAGAGCGCGAGCCGACGGCGAAGGCCGGGACGCTCCCGAGTCACCCAGGTGGCGAGATCGACGCCATCGACGTATTCCATCGCCAGCCACGACTGTCCGCTCGCCGACGATCCGCCATCAATCAGGCGTGCGATGCGTGGATGGTTGAGTCGCGCCAGGATCTGGCGTTCGCGCTGGAAGCGCGCGTCGAGCCCGAGCCCGGCGAAGCCCGTGCGGATCAACTTGAGGGCGACGCGTTGTTCGAAGGCGCCATCGGCACGTTCGCCCAGATGGACCTCGCCCATACCGCCTTGTCCGAGGCGTTCGATTATCTGGAACGGCCCGAGGCGACCGTCCGTTGCCGCGGGCAAGGGCGGCCCCAGGTCGCGGGCGTCGAAGCCACCGAACAGGCCGCGCACCATCGCGGCCAATGCGGCATCCGCGGCGTCGAGTTGGTGCAGCGCTTCGTTCCGCGCGTCGGCATCGAGCTCCACGAGACGATGGAATTCGGC
>DATMVT010000020.1:0-29421 GCA_035562895.1 Patescibacteria group bacterium | reverse complement strand
GCTTCCTTGAGGTTCACGTCGGTCATGTCGATGGCGTCCTTGGCGACACGGGCGCGTCCGGCGGCCTTCGTGCGCTCCTCTTCGACCATCTCGTGCAGGCGATTCAGGGTATCGCCCGATCCGCCGATCGAGCCGATCATGCCGGCGGCCATCTCGTTCATCTCGGCCATCGCCTTCTTCATCTTCATGTCGTTGATCGCGCCCTTCAAGCCTTCGATCTTCGCGCGCGCCGCGTTCACCGCGACGTCGCGGGCCTTGATCAGGTCCTTGTAGGTGCCTTCGGCGGCTTCGAGCTGCTTGCGGTTTTCTTCCAGTTCGCGCGTCACCGTCTGCAGGCGCAAGGCGTATTGTCCCGCCGCCTGCTTGTTGCCGGCGCGCAAATGCGCCGTGGTCTTCGCGCGCAGTTCCGATTCTTCGGATTCGAGCTTGCGCACCTGGCTCATCAATCGCTCGGCGAGACCGGCATGTCCGGCGAGCCCCTGGTTGTACTGGGCGATCTGCTTGCGCAGGTTCTCCTGCTCCAGTTCCAGCAAGGCCTCGGGATTCCGCTTCTCGACATCTTTCACGAACATCGAAAAGATGCCCTTGAACACATTGATCAGGCGCTGGAACATGACGACTCCTTGCAACAGACTGTAAGCCTCGCGGCGACGCCCGCAAACTTAGCGCGTTTGCGCGCTGGTGCAAGGGGTTCGCACCGTCGCCGAGTCGATTCCAGGAACCGTCATGCCGACCACCGATCCGCGCATCGATGCCTACATCGCGAAGTCCGCCGAGTTCGCGCGGCCGATCCTGACGCGCATCCGCGCGCTGGTGCATGGCGCGTTGCCGACGGTCGAGGAATCGATCAAATGGGGCATGCCGCACTTCCTGCACGAGGGCAGGATCCTGTGCGGGATGGCGGCGTTCAAGGCGCATTGTGCATTCGGGTTCTGGCAGGGCAAGGCGGTGGTCGGCGAGGGCGCGAGTGATGATGCGATGGGCCAGCTCGGGCGCATCACGTCGACGAAGGAATTGCCGAACGCGACCACGATGAAGGCGTGGGTGAAGGCGGCGCTCGCCCAGCGTGCCGCAGCCTTGGCTGCGCCGAGGCGCGGCAAGTCGTCCAAAGCTTCATCGGACGACCTCCTCCCGGACGACCTGGCTGCGGCGTTCGCGAAGCAGGTGCATGCGGCGGCGCGGCAGACGTTCGAATCTTTTCCGCCCGGTGCGAAGCGCGACTACGTCGCGTGGATCGTCAGCGCGAAACAGGCCGCGACGCGCGAGCGCCGGCTGGCGCAGACGCTGGCCTGGTTGGCCGAGGGCAAGCGCCGCAACTGGAAGTACGCAGCCTGCTGAGTGCCGTGGCGTGCCGCGAAGCGCTTTGTTGCAGTGTCTGGGACGAGCCGGTGCGGCGGGTGATGCGCCGTTCGCGGCGCGTCGACGTGTGGCGCCATAATCTCGGGCTTGATCAGGACAGACGCATCGCGCTGCGGATGCGAGCAACGGAGCCGGCATGACCACCCCACGACATTCTTACCCGCTCGCGACGCTGTGCGTCGCGGCCCTCCTTTCCGCCTGCGGTGGTGCGAAGGCGCCGCAGACTCAGGGCGGCGGTCCTCCGGTGACCGTGCGCACGACCGTGCTGGCGCTCGGCGAGTGGCAGGACAGCGTGCAGGCGCTGGGCACGGCGAAAGCGAACGAGTCGGTGACGATCACCGCGAAGGTCAGCGAGACCGTGCGCAAGGTCAATTTCGACAGCGGTGACCAAGTCGAGGCCGGCGCCGTGCTGGTCGATCTCACCGGGCAAGTGCAGCTGGCCGGACTGGAAGAGGCGCGCGCGGCGTTCCGGGAAGCCGAGCAGCAGCTGAAGCGCAGCGAGGAATTGTCGGCGCGGAAACTCATCCCGGGCAGTCTAGTCGACACTCAGCGCGCGAACCGCGATGCCGCGCGGGCGCGCATGGACCAGGTGCGTGCGCAATTGTCCGATCGCGTCATCACCGCGCCCTTCGATGGCGTGCTCGGGTTGCGCCAGGTCAGTCCCGGATCGCTGGTGACGCCGGGCACGGCGATCGCGACGCTGGACGACGTTTCGATCGTCAAACTCGACTTCTCCGTGCCGGAAACACTGATCGCATCGCTCGCACCCGGCCAGAAAGTGGTCGCGACCAGCGCGGCATTCCCGGATGTGCCGTTCGAAGGGGTCGTGCACACGATCGATTCCCGCGTCGATCCGGTCACGCGTTCGGTGATGGTGCGCGCCGAGGTTCCGAATCCCGAGCGCAAGCTGCGCCCGGGCATGCTGCTCACCGTCGATGTCCGGCGCGCGCCGCGACAGGCGCTGGCCCTGCCCGAACTGGCGCTGATCCAGATCGGCCGCAACAGTTTCGTGTTCCGTGTCGATGGCGAAGGCAAGGTCGCGCAGGTGCCGGTGAAGACGGCGGCGCGCGAGCGTGGCCGCGTCGAGATCATCGAGGGCGTGAGCGCGGGTGACCGCGTCGTCGTCGAAGGCACGTTGAAGCTCCGGGGCGGCGCCCGGGTGGTCGAGGCCGGCACGGCGCCGGCGGCAGCGGCCAAGTCCTGAGGTGGCACCATGATGCTGTCCGACATTTCGATCCGGCGCCCGGTCCTCGCGACCGTGATGAGCCTGATGCTGGTCGTGCTGGGCCTGATCGCTTTCGTGCGCTTGCCCCTGCGTGAATTGCCGAACATCGATCCGCCGATCGTCTCGGTCGACGTGACCTATCCCGGCGCGTCGGCCGGCGTCGTCGAAACACGCGTGACGCAAGTGATGGAGGACGCGCTGTCCGGGATCGAAGGCGTCGAGACGATCCAGTCGCAAAGTCGCAATGGACGCTCGTCGATCACGCTGGAGTTCTCGCTCAATCGCGACATCGAAGGCGCCGCCAACGACGTGCGCGACGCGGTCAGTCGCGTCGCCGACCGTCTGCCGATCGAGGCCGATGCGCCCCAGGTCGCGAAAGTCGAAGGCGATGCCGAAGTCATCCTCTGGCTCAATTTCAGTTCGCCGAACCTCGACTCGCTGGCGTTGACCGACTACGCCGAGCGCTACATCGTCGATCGCCTGTCCAGCCTCGACGGCGTCGCGCAACTGCGCATCGGCGGCAGCCAGCGCTACGCGATGCGCATCTGGCTCGACCGCGACGCCCTGGCCGCGCGCGGGCTGACCATCGCCGAAGTGGAAGTGGCCCTGCGATCCGAGAACATCGAGTTGCCGGCCGGGCGCCTCGAGTCCGACACGCGCGATTTCACGCTGCGCATCGATCGCGGTTATGCCGAGGCCAAGGACTTCGAGGCGCTGCCGTTGAAGACCGGCGACGACGGACACGTGATCCGCCTGGCCGAAGTCGCGAAGGTGGCGATCGAATCGACCGATCGGCGCGCCTTGTTCCGTGGCAACGGCACGCCGCAAATCGGTCTCGGCGTGATCAAGACCTCGACGGCGAACAGTCTCGATGTCGGAAACCTGGTCAAGGCGGAAGTCGAACGCATCAACGAGGGCCTGCCCGAGGGCATGAAGATCGGCGTGACCTTCGACAGCACCATCTTCATCGATGCTGCCGTCAAGCAGGTCTACAAGACGCTGCTCGAAGCGACCGTGCTGGTGGTGCTGGTGATCTGGCTGTTCCTCGGTTCGGTGCGCGCCGCGCTGGTGCCGGCGGTGACCGTGCCGGTCTGCCTGGTCGCGGCGTTCATCGCGCTCTGGGCCTTCGGTTTCTCGATCAACCTGTTGACCCTGCTGGCGCTGGTCCTGGCGATCGGGCTGGTCGTCGACGATGCGATCGTGGTGCTGGAAAACGCCCAGCGTCGTGCCGATCTGGGCGAGCCGGTGCCGGTCGCGGCCTTGCGCGGTTCGCGCCAGGTCGCGTTCGCGGTGATCGCGACGACCGCGGTGCTGGTGTCGGTGTTCGTGCCGGTGTCCTTCATCGAAGGCAACAATGGCCGCTTGTTCCGCGAACTCGCGGTGGCGCTGGCGGCCGCGGTGGCGATCTCGGCGTTCGTCGCGCTGACGCTGACGCCGATGATGTGCTCGTTGCTGTTGCGCCCGCACGGGCAGGTGACTGGGTTTTCAGCGCGGGTCGATGCCCGCCTGACCGCGGTCGCGGACGGCTATCGACGCCTGCTGGATCGCGTGATCGGCAAGCCGATGCGCTGGGTCCTGGTGATGCTGGCGGCCTTTGCGGCGAGCTACGGTCTATCGAACATCGTGCCGCGCGAACTCGCGCCGCCCGAGGATCGCGGTTCGTTCTTCCTGTCGGTGGTCGGTCCGGAAGGCGCCGGCTTCGACTACACCGTGCAGCAAGTGCTCCAGGTCGAGAAATTGCTGCTCAAGTACACCGGTGAGGGGCAACCGCTCGAGCGCGTGAACATCCGCGTGCCTGGTGGTTTCGGTGCCAGCGAGGAGATGCATACCGGCCAGGGCATCGTCGTGCTCAAGCCGTTTGGCGAACGCGAGTCGTCGACGGCGACGGTGGTCGACCAGATTCGTGCCGACATGAATGCGCTGCCGGGCGTGCGCGGCCTCGCGCAGATGCGACAAGGACTGGTGCGCAGCGGCGGTCAACCATTCCAGGTGGTGATCGGCGGGCCCGATTACGCGGAACTGGTCGATTGGCGAGACCGGTTGATGGCGCAGATGGAGAAAAACCCCGGTCTGTCGTCGGTCGATTCGGATTTCAAGGAGACGCGCCCGCAGATCCGCGTGTCGGTCGACCGCGATCGTGCCGCGGCCCTGGGCGTGTCCTTGTCCGACATCGGGCGCACGCTGGAAACCATGATGGGCTCGCGCCGCGTCACCACCTTCGTCGAGGATGGCGAGGAGTACGACGTGATCCTGCAGGCCGAGCGCGACGATCGCGCGGCGCCGGCCGATCTGCGCAATCTCTACGTGCGCGGCGGCAGCGGCGAACTGGTGCCGTTGGCCAGCGTGGTCACGCTCAGCGAGCTGGCCGAGCCGGGCAGCCTCAATCGCTTCAACCGCCTGCGCGCGATCACGGTGTCGGCGGCGATCGCGCCGGGCTACACGCTGGGCGAGGCGATCGAATGGATCGAGCGGGTCGCGCGCGAGGAGTTGCCGCAGACCGCGCAGCTCGACTACAAGGGCGAGTCGCGCGAGTACCAGCAGAGTGGTTCGGCGGTGCTGTTCACGTTCGCGATGGCGCTGCTGATCGTCTACCTGGTGCTGGCCGCGCAGTTCGAGAGTTTCCTGCATCCGCTGGTGATCATGCTGACGGTGCCGCTCGCGGTGTTCGGCGCGTTCGTCGGTCTGGCGGTCACCGGCGGCACGCTCAACCTGTTCAGCCAGATCGGCATCATCATGCTGGTCGGACTCGCGGCGAAGAACGGCATCCTGATCGTCGAGTTCGCGAACCAGCGCCGTGATGCCGGCTTGTCGGTGCGCGCCGCCGTGCTCGAATCCGCAGCCACGCGCCTGCGTCCGATCCTGATGACGTCGATCGCGACCGTGGCCGGGGCGATGCCGCTCGTGCTCGCTGGCGGTCCCGGTTCGGCCAGTCGCGCCACCATCGGCATCGTCATCGTGTTCGGCGTGACCCTGTCGACCTTCCTGTCGCTGTTCGTGGTGCCGGCGTTCTATCTCTGGCTGGCGCCTTACACGCGCTCGCCTGAGGAGAAGACCAAGCGCCTGGAACGACTCGAACACGACGTGCCGCCGGTGGAAGCCTGAGATGACAGCCGCAACGGTCGACGTGCGCCACGAGTCCGAGCACTCCCGCTTCGTGGCCACCGTCGACGGCATGGACTCGGTCGTGCGCTACCGCATCGATGGCGGGGTCATGCACGTGCTCTCCACGAACGTCCCGCCCGCCCTCGAAGGCCGCGGCATCGCCGCCGCACTCACCCGCGCCGCACTTGCTTACGCAGAAGCCCGCTCACTGAGCGTCGATCCGGTCTGTTCGTACACCGCCGCTTACCTGCGGCGGCGCTCTCCGCGTTGATGCATCCGACGATGCCGGTCGCTCGCTTTGCCGCGAGTGACGTGACGGACGCCGGTCTACTCGGATTCGAAGCTGTCAGCGAACAAGTGGTTGGCTTGCAGTGCCAGCGTGACCATGTGTGGCTGGCTGTCGCGGATCGAGATCGTGCCGAACACGATGCGTCCGCGTTCGATGCTGATCGCGGTGGGGATGTCGTGGGACGAGCCCGGCCCGGGTACCGCCACGTCATTGTCGATGTCGACGATGCCGCGCGCGCCATAGCCGAAGTTCGCGTCCTTCGCGCCGGTTCGGGTGAAGCGGAAGACGCGAACGTCCGCATCGCTGCCGGCGACCGGTGATCCCGAGCGCGCGGCGACGACCGCACGTCCGAGATCGTCGATGCCCAGGCGCATTCGCGCGAAGAACGGGCCGAGCAGCGGCGTGCCGGTGGTGATGTCCACCAGCGATTCCGAGCCGAGCACGAGTCCGTTGGCGCCGAAGCTGGCATCGGGAGTGCCGTTCGCATCGAGCTGCCAGAGGGCTATCTCGCCATCGTCGTCGAAGCCTTCGGCGAAGGCGGCGGCGAGGATCCGGCCGTCGGGGCGCACCAGGATGTCGGTGCCAAAGTCGTGCAGGGTGCCGGCGATGTCCAGCGCGCGCAGTGCCTCACCGGCGCCGTTGGCGAAACTCGGGTCGATCGATCCGTCATTGCTGAATTGCAGGACGGCGACGTCGTACTCGTTGGTCGCACGCAAGGTGCTGCCCACCGCGACGAAGCGGCCGTCTGCCTGCATCGCCAGTGCATTCAGCTCATTCAGGGTGCTGCCGACGAGGATCGGGAGGTTCACACCGGCACCACCGCCGAACTCGGTGTCGATCGCGCCGGTTGCAGTCAATCGTGCCGTGAATGCGCGACGGGCCGCACTATCGCGGTCGCTGCATCGGCCGACCAGGGTGATTGCATCGTTGGGCGCGCCGAGCGCGATGTCCTTGATGATGCAGTCCTCGTTCGTGAACGCGAATGCACGAAATTCGCGACAGCCATCGCCGTCGAAGGTGGCGTCGAAATTGCCGGCCACGTTGAGCCGGCACAGGAAGCCACGGTCGCCCGCGGCCGTGCGCATGAATCCGGCCAACAAGGGCTTGCCATCCGGCTGAACGAGGGCGGTAAAGCCTGCGTACCATTGTCCGCCGAGCGGAAAGGTCGTCGTCGACAACAGGCCGGTGCCGCCACCGAAGGCCGGATCGAGTTGACCGTCGCTGCTGATGAGCCGGGCAATCGGCAAGGCCGCGGTGGCCGGAAAAGAATCGAACTCCCCGAACAGCCAGGTCTTTCCGGACGCCGACGCGGCCATGGCGCCGAGATAGGGCGTCGGTGCAGGCAGTCCGGGAAAGCTGCTGATGACCGTGCGCCCGAACACCGAGCCATAACCGGCATCGATCTGGCCGTCCGGGGCATCGGATGCCTGTGCAGACGCCACACAGGCCAAGGCGAGGAGGAGAGCGAAGCGGTAGGGCATGGTGGCGTCCTTGTGGGTTCAAGGACACATACGCATCCGAGGACGCGCGCGGATCACGCGGCTTTAGCGCGGTGCCGGCATCCAATTCAACCGCCCATCGAACACCGTCTGCGTGCAGCCGCCGACCCAGACGCTGCCATCGGGGTCGATGCGGATGCGGAGTTGGGCGTTGCGGCCGATTTCGCGGCCCTGGCTGACGCGGTAGCCGCGGGCGAGGGGGCCGTGCGGTTCGGCGTGGGCGATGTAGGCGGCGATCAGGCCGTTGGCGGCGCCGGAGGCGGGGTCTTCGAGGATGCCGACGCCGCAGGGGAAGGCGCGCACCGCGACGTCGTGGTCGTCGTCGCGGCTGCGCGCGAACGCGCAGAGGCCGAGCGTGTCGGTGGCGCGGGCGAGCGAACCGATGGCGGTGTGGTCCGGGCGCCAGGCGCGCAGTTCGGCCTCGTCGGCGAATTCGGCCAGCCACCATTTGCGGCCGCCTTCCACCATCGCCGCGCCGAGGGCGCCGAGGCGGGTGTCACCGAGGATGTCGCGCAAGGCCGAGGCGGCATCGTTGCCATCGCGCACGACGCGCGACTTCGGTGCCTGCACCGACAGTTCGCGTTGCGGGCGCGAACGATCGATCTCGACCGGCAGCAGGCCGGCATCGCATTGCTGCACCAGCGCGTGCGCGTTCGCGTCGACGAAACCGGATTCCAGTGCGGCGTGCGCGGTGCCGAGCGACGGATGGCCGGCGAAGGCGATTTCGCGGCTCGGCGTGAAGATGCGCACGCGGTAACTCGCCGCGGGCTCGGTCGGCGGCAAGAGGAACGTGGTCTCGACCAGATTGGTCCAGGCCGCGAAGGCCTGCATGTCGGCGCCGCGCCAGTCGTCGGCGCCGATCACGACGCCGAGCGGATTGCCGCCGCCGGGGTGGTCGGTGAAGACGTCGAGTTGCAGGAAGCGCAGCGCGGCAGTGGCGTGAGTGTTCAATCGCGGATGTTGAAGCCGGGGTTCTCGTCGAGCGTGCCGTCTTCCTTGAGGATCGCGAACTTCTTGCGATCGGAGTCGAACACGACCGGAATCGACGGCTTGAACGGCGGGCGACGGACGAACTTCAGTTCCCAGCCATAGCGCTCGAGTTCGCGCAGGGTGATCAACTGGTCCTGATTCAGGTCACGTTCCATCGCCCTGAGCGGACGCGGCATATCGAGGCGCCGTTCCAAAGACATTCCTGTGTTCCTCGTCGGGTCGTCGTCGGATTGTTACCGGAGGTCAATGCAAGTTCAATGCCGCGCCGTGCGCCCGCCAGGCGGCCGCGGCGCGACCGGCGACGACGCCGCTCGCAAAACAGGCGGTGAGCAGGTAGCCGCCGGTCGGCGCTTCCCAGTCGATCATCTCGCCGGCGCAGAACACGCCCGGCATCGACTTCAGCATCAGCCCGCCGTCGAGTGCGTCGAAGCGGACGCCGCCGGCGCTGCTGATCGCTTCGTGGATCGGGCGCGGGCGCAGCAGCGTGACGACCGCGTCCTTGATCGTCGCCGCCACGCGCTCCGGGTGCGTCCAATCGGCCCGAGGCAAGCATTCGAACACCAGCGCCGACTTCGCTGCATCGAGCCCGGTGCAGCGGCGCAGGTGTTCGCCCATGCTGCGCTTGCCGCGATCACGGCGCAGTGCCGTCGCCAGTTCGTCCGCCGTGCGCTCCGGCAGCAGGTTCAGATGCAGCACGGCGTGGCCGTCGCGCGCGATGCGCTCGCGAATCGGTGCCGACCACGCATAGATCAGGCTTCCTTCGAGGCCATAGGCACTGATCACGCATTCGCCGGCCTTTGCTTCCGCGCGCTCGTCCAGCCAGGCGGCGACGCGTTTCAACGGCGCGCCGGCGTGGCGCGTGCGCAGCGTCTCCGACCAGTCCGCCTCGAAACCGCAGTTCGAGGGCGCCAGCGGGGCGATGGCGATGCCGCGTGCCGTCAATGCCTCGACCCAGCGACCATCCGAGCCGAGTTCCGGCCACGAGCCGCCGCCCATCGCGAGGATGCAGGCATCGGCGCGGACTCGGGTCATTCCCGGCGGCGTCTCGAACGACAACGCACCGTCGTCGGTCCAGCCGGCGAAGCGATGATGCACGTGGAAGCGCACGCCTTGCGCGCGCAGGCGGCGCACCCAGCCGCGCAGGAACGGCGCCGCTTTCAGGTCGGTCGGGAACACGCGACCGGAACTGCCGACGAAGGTCTCGACGCCGAGGCCGCGCGCGAATGCCCGCAGGTCATCGGCATCGAACACTTCGAGCCAGCGTCGCACGTCGGCCTCGCGACCCCGGTAGCGCGACACGAAGGTCTCGAAGTCGTCCGCGTGCGTCAGGTTGAGACCACCCTTGCCGGCGATCAGGAACTTGCGTCCGACCGAACCCATGGCGTCGTAGACATCGACTTCGACACCGGCCGCACGCGCCGTTTCCGCCGCCATCAACCCGGACGGACCGCCGCCGATGATGGCCAAACGGCAGGAGAGAGGTGCTTGCATGGCGGCTTCAGAAGGCCGTCGGTTCGGCGATGCCGAGATCGCGGCAGATCTTCTTCGCGAGAGGGTTGTTGATCTCATTGTGCCGCGGCACCGATGGGCGCGCTCCCGATTGCGGGAGATGCCACCACGAGTGGTTCGCGCCTTCGCGCAAGAGCCTGCACCCGTTGTGCGTCAAATGGCGCAGGAGGTCGATCCGTTTCATACGGCGATCGGCAGTTCTTCGTAACCTTTGCCGGCCGCGCTACGGGCCTCGTCGCGATTGAATTCAATGGCCTCTGCCAACGTCACTTTCAGGGTGTCGATCAAGGCTTCCCGGGTCGCCTCCTGGCAGTTCACGCCCGGCACTTTCTCGATCCAGCCATACCACCCGTCGCCCTCGTGCTTGATCACTGCGGTGAATGTCGCCTGCATGGATTTGCTCCTGGGTGCGCCCCGATTGTACTCAACGTCCCTTGAACACTGGTTCGCGGCGTTCCATGAAGGCGCGCATGGCTTCGGCGAAGTCCTCGGACTGCATCAGCAGCCCGTTCTGGATCGCGGCGTCGCGATCGATGCGGGCGATTTCCGCTTCGATGCGCGCGTTCATCGTCCGCTTGATGCCGGCCACCACCAGCGGCGGATTGGCCGCGAGTCGTGCAGCGATGCGTTGCGCTTCCTGCGTCAGCGCCGCGGCATCGTCGACGACGTGGGTGACGAGACCGATGCGCAGCGCCGTTTCGGCGTCGACGTCGTCGCCGGTCAATGCGAGTTCGCGCGTCCAGGCTTCGCCGATCAGGTGTGGCAGGCGCGACAGGCCGCCGAGGTCGGGCACGATGCCGACCTTCACTTCGCGCAACGCGAATTTCGCGGCCTTCGTCGCGATGCGCACGTCGCACGCCGCGATCATCTCGATGCCGGCACCGATGCACCAGCCGTCGATCGCGGCGATCACCGGCAGGCGGCTGCCCGCCAATGCCGCGAACCCGCGTTGCATGCGTTCGGCCAGTGCCGGGATCTCGACGCGACCGCGCGCGGCGTCGTTGAGCAGCGGACCGATCTCCATCGCCATCGCCGGGAGGTCGAGGCCATAGGAGAAATGATCGCCGGATCCGCGCACGATCAGCGCGCGCATCTCCGCCGACGCATCGACCGCCGCGACCGCGGCGGGCAGTTCTCGCCAGAAGTCCGGGCCCATGGCATTGCCGCGGCCTGGGCCGAGCAGCGTCAGCAGGGCCACCGGCGCGTTCGTCGCATCGATGTGGACGGAGCGGTGTTCGGCGTTCATCGACGACTCCGGATCAGAATTTGCGACGGGGCGGCTTGCGGCTCGGGTCGAAGCCGCCGGACTTGCGGTCCGGATCGAAACCGGTCGATTTGCGGATCGGTGCACGCGGCGGCACGCCGTCGACACGCGAGATGCGCATCATCTGGCCGGCCACGCGGACCTTGCGCAAGTGATCCATCACGTCGTCGGGCATGCCTTCGGGCAGGTCGAGATAGGTGTGGTCGTCGCGGATGTCGATGCGGCCGATGTACTTGCTGTCGAGCTCGATTTCGTTCGCGACCGCGCCGACGATGTTGCCGGGCTTGACGCCGTGCTCATGCCCGACTTCGATGCGGAACGTCTCCATGCCGACTTCGGGTTCGCCGCGGACGCGCGGCTCGCGCGGGCGCTCGAGATCCTGCGGCGGGCGATCCGCGTATTCGCGCTTCGGCCGTTCCGGCGCGGCGAATTCCGGCGCCGGCGCGTCGTGGCCGAACTCGCGCTTCGGACGCTCGGTCGCGGCACGCGTCGGTGCGCGGGTGTCGCCGTATTCGCGTTTCGGGCGATCGCCGAACGGCGTGCGTTCGCCACGCGCCGGGCGTTCCGGGCGTTCGCTCCGCTCGGGTCGGTCGCCGTGCTTGCGTTCCTGGTACTCGCGCGCCGGCGGCGGATCATAGGCATCGAGCAGCAGCGGCTTGCCGCCCTGGTACAGCCGCGCCAGCGCCGCTGCGATCTCGATCGCCGGCACGTTCTTGTCGTTTTCGATCGATTCCACGATCTGCTGGAACGCGATCAGATTCGGCGCCGCCAGCGACTCGATGATCTTTTCCTTGAAGCGTTCGATGCGACGGTCGTTCACCGCCGACACGGTCGGCAACTGCATCTGCGTGATCGGCTGGCGCGTGGCGCGCTCGATCGCGCGCAACATGCCGCGTTCGCGCGGCGTCACGAACAGGATCGCCTCGCCGGCGCGACCGGCACGGCCGGTGCGGCCGATGCGGTGCACGTAGCTCTCGGTGTCGTAGGGAATGTCGAAATTGAACACGTGGCTGATGCGTTCGACGTCGAGACCGCGCGCAGCGACGTCGGTCGCCACCAGGATGTCGATGTCGCCGGCCTTGAGCTTCTGGATGGTCTTCTCGCGGGCCGCCTGCTGCATGTCGCCATTGATCGCGGCGGCGCGGAAACCGCGCGCTTCGAGCTTGTCGGCGAGTTCCTCGGTCGAGACCTTGGTGCGCGCGAACACGATCATCGCGTCGAAGGTCTCGGTCTCGAGGATGCGGGTCAGCGCATCGAGCTTGTGCAGTCCGCTGACCAGCCAGTAGCGCTGGGTGATGTTCTGCGCGGTCTGGGTCGAGGCCTGGATCTTGACCTCGGCCGGATCCTTCAAATAGGTGTGCGCGATGCGGCGGATCGACTCCGGCATGGTCGCCGAAAACAGGGCGATCTGGCGCGAGGCCGGGGTTTTCTGCAGGATCTTCTCGACGTCGTCGATGAAACCCATGCGCAGCATTTCGTCGGCTTCGTCGAGCACCAGGTGGCGAAGTTGCGAGAGGTCGAGCGTGCCCTTGTCGATGTGGTCGATGATGCGGCCCGGCGTGCCGATCACGACGTGCACGCCGCGGCGCAACGCCGAGATCTGCGCGCCGTATCCGCTGCCGCCGTAGATCGGCGCGACATGGAAGCCGGGCAGGTGGTGGGCATACTTCTGGAAGGCTTCGGCAACCTGGATCGCGAGTTCGCGCGTCGGCGCCAGGACCAGCGCCTGTGGCGCGCGCGACAGCGGCTGCAACTTGGCGAGGATCGGCAGGGCGAACGCGGCGGTCTTGCCGGTGCCGGTCTGGGCCTGTCCGAGCAAGTCGCGGCCGGCGAGCAGCGGCGGGATGGTCGCGGCCTGGATCGGCGACGGTGATTCGTAGCCAACGTCGGACAAGGCCTTCAGCAGCGACTCGGGCAAGCCCAGATCGGCAAAGGTGAGGGAGACGGGCAAGGGCGCGTCGGACATGAGATTTCTCGGAAAGCGACGCACAGCGCGTACCCGCACAAACTAGCGGAAGCCCGTGGTGCTGACCAGTCGGGGCGGTCGTGCGACCGCCCCTTGCGTTCACTTGATCACTTCAACCCGCGTCGCACCAGCAGCGGCTCGATTCGCGGATCGCGGCCGCGGAAGTCGCGGAACAACTGCATCGCGTCGACCGATCCGCCCTTCGACAGCAGGGTCTTGCGGAAGTGATCGCCGTTCTCGCGCTTCAGGCCGCCCTGTTCCTCGAACCACTCGACGCTGTCGGCATCCAGCACTTCCGACCACAGGTAGGCGTAGTAGCCGGCCGCGTAGCCGCCCGAGAAGATGTGATTGAAATAGGTGCTGCGATATCGCGGCGGCACCGGGGCGAAGTCGACGCCGATCTTCTTCAGGGTGTCCTGTTCGAATTGGATCGCGTCTTTCGGGACCTGGTCCGGCTTCAGTTGGTGCCAGGCCTGGTCGAGCATCGCGGCACCAAGGTATTCGGTGGTCGCGAAGCCCTGGTTGAAGGTGCCGGTGGCGAGCACCTTGTCGAGCAGGGCCTTGGGCATCGCTTCGCCGGTCTGGTAGTGCTTGGCGTAGTTCGCCAGCACCGCCGGATCGGTCATCCACATCTCGTTGACCTGCGACGGATATTCGACGAAGTCGCGTGGCACCGCGGTGCCGGAGAAGCGCGGGTACTTCACGTTCGAGAACATGCCGTGCAAGACGTGCCCGAACTCGTGGAAGGCGGTGTTGGCCTCGTCCCAGGTCAGCAGGGTCGGTTCGCCCTTCGGCGGTTCCGGCACGTTCAGGTGCATAGCGACGACCGGCTTGCGATCCAGCAGGTGGCTTTGCGACACGTAGGAATTCATCCAGGCGCCGCCGCGCTTGGCGGGGCGCGCGTACATGTCGCTGATCAGGATCGCGAGCTTGCTGCCGTCGGCGTCGAACACGTCGAAGGTGCGCAGCGTCGGATGGTATTTCGGCAAGTCGTGGCGTTCCTTGAAGCTCAGGCCGTAGAGCTTGTTCGCGGCGAAGAAGATGCCGTCTTCGAGCACCTGGTCGATCTCGAAGTACGGGCGCAGCTGCGCCTGGTCGAACGCGAACTTCTCGGCGCGCACCTTTTCCGAGTAATGCGACCAGTCCGCCGCGGCCAGCTGGAAGCCGCCGTCCTTCGCACCGGCATGCTCGGCATCGATGATCTTCTGGATCTCGGCGGCTTCCTTCTTCGCGTTCGCGACCGCAGCCGGGGCAAGGTCGGCCATCATCTTGTTGACCGCCGCGGTGGTCTTCGCGGTCTGGTCTTCCAGCACGTAGGTCGCGAAATCGGCGTAGCCAAGCAGTTGCGCGCGTTCGGCGCGCAACTTCGCGAGTTTCAGCGCGATGTCGCGATTGTCGTACTTGCCGCCTTTCGCCGCGCGCTGTTCCGAGGTCTGCTGCAGCTTGAGGCGCAGCGCACGATCCTTGAGCGAGGTCGTGGCCGGCTGGCCGCTCGTGTTCATCAACGCGATCAGGTAGCCCTTGTCCTTGCCGGCGGCCCTGGCCGCGGCTTCGGCGGCGGCGATGGCGTTGTCGGACAGCCCGTCGAGCTGCTTGCGGTCTTCGACGTAGATGGCCGAGGCGTTGGTCTCGTCCAGCACGTTCTGGGTGAACGTCGTCTGCAGGGTCGCGATCTCGGCGTTGAGCTTCGTCAACGACGCCTTCTGCGCCGCATCGAGGCGGGCGCCGGCGCGCACGAAGTCGGTGTGGTAGCGCCACAGCAGGCGTTCGGATTCGGCGTCGAGCTTCAGGTCGTCCTTGCGCTCGTACAGCGACTTGACGCGCTGGAACAAGGCGTCGTTGAGCAGGATGGCATCGAGGTGCGCGGCCAGCTTGGGCGCGACGTCGGCGCGAACCTTGTTCATGGCGTCGTTGGTCACGGTGCCGGCGAGGTTGAAGAACACCGTCGTGGCGCGGTTGTACAGGGTGCCGGTCTTCTCCAAGGCGACGATCGTGTTCTCGAACGTCGGCGCGTCCTTCTGGTCCGCGATCGCCTCGACCTCGGCCAGCTGTTCGCGCATGCCCTGTTCGATGGCCGGTGCGTAGTGTTCGTCCTTCAGTTGATCGAAGTGCGGAAACTGGAATTCCAGCGTGCTCGCCTGGAGCAGCGGATTGGCGATGACGGCCTGTTGGCCGGAAGCGGCCGTTTCGGCGTGGGCGAGGGGGCTGAGGCCGAGCGCGATGGCGGCCGACAGGATGAGGCGTGCGGACATGGCGATTCCTGGATGTTGCGGAACGCCCACCATAGGCCAGCCGCGCCCGCGATGCGTGGACGGATGGTCAGGACATCCGGCGATTCGCCCCGACGAGGGAACGATTCGTCATGTCGACACGCTGTCGGTGCGAGACAGCGCCCCGCTTCGAGGCGGGCGCCGTCCTCGCACGATCAAGCGGCGTCCGGATTGGCCAGCCGGTCGGTCGGCCGCGGCGACGCGAGATCAACGCTTGATCTCCTCGAGCGTCTCGCTGTCCCGATGCAGCAAGCGGTACAACGCGGGCAACACCAGCAGGGTCAGCAGGGTCGACGACACGATGCCACCGATCACGACGGTGGCGAGCGGTCGTTGCACCTCGGCACCGGCGCCGACGTTGAAGGCCATCGGCACGAAACCGAGCGACGCGACGAGCGCGGTCATCAACACCGGGCGCAAGCGACCGAGTGCGCCATCGAGGATCGCATCGTCGAGGCGATCGCCGTCTTCGCGCAGCTTGCGGATGAAGGTGATCATCACGATGCCATTGAGCACCGCGACGCCCGACAGCGCGATGAAGCCGACGCCGGCCGAGATCGAGAACGGAATGTCGCGCAGCCACAGCGCGAGTACGCCGCCGGTCAAGGCCAGCGGCACGCCACTGAAGATCGTCACCGCATCGCGGACCGAACCGAAGGCCATGAACAGCAGGCCGAAGATCAGCGCCAGCGCCACCGGGACGACGACTTGCAAGCGGTTGCTGGCCGAGATCAATTGTTCGAACGTGCCGCCGTATTCGACCCAGTAGCCTGCCGGCAGATCGACGTCTTCTCCGACGCGAGTCCGCAGGGCCTCGACGAAACCGCCGAGATCGCGTCCGCGCACATTCGCGGTGACGACGACGCGGCGCTTGCCGTTCTCGCGACTGATCTGATTCGGGCCGGGCGCGATGTCGAGCTTTGCCAACTGACCGAGCGGCACATAGCCCGCCGCGACGTCGCCGGCATTGGATGGCCGCATGTCGGTCGCCGAGTTCCGGGTGGCCGCGTTCGGCAACGGAATGGGCAGTTCGTGCAGGCGATCGATGTCGGTGCGAATGGCTTCCGGCAAGCGCACGACGATGTCGAAGCGGCGATCGCCTTCGAACAGTTGGCCCGCCGGCGCGCCACCGAGCGCGATCGACACGGTGTCCTGGACGTCCGCCATGGTCAAGCCGAAGCGCGCCAATGCGGCGCGGTCGGGCGTGATCGTCAGCACCGGCAGACCGGTCAGGTGTTCCAGTTTGACGTCGGCGGCGCCGGGCACCTGGCCGGCGATGCGCTCGACCGACTGTCCGATGGCCGTGAGCTGATCGAGGTCGTCGCCATAGACCTTGATCGCGACATCGGCGCGCACGCCGGCGATCAACTCGTTCATGCGCATCTGCACCGGCTGGGTGAACTCGTAGTTGTTCCCGGGAATGGTCCACACCGCCGCTTCGAGCTCGCCGATGAGATCCGCTTTCGGTTTGCGGGGATCGGGCCACTCGGCGCGATCCTTGAGCATGATGAAGGTGTCGGCGACCGACGGTGGCATCGGATCGTTCGCCACTTCGGCCGTGCCGATCTTGCCGATGACCATCGCGACTTCCGGGAACCGCTTGATGCGCGCCTCGAGTTGCGACTGCATGCCGATCGCCTGGTCGAGTCCGGTGCCGGGAATGCGCAAGGCGTGCAGGGCAATGTCGCCTTCGTCGAGACTCGGGATGAATTCGCTGCCGAGCCGGGTCGCCAGCAGTGCGCTTGCCGCGACCAGCAATGCCGCGGCCGCGACGATCGCGACGCGCCATGCGACGGCGCGCTCCAGCAGCGGTCGATACCAGGACTTCGCCGCCTGGACGACGCGATTGTCGTGTTCCGCGACCTTGCCGGTCACGAACAGCGCGACGGCGGCCGGCACGAAGGTCAACGACAGCAGCATCGCCGCCGTGAGCGCGATCACGACGGTGAACGCCATCGGATGGAACATCTTTCCCTCGACGCCGGTGAGCGCGAAGATCGGCAGATACACCGCGGTGATGATGAACACGCCGAACAGGCTCGGCTTGATCACTTCGCTCGTGGCCTGGGCGGCCCGTTCGAAGCGCTCGTCGCGGGTGAGCAGTCGGCCCAGCCGGTGTTGCGCTTCGCCGAACCGGCGCAAACAGTTTTCGACGATGATCACGGCGCCGTCGACGATCAGTCCGAAATCCAATGCGCCGAGGCTCATCAGATTGCCGGACACGCGGTTCTCGACCATGCCGGTGATCGTCATCAGCATCGTCAGCGGGATCACCGCGGCGGTGATCAAGGCGGCGCGCAGGTTGCCGAGCAGCAGGAACAAGATCGCGATGACCAGCAAGGCGCCTTCGAGCAGGTTCTTCTGCACCGTGGCGATGGTGCGATCGACGAGTTCGGTGCGGTCGTAGACCGCCGTGGCGATGACGCCCTCGGGAAGACCCGTGTTGATCGTCTGCAATCGCTCGGCGGCGCGACGCGCGACGGCGCGGCTGTTCTCGCCGACCAGCATGAACACCGTGCCGAGCACGACCTCGCGGCCGTTTTCGGTGGCTGCGCCCGTGCGCAATTCGCGGCCCTCCGAAATCTGCGCGACCTCGCGCATGCGCACCGGCACGCCGTCGCGCTGGGCGACGATGATGTCGCGCAGTTCGTCGGCTTCGGCGAGTTGGCCCGGGACGCGGATCAGATACTGCTCGCCGCTGCGTTCGATGTAGCCGGCGCCGGCATTCGCATTGCTGCGCGCGATCGCGTCCATCACGTCACGCAGGCCCAGTCCATACGCGACGAGGCGTGCGGGATCCGGAGTCACGTGGATCTGACGGACGTAACCGCCAATCGTGTTGACCTCGGTGACGCCCTCGAGATGCCGCAGTTGCGGCCGGATCACCCAGTCCTGCAGGGTGCGCAGATCGGTCGGCGACCACGGCGTGCCGTCACTTTTCTGTGCGCCTTCCAGCGAGTCGACCGTGTACATGAAGATCTCGCCGAGACCGGTCGTGATCGGGCCCAGATTCGGCTCGATGCCCGGCGGCAGCTGGCTCTTGGCCTGTTGCAGGCGCTCGGTGACCTGTTGCCGCGCGAAATAGACATCGGTGCCGTCGTCGAAGACCGCGGTCACCTGCGACAGGCCGTAACGCGAGATCGAGCGCGTGTAGTCCAGTCGCGCCAGTCCGGCGAGTGCGGTCTCGATCGGATAGGTCAGGCGCTGCTCCGCCTCGAGCGGCGAATAGCCCGCGGCCTCGGTGTTGATCTGGACCTGGACATTGGTGATGTCGGGGACCGCGTCGATCGGCAGCCGCGTGTAGTTGTGCAGGCCGAGCGCGATCAGCGCCGCGGCAAGGACCAGCATCAGCCAGCGATGGCGGATGGCGGCCCGAATGATGGATTCGAGCATGGCGTCGTCCTCAGTGGTCGTGGCTGGCGCCGGATTTTTCGATGTCGGCCTTGATCAGGAAGCTTTGCTCGACGACGTAGTCCAGGCCCGGTGCGATGCCGCCGAGCACTTCGACCCGTTCTCCGTCGCGTTCACCGAGTTCGAGCATGCGCACCTCGTAGGTGTCGTCGACGCGCGCGAACACGACCGTGAAATCACGGAACCGCTGCAATGCCGCGGTCTGCACCGCCAGCGGCACGTCACGTTCGCTGATCGTGACCTTGGCGCTGACCGCCATGCCCGGCCGCCAGCGACCCTCCGGATTCGGGAGCAATGCGCGCGCGATGACGCTCTGGCTCGCGCTGCTTGCGAGCGGCAGGATGCGTTGCACGGTCGTCGTCACCGCGCTCTCGGCTGGACCGTCGAGCCGGACCGGCATTCCCGGTCGCAGACGCGTGGCGTCGTCGCCGAATGCATGCAGTTCCAGCCACAACGACGACAAGTCGGCGAGCTCGAACAAGGGCTCGGCGCCGGCGACGTCACCGGTGTTGGTGTGACGCGCGAGCACGACGCCGGCGAACGGCGCCGTCACCGCATACGCGACCAGACTGTCGCTGTTCTCGACCATCGCCAGGGTCTGACCGGCACGCACGCGGTCGCCGACGTTGACGCGCACCGATTGCACCGGCCCCGGGAATCGCGCACGCACTTCGGCGTAGCGATCGCCGTTGATCGCGACCTGGCCCATCAGCGACAGGTCATTGCGGATCACCGCCGGGCCCGCCTGCGCGATCGTCACGCCGGCGGATTCGGCAATCGCCCGCGGGATCGTCGTGCGTCCTTCGTACGAGTCGTAGGTCCAGCGGTAGTCGCGCCGGCCGTGCTTCGCCGTCACCACGACATCGAACGAATGCGGTTCGACCACGGTGCCGCTGCCGACCAGGTGATCGCCTGCCGCCGTGAATCGGAAGTTGTCGACGATGTTGCCGAGGCGATCGAGCACGATCGTCGCCTGGACTTCTGCGGGCGCGACGGGTTTGTCGTTGACGTAGGCGTACAGGCGGAACTGGGGCGGTACGCCGGTCTCGAAGATCGTGACCTCGAGCGCGAAGTCGTCCTTGCGCAGCATGCGTCCGCGGTGCGGTCCGCGTTCGAACTCGGCGGCGGCCGCAGGACCATGGTCGTCATCGTGCTCATCCGGTGCCGGCGCATCGCCGCCACAGGCAGCGAGCATCAGTGCGAAGCCCGCGACAAGAATCCAGGTGAATCGGTTCATCAGGGTGTTCATCGGGACAGATCTCCGGATACCGCGGTGGCCCGTTCGATCTCGGCCAGCAATTGGTGGTAACGCGCGGCGGCGTCGATGGCGTCATATCGCAGCGCGAGCAGGACGGCACGCGTCTGCGCGACTTGCAGGAACGAAAAGCGCGCGTCTTCGAAACCGGCCTGCGTCGAGGCGAGGGCCTTGTCGGCGATCGGGATCATGCGGTCGCGCAAGGTCTCGACTTGATGCCGCGCATGCTGCAATTCCTGATAACGGCCGAACAGCGCCTGATAGGCGTCGAGTTCCGCCTCGCTGCGGCGGTGGTCGATGCGCTCGCGTTCGGCCTGCTGCTTCTGCACGGCCAGCGTCGATCGCTGGCTCAATCCGAACGGCAATGACAGCGAGAGCACCAGTGCCTGATCATCGATCGCTTCGAGTCTTCGCACGCCGAGGCTCGCGTGCACGTCGGGTTTGCCGCTGGTCAGTGCGAGCCGCTCCTGCGCATCGATCTGCGCCGACTCCAGCGCGAAGGCGCGATGATCGGGCGTGCGTTGCAGACGTTCGGCGAGGCTGGGCAAGTCCGCGACCTCGGGAAGGTCTGCCAGTGAGCCGTGTGCCCGATCGAAGTCGGGCTGCTGATCACCCCACAGGACCGACAGCGCGACACGCGCACTGGCGACCTCATGGGTCGCGTCTTCCAGTTCGAGTTCAGCGCGGACGACCGCGAGTTCGGCGAGTTGCAGATCCGCCTCCGGGCTGCGTCCGCGCTGCACGCGGTGAGCGATCGCCTGTCGCGACGCCGTGGCGAGTGCCAGCGACTGCTCGGCCAGGGCCAGGCGTTCCTGCTTCGTGACCACGTCGATGAAGCGGCGCGTCGTCGTCGCCGCGAGATCGAGGCGGCGTTGTTCGACGGCGTTGAGTTGGCGCGCGATCTGCGCCGTACCGACGGCCTGCCGCGCCGAGCGCTTTCCCCCCAGTTCAAAGACGTGCCCGAGTCGCAGCGTGGCTTCGGCACCGTGAAGGCCGGACACGTTTCCGCTACCGGCGACGTTCTCCAGTTCGCCGCCGATCGTCATCGGGGGCGACAGGCCATCGGCCGCCGCCTGACGTCGCACCGACGCGACCGCGGCACCCTCGGCGCGCAGGAGCGCGTTTCGTTCCAGGGTCCGTTCGACCGCAGCATCCAGCGTCAATTCCCGCGCCTGCGCCGCCGCCGCGACAACGCCCATCGCCCCGGCCAAGGCCAAGGTCCACCATCGTTTGCACATCACGAATCACTCCCGACTTGATCGATCGACACACGCAAGCGCCCGCCGCCCGATGGGCGCAGGCACGTCAACGGCGATCAGGCGATGGGAGGTCGATGCGGTGGCGGCCAGCGCAGCGCGGGCGCGACGGTGGTCGTGTCGGAAAAGTCGGGCATGCTCGGGGCAGGGCCGACCGCCATCGGGATCGCGACGTCGGCGAGCGCCAAGGCCGGCGCGAGCAGGCCATGGACATGCAGGATCGACTCGTCGAGCACCTCACTCGGCGCGCCGGACGGTTCCGCGGCGATCGCGTCGTGGGCATGTCCCGTCACGTGATGCGCAGGGTCGTGATCCGCCAACGCGTGGCTGTGCACTTCCCATCGCGGCACGCCCGAACACAGCAGCCCGAGGAGCGTCAGCAGCCAGAACACCCGCAACCCGCGATGGCGGGTCAGGGCAGTTCGGCAGCGGCTGAGAACGGCAGGCATCGACCAAGTATGCATCAGCGCGACCGCTGCAACAAATCGCGCGCCGGGTGGGTGCAAGTGACCTGCTGGCCGACTTTCGGACGAGCTGAAAGTTCAAAAGATGGCCCACCCCGGGCAGGTCAAGGAGGTAGAACCCGACGCTTCGATTGACTTCGAAGACGCTTAGACTGACTTCCCGGGGCGGTTATTTGTCGACGAACGCGCGTTCGAAGACGTATTCGCCGGCGGTGCCGATGCGCGGGGCGACCGTGAAGCCGCGGGTGTCGAGGATCTTGCGGAAGTCGGCGAGCATCTGCGGGCTGCCGCAGATCATGGCGCGGTCGTGTTTCGGGTCCAGCGGCTCGATGCCGAGGTCGGCCTGGCACTGGCCGTTGTCGAACAGCGTGGTGATGCGGCCGTGGTGCTTGAACGGTTCGCGGCTCACGGCCGGGTAGTAGCGGAACTTCTGCCGGACCAGTTCGCCGAGGAATTCGTGGCGCGGCATCTCGCGGTCGAGATAGCAGCGGTAGGCGAGATCGTCCTCGTGGCGCACGCCGTGCATCAGGATCACGCGCTCATAGCGCTCGTAGGTCTCGGGATCCTTGATGATCGACAGGAACGGCGCCAGCCCGGTGCCGGTCGCGAGCAGATACAAGTTGCGGCCCGGATGCACGTCGCTGATCAGCAGGGTGCCGGTCGGCTTGCGCGACAGCATCACTTCATCGCCGGGCTGGATGTGCTGCAGGCGCGAGGTCAGCGGGCCGTCCTGCACCTTGATCGAGAAGAACTCCAGATGCTCCTCCCAGTTCGCGCTGGCGATCGAATAGGCACGCATCAGCGGCTTGCCGTTGACCATCAGGCCGATCATCACGAACTGACCGTTCTCGAAACGGAAACCGTCGTCGCGGGTGACGGTGAAGCTGAAATAGGCGTCCGTCCAATGACGGACATCGAGCACGCGCTCGGTGATGAAGGCGGGTGAGGACATGATCAGGGATCGCGGCCTGCGCCGCGCCAAAGAGGACTGGCGCGCATTCTAGGGGAACGGGCTGCGCGTGGATTGACGGCGATCAAACGCCCGTCGCCGGTGCGGTCTCGTCCAGTGCCAGGCACAACAGCCGCGCCATCAACTTGTCCTGCGTGCCTTGCGGCGCCGACAAGCCCATGCGCGCCAGTGCGGCCGCGTGGCGATCCGATCGACGCAACAGCGCCCGCGCGATCGTGCCGAGGCGTCCCGCGGTGGTGGACGTGCGCGCCTTGAGGTGCTTGAGCGCCCCGATCAGGCACAGTTCGGTCGCGTCGAAATCGCTGCCGAACGGCCACTTCGGCAAGTGCTCGAGCGCGCCGCTGGCCTTCAGCCGATCATGCAGGCCCTGCGGCGTGTTCGCGCGCGCGGCGTCGGGCAGGGCGTAGTCGCGCGACAGCTTGCCGGCGTCCTTGGCCTTCGACACCAAGGCATCGACGAAACGCGCATCGCAGATCGCGAGCATGCGCTGCACGCATTCCTCGTCGGTGGCGCCGCGCAGGTCGGCGATGCCGTATTCGGTGATGACGAGATCGCGCAGATGGCGCGGAATCGTGGCGTGCGCGTAGTTCCAGACGATGTTCGAGCAGGTGCCGTGGGCATGGTCGCGGGTTGCACGCAAGGTCAATGCCGAACGGCTGTTCGGGATTTCATGCGCCATCGCGACGAAGTTGTACTGGCCGCCGACGCCGCTGACGACCTGTCCATCGCCGAGTCCGTCCGACACCGCCGCGCCGAACACGGTGGCCATCATGCAGGTGTTGAAGAATCGCGGATCGTGGCGTTGCGCGATGTCGAGCGCTTCGCGTCCGCCGTAGAGTTGGTTGATGTGCGCGACGCGGGTCATGCACAGGCCGTCGAAATCCGCGGTCGACAAGGTGCCGAGCCAGTCCTGCAACTGCTTCGTGCCGAGCCAGAACGCGCCATGCAGGTAGCGGCCACCGACCAGGCGCTTGCCGGCCATGTGCTCGATCAGCATGCGTCTCGCGCCACGGTCGGACAGATCGGCACCGCTGCGCATGCCGTCGCTCCAGCGCAATTCTCCGTCGACCAGTTCGACCGAAGCGTCGACCAGCCCGAACTTCTGCAGCCATGCAAGCGAGGGGCGATCCAGTTGCATCGACACCTGTCCGGCCTCGATGAATCGATCGAGCGTCGAGGCATCGGCCACTTCGCTGATCGAACCCGCGTTCAGCAGACGCTGCAGGCCGAGGTCATCGAACACTTGGCGCCGGAGGATCCCGGCCTTGCGCAGATGCATGAAGCCATCCATCACCATTTCGCTGGCGCCGTAAAGGCCGACCTCGAACCGGCCGGTCTCCCAAGGCAGCCGTTCGCTGCGCTGCGAAGCCAGACAGCGCACGCTGCGGTCGAATGCGGCCGGATCGCGATCGCGCCAGAGCAAGGCATGCACGATCGCGTCGGACAGCGCGCCGATGCCGATCTGCAGCGTGCCGCCGTCCTTGACGATGCTCGCGGCATGCAGGCCGATCGCGTGTTCGCTCGGCAGCACCGGCTCGCGCGGCAACGCGAACAGCCGCTGCGTGTCGGCGGCGTCTTCGACCAGCAGGTCGGCGAAATCGAGGCCGACTTCGGCGTCGTTGCCGAGGAAGGGCAGGTCGGGATGCACGACGGCGACGACGTACGGGCGCGGCTGTCCGTTCGCGGCCATGCGTTCGAGCAGTTCCAGCGTCACGTCCGGATTGCACGACAGGCTCAGGCGATCGCCGCGCCGCGCGACCAGTTGCAGCAGCAGGCTCGGCGTGCGCGCCGCCATGTCGCGGGCGACATGGGTGTAGTTGATGCTCGCGTAGTGCCGTTGCGCCGTGTCGTTGCCGAGCCACGCCCCGGACTGGAAGTAGAACTCGTGGATCGAGACATTGGCCGGCAACTGCCCGCTGCGCTGATCGAGGACATAGCCCAGGTCCGGATAATCGGCCCCGAAATGCCGGTCGATGAACGGTTGCGCGAAGCGTGCTTCGAGTCCGGGCTTCGGCTGCGGCCGCGCCAGCGACAAGGCCGTGAACAGTTGCAGCGATCGCGCCGGATCCGCCTTGATCGCGGCATACAGCGCATTCAACAAGCGGTTCGGCTTGCCCAGTCCGAGCGGTGCCGCGGCGACGATCGCCTGCGGGCAGCGTTCGAGGATGCGCGCGAGGGCGGTGGCGGTGTCGGCGACGAAATCGGTGCGGGTCATGGGGGCTCCGTGATGGACCGGATGCTAGCGCCGGTCCGGGCGTCGCGCCTGATCCCGGTCAATCGCGCGACGTGTCTTGCCCGCTGCCGCGGCTCAGTTCATGGAACGTCGCGCCGCTGAAGCGCAACGTCGCGGTGGCGAGGAAGACTTCGCGCAGGAACAGGGCCAGCGCGGCGATCATCGACAGCATCGCGGCGATGAACAGCAGGGCCACCGGCACCGACGCGTCGAAGCCGAAGAAGGCGCCGATGAACATCAGGGCGATCACCGCGGCGATCAGCAGCGCCGTGAAGGTGCCGAGCGCAATGGCCCAGCTGACCACGCGCCCGCGCTGCGCGATCAAGCGCAGTTCGCCGCGGGCGCGCATCGACTTCGCGTCGTCGCCCTCCGCAACCGTCTCGATGCGGCGGGCGCGATCGACGATGCGTGCCAGTCGACCGGCCAGAACGCCGAGCAGCGCCGACACGCCGGTGAGCAGGAACACCGGCGCGACGGCGAGCTGGATGGCATGGGCGATGCCGGAGGTGCCGAGGTTCGGGATCATGGGCTTCAGCAGGGAGAGGTCGTTGCAAGCCTAGCGGGTCAAGGCAACGGAAACGGCGTCACCGGCGTCGCGGGAAAATCCGGACGGCTGCGAACCTGGACCTCGAGTTGCTGCATCAGGGCCAGCACTCGGCCTTCCTGACCCAGCGGTGCCGCGAGCTGCACGGCGACCGGAAGTCCGGTCGAATCGCGTTCGCAGGCTGCGGCCGCCTGCGTGGCCCGATCCCGAGTGGTTGCGCGACCCACCGCTTCGTTCGCGCGAATGCGCGTGATCGGCACGATGCCGGCGGGCCAGCCGAGCACGTTCCAGAGCGAGGAGTAGGTGCCGGCGACCCCGAGGTCCGCCGATTGTCCGTGACGATACGCGGGCGTGCCGAAAGCGGGCATCAGGACGGCGTCGAATCCGGTGCCACGCAACTCGGCGTCGAAGCGTCGCTCGAAGACTTGCTGGCGAATCACCTGACGCCAGTAGTGGTCCGTCGCGCCATCGCCGAAGCAGGACAGCATGTCGGCGGCACTGATCTGGCCGAAGGCGCGCAGCAAGGCCGCAAGCGCGCGGTTGAAGATCCGGCCGCGCGAGGCGAAGAAACGCAAGCGCGCGATGCGCGAATCGACCGGCGAGCCCGCGAGCTGGCGACGGATCTCGGCACCGCGATCGCTCGACAGCAGGTGATAGAAGATTTCCTGGGCGTCGATCAGGGGCGGTGGCGCCCACGATGCGACCCCGATGCCCGCCGCCCGGAGATGTTCGGCGGCTTCCTGCACGGCGCGGCGACCGGCGGCATGCACCGGGAACACGCCGTCGTCCTCGATGATGGCGACGCGCAAGCCTGCGGTATCGATGTCGCCGGTGCGCGCCAGTGGCGGGTTCGACAGGGGACCGCGGGTCGCGTCGAATTCCCCGAACACGATGCGCGTGCCGAGTTCGACGTCGGCGCTGCTGCGCGCGAGCACGCCGGCTTGCGAAATGATCGCGCGCTGGCCTTTCGAGAAGCCGATGCCGCAGGCGTCGTTGGCGCGACCGGTTCCCGGCTTCAAGCCGAAAATGCCGCAGAACGCCGCCGGCACGCGGATGCTGCCGCCGATGTCGGTGCCGAGGCCGAGCGGCGAACCGCCCGCCGCGATCAAGGCCCCTTCGCCGCCGGTCGAGCCGCCGCAGGCGCGATCGGCCTGCCAGGGATTGCGGGTCAGTCCGTACACCGGATTGTCGGTCTCGACGAAGGCCATCAGCTGCGGCACATTGGTCTTGCCGAGCACGATGCCGCCGGCGGCACGCAGACGCGCGACATGCGGATCGTCTTCCGAATCGATCGTGGTCCGGCGTGGCAGCAGGCCGCCGGTCGCCGCGGTGCCGGCGACCGCCAGGCATTCCTTGATGCTGATCGGCAGACCGTGCAGCGGGCCGAGCCGCTCTCCGCGCGAACGCGCCGCGTCGGCGGCATCGGCTTCGCGTCGCGCGTCATCGAAACGCGCCACGACCAGTGCGTTGATGGCCGGGTTGACCGCCTCGATGCGCGCGATCTGCGCGTCCACCGATTCACGTACCGACACGTCACGGCGTGCGAGCCGGTCGATCCATTCGAGGGCGGGCAATTGCCAGAGTGCGGTCATGTCGGGCTCCGAAGCTGATGCGCCCGAGTATGCCGCGGGCTAGGACACTTCGCGCCAGATCTTGCGCCGCGAGAATGGCATCCATTGCTGCCTGAGGATGCCCGCGGGCACGGTTTCCGGCTTCAGCACGCCGTATTCCTCGGGCCATTCGCCCTGCGGTGGCAGCTTGAAGGTACCCATGATCATGTCGATCAGGGGCAGGTGGATGGCGTAGTTCACGTCGACGTAGTCCTTGTCGCGGACGTGGTGCCAATGGTGGTAACGCGGCAGCACGACCAGGTACTCGAGGAATCCGAAGCGGAGGCCGAGGTTGGCGTGCGCGAGCACCGCCTGCAGGCCGACGAGGATCACGTAGGCGTTCAAGGCCGCGGCCGAGAAGCCGAGCACGATCAGGGGCGCGAGCACGGCCGTGCGCGTCAACACCACTTCGACCAGATGGATGCGCGATCCCGCCAGCCAGTCCATGTGCTCGGACGAGTGATGCACGGCGTGGAAGCGCCAGAGCCACGGGATGTTGTGGTAGGCGCGATGCAACGTGGCCTGGGCGAGATCGGCGAAGAACACCGCAAGCAGGAATTGCACCCACACCGGCCAGGACTGGATGGTCTGCTGCAGGCCGGGAAACTGCGCGAAACCGGCGATCTGCGTGGTCGACGCGGTCACCAGGATCAGGATGAACTGCACCAGCACGTGGGTCAGGAAGAAGTAGCCGATGTCGGTGCGCCATTCCGGCCGCAACGGCGACTGCGCGCGCGCGCCGAGGAACTGCTCGATCGGCACGAACACCAGCGCCGAGAAGAACAACGAGATCACGAACCAGTCGAGACCGAGCGACCAGGGCGTCTGCCCGATCGCGTCGAACTGCACGTCGCTGCCGCCGAGCAGCACCGCCAGCGTCGCGGTCACGACGCCGAGCAGGGCGACGCGGCGATTGCGGCCGCGCAGGATCGCGAACGTGCCCAGCACGAAGGCAGCGACCAGCCCGATCAGGAGCAGGTTGCGCGCGAAGTCTTCGCTGTAGGCGTTGCGGAATTCCTTGCTGGTCAGCAGTTCCGGAAAATGGAAACAGAGCACGCCGATCAGCGACAAGACGCCGAGCAGGGCCGAGATGTAGGCAAAATAGGAACGCTTGGGTGGGTGCATGGCGGATTCCGGCAATCGCGGCGACGATACACGGAACGCGGAATCCCGATCCATGCGGACACGCGCCCTCAATCCGCGGCTTGGACGACGCAATTCCGGCCCTGCCGCTTGGCGCGATACAAGGCGCGATCGGCGGCCGCGACGCAGGCGTCGAATTCGCTGCGCTCGCGACATTCGGCACGGCCGAGCGAGGCGGTCAGCTGCAGTCGCGGATCGCCGATGTCGAGCACGATCGCCGCGATCGCCGAACGCAACGACTCGGCGAGGGCCTGGGCATCGGGCACGGCCGACCACACGATGAACTCCTCGCCACCCCAGCGCGCGACCATGCCGCGATCACCCAGGGCGACGTTCAGCGCTTCGGCCACGGCGCGCAATGCGGCGTCGCCGACGTCATGGCCGTGGGCGTCGTTGATGCGCTTGAAATGATCGAGGTCGATCATGATCAGGCTGATCGGACCCTGCTGCAGGCGCGCCGAGGCCGACGCGATGAAGCTGCGCCGGTTGGCGAGGCCGGTCAGGGGGTCGGTGCGCGACAACGCATCGAGCTGACGGACGGCGACTTCGAGGTCGGTCGTGCGTTGCTGCACCCGTGATTCGAGTTCGCCGCGAAGGTCGACGAGTTCGCGGTACTCGCGGTCGTAGCGCAGGCTGAGCGCGCGCGCGGCGGCGAAATACAGCACGGTGAAGCCGAGGATCGGCATTCCCTCGACGCGAGGCAGCAAGCCCAGTTCCGAGGTCATGTCGTAGATCAGGGTCGCGAACAGCACGATCAACCCGGTCGTCATCACGCGTGATTCGGCATCGCCGGACCAGGCATGCCGGAATGCCTGCACCATCGCGGCGATCAGGAACAACGCGCTGGCGCCGTACAGCATCGGCGCCAGCATGGCGTGCGACCACAGCGGCAACAGCAACACCGGCAACAGCAAGGATGCCTGCACGACGCGGATCGCCCGACTCGATCGTTGCCGGCGCAAGGTCTGGACCAGTTCATACAGGCTCACGAGCGCGGCGGTGACGCCCAATGCATTCAGCGCCAGCAACCAGTCGTCGGCCGTGCCCTGCAAATGGCGATTG
>DATMVT010000019.1:0-3897 GCA_035562895.1 Patescibacteria group bacterium | reverse complement strand
GACGCGATCGATGCTGTCCTCGCGCAACGGCCAGCGGTCGACAGCAGCCCGGAAGTCGCCTTGCAGCTGGCGGACGTCGGCAACGAGATCGAGCACACCGGATCGCGGCACGGTCTCCGCAGGCTGCGCGGCGATCCAGAGTTCGCGCTCGTCGGCAGCCGGCGTCCCGATCAATGCCCGCCGCTCGGCCGCCTGCAAGCGCGGCCACCAGCGCGGCGATGCATCAATCGGCGTTTCACGGGTCAGGGGCATGACACCACTCGGGTTCGCGGGAACTCGATTGTGATACAAGCCGGGCTGCATCCGGAAGAATTGCATTCGATGCCGATCCTTGCCTCCACCCAGGTCGCCGACCTGACCGTGCATACCCTGCCCGCCTTCGCGGACAACTATCTGTGGCTGCTGCAATCCGGTCGGCGGGCCATCGCGATCGATCCCGGCGATGCCGAGGTGGTCGCCGATGCGCTGCAGTCGCTTGGACTCGAACTCGCCGCCCTCTTGCTCACGCACCATCATCCCGACCACATCGGCGGCGCAGCGGCATTGCGTTCGAACGCCTCTTGCCCGGTCTTCGGTCCGAATGACGCGCGCATGCCGATGGTCACGCAAGCGTGCGCAGACGGCGATGTCGTTCGCATCGAAGGATTTCCGGAAATCACGGTCTGGCATGTTCCCGGACACACGCGGACGCATCTTGCCTATCGCGTCGCGGATGCGATTTTCGTCGGCGACACCCTCTTTGGCGGCGGATGCGGGCGCGTGTTCGAAGGCGAAGCCGCCGACCTGCATGCCTCGTTGCAGCGGATCGCGCGCATGCCCGGGGCGACACGCGTGTTCTGCGCGCACGAATACACCCGTGCGAATCTCCGCTTTGCCGAAGTGGTTGAACCCGACAATCCAGCGCTCCGTGCGCGCATCGACCGGCTCGCCGACGGTGGCGCCAGCGTGCCGTTTCCACTTGCTGGAGAACTGGAGAGCAACGTGTTCTTGCGTTGCGACCACCCCAAAGTGCGCGAAGCCGTCTGCCGCCACGTCGATCGCGACCTGCAGGATTCAGCCGAAATCTTCAGTGCGTTGCGACAATGGAAGAACGTCCATGCCTGAACATCAGCGACTGGTCCGTGCGCTGCTTGCGGCAACGACCTTGCTGCTGGCGGCGTGTGCCGCGCCCGTCCGCGACGACGCCCCCGCGTCGCCCGCGGCGAACGCGCCGAACGAGATGACGCCGCCCCGGATCGAGGAACCACGCACGCCAAGACCCGCATCGGCCGAGGAGCCGACCCTAGCGACGCCCGAGCCCGAAAGTCCCGGCACGCAAGCCTCCGCGGTCGTTGTCGAACCCTCCCTGTGGCAAGCCATCGTCGAGCGCCATGCCTTCGTCGATTGCGACACGCCGTCGCCGGCGGTGCGTCGCTGGCAGCGCATCTATGCACAATCGCCGAAGCGGCACGCCGAAGCCATGACTGCGGCCGCCCCCTGGATCGCCTATGTCGCCGACGAACTGGCACGCCGCAATCTGCCCTCGGAGTTCGTCTGGCTCCCCTTCGTCGAGAGTCGTTACCAGGCGTTTCGCACGCGCGGCGATCGCCCGGCCGGCGCCTGGCAAATCATGCCGGCGACGGCACGCTGGCGCGGCCTGCGCATCACCGATGACTATGATGGACGACTCGACTTCGTGGCGGCCACGCGTGCAGCACTTGACCTGATCGAACACCTTGCCCTCACCTTCGATCGTGATTGGTCGCTGGTGACCATGTCCTACAACGCCGGCGAATTCCGCATCAAGGGCGCCATGGATCGCGCCCGCAAGGCCGGCAAGTCGATTCAGGCCGAGCATCTCGCGGTCAGTCCGATCACGCATGAACACCTCGTCAAGTTGCGCGCGCTGGCCTGCGTGGCCGCACGTCCGGACAGCGTCGAGCTGACGCTCCCGGCCTTCGACCGCCGCGATGAACTCGTCCCGATCGCATTGCCGCATGCGATGAACACCGCGCAACTGGCCGCGCTGTCCGGCGTGCCCGTCGCGCAGTGGCAGAAATGGAATCCGGCGTGGCGACATGGGCATGTCGAAGGCGGTTCGTTCATCCTGCTGCCCGAACACTTGGCCGCCACCAGCGCGGCCGCGATCGCGAATGCCGCGCCCGAGCCGATCCAGCGCAGGGCGCGTGAGCCGGGCAATGACGGAACTCGCGTGCATGTCGTGCGCAGCGGCGAATCGGCCTGGCAGATCGCGCGCCATCACCGCGTCACCCTGGCTGCGCTGCTCGTGGCAAACGGCCTGACCGCGAAATCCTTGCTGCGCCCGGGCCAGCGTTTGCGGCTTCCCTGAAGTCGACGTGACTCATCAGTACGCCGGCGCATCGTTGCTGCTGCCGAAAGCCGCCGGCTAGACTGCGCGCCCGTCGTTTCGCATCGAGAGGATTTCCATGGGTTTCCTGCAAGGCAAGCGCGCACTCATCGTCGGCATCGCCAGCGAACGCTCGATCGCCAGCGGCATTGCGGAAGCAATGCACCGCGAAGGCGCCGAACTCGCATTCAGCTACCAGAACGACCGACTCAAGTCGCGCGTCGAAGATGCCGCCAAGGAGTACGGATCAAACATCGTGCTGCCGTGCGACGTCGCCTCGGATGCCGAAATCGCGACGTTGTTCGAAGCGCTCGGGCGCCAATGGGATCGACTCGACATTCTGGTGCATTCGGTCGGATTCGCGCCGCGCGAATCGATCCAGGGCGACTTCCTCGACAGCATCTCGCGCGAGGCCTTCAACATCGCGCACGACATCTCCAGTTACAGCCTCGCGGCACTCGCGAAAGCGGCGCGCCCGATGATGCGCGGCCACGAAAGCGCCATCCTGACGTTGAGCTATCTCGGCGCGATCCGCGCCATGGCGAATTACAACGTCATGGGTCTGGCCAAGGCTTCGCTTGAGGCCAACGTGCGCTACCTCGCGCGCTGCCTCGGACCCGAGGGCATTCGCGTCAACGGGATCTCGGCAGGACCGATCCGCACGCTTGCCGCTTCGGGCGTCAGCAACTTCCGCAAGATGCTGGAACATGTCGAGGAAGCATCGCCATTGCGGCGCAATGTCACGATCGAACAAGTCGGCAATGTCGCCGCATTCCTGTGTTCCGACCTTGCGGCCGGCATGACCGGCGAAATCACCTATGTCGACTCCGGGTACAACGTCTTGGGCATGACCGGGATCTGATCGACTAGGCACGACGCGCATACGAAAAAGGCGCCTCTCGGCGCCTTTTTCATCGTCTCCGCGTCGTCCGGATCAGAGGCGATCTTCATGGACGACGATGTCAACGCGCTTGCGCAGCGCATCACGCAAGGCGATGTTGTCGCTGGACGCGAAACCCGACTTCAAACTGTCGCGCGCCGCAGTTCGTGCCGCATCGTCCAGCGCCTTGGCATCGCCATCCTTCACGGCGGTGAGTTCGACCAGCGAATAGCGCTGATCACCGCCTTGCACCAGCGACTGCGACGATTTGCCTTCCGCCGGTCGTGACAGCTTGAACGCCTCGCTCACCAACTTGGCATCGTGGGTCATGGCGTTGCGCCCCACACCCTCGGCAACCGCCACCTGCACGCCGGTCGAAGCCGCGAGCGCATCCAGCGATTCACCGGCGCGCAATCGCTTGAACAGCGCATCCGCATCGTCCTTTGCCTTCCTTGCCTGACGTTCGCCCGCAAGCGTGCTCTTCACTTCCGCGACCACGTCTTCATACTTCCGCGGAGCCGCCGGCTTGTGCTCGAGGATGCGGACGACCACGACGTGATTCTCGCCGACCTCGATCGCCTCGCTGTTGTTGCGCTCGACCAGAACCGGGTCGGAGAACGCCGCTTCGCGAACCTTCGGAAACACCGCGATGCCGCCACCGGAGTCGCGA
>DATMVT010000018.1:0-3336 GCA_035562895.1 Patescibacteria group bacterium | reverse complement strand
CGAGAAGCCGAAGAGTCGATTTGGGTGAGGGTGCAAGTTTCCGCTAGGAGCCTGCGCGGCAGAAGCGCAAAGGCTGACGACGGTGGGCGGTTATGGCGTCGTCGAGTCGTGAGCGCTGATGATGAGCGTTGCGATGGACCGTAAGTGCGATGTTTGGCGGCGCGGTGAGGGCGTTGCCGCGCGCGGATGCGCGTTCTTGGTCGGTCATGCGTAGGCCATCCGGCGAAGATTCAGTGCCATGCATACGAGCTTCCACTCCGCGCGCACCTTGCCGGTGCCACGGAGACTGAACTGGCGGAATCCGAGCACGGCCTTGATCCATCCGTTCGGCGCTTCGACGATTGCCTTACGACGCCGGTAGGCAGCCTTGCCTTCCTCGCTGTGCAGACGTTCGGCCATCTTCGCCGTGCGTGGATATTTCGCCGCGTCGATCGCTGCATGTTCGCGGCCTTCACGGCCGAGCGCGACGATCACGTCGCACGATGTGGTCGATAGCGCTTCCAGCGCCGCTTCGCTGCGATAACCCGCATCGGCGAGCACGCGCTCCGGGAGTGCGCCCAGTGTCGTCGCGACGGCAGCCACCATGCCGGGCAGCTCGCCGCTGTCGGATGCACAGGCCGTCAGTTCGGCGGCCACGATGATCTGGTGTTCGGCGTCCACCGCGGTTTGCGCGTTGTAGCTGTGTTCGAAGCCGCCCCCGGCCTGCTTCATGATCCGGCTGTCCGGATCGGTGAAACTGGTCTGGTCGCTGTCCGCTGGCACGCCGAAGTCGCGGCTATACGACTTGCCTCGCTTGGGCGTGCCATCCGGATGACGCGGACGGCGATCATCGTCCGGACCGCGCCCGCGCGCCGCATCGGCTTCGCGCTGACGTGCTTCCAGACGTGCCTTGGCGGCACTGATCGCCGCCAACCGCGCCTCGCGCCGAGCAACCTCGGCCGGCAGATCCTGGTCCGACTCCGCAGCTTCCGAGGCATCGGTCGCGCGGGCGCGTTCGAGCAGTGCCGCGATCTGCGCCTTCAACTCGGCTTCGGATTGCTGCATGCGCGCGTAGCTCATCGCCTTATGGCGTGACGCATTGGCCTTCACCTTGGTGCCGTCCACGGCGAGCGTGCCCAGCTTCACCAGACCGCATTCGCGTGCCAACCGCACGACCTGTGCGAACAGCGCCGCCAGTTCCTCCAGATGCAATGCGCGGAAATCGCTCAGCGTGCGATGGGCCGGGAAGTTGCCCGCCGCAAGCACCCGGAATGCCACGTCCTCATGCAGGCGTCGCGCCAGCTTGCGCGAAGAAAACACGCCGGTCGCGTAGCCATACACCAGCACCTTCACCATCATCGCCGGATGAAACGGCTGGTTGCGCGGCCCGCCTTTCGCGTAACGCGCATGGAACGCCGACAGATCGAGCGCGTCCACGGTATCGCTGATGAAGTAGGCCAGATGCCCTTCGGGCAGCCAGTCTTCAAGCGCAGGCGGCAGCAACAGCGACTGACCAGGGGCGTACGGCAGATATGAAGTCGTCATGCCGCGAGTGTCGCAAATCCCTCAGGCAAGTTCGACTTCTGCCGCGCAGGCTCCTAGGGCAGGATGGTCGGCAGCGTCTGCGCCATCAATGCCGCTACCTGGGCGTCGGTGGTGTAGGGCTCGCGCACGACGCGCAACGCCAGTCCCTCGACCAGGCATTGCAGCGCAAACGCACGCACCTGGGCGTCCGCGTCCGACAAGGGCGTGCCGGAACGCTCGGCACGCTGTTTCAGCCAGGCCGCGAAATCGCCGCGTGTCAGCCGGTCGGAAGTCGACAACGCGGCGCCGATCTGCGGGTCGCGCGTGCCCAACGCACTCATTTCCAGGAACAGCGCCGGTCTCATCGCGCGCACGTCGCCGGCGCGCCAGCGCGCCACCAGTTCGCCGATGCGCCCGGCGAAATCGACGCCCGGCTGCAGCGAAGCGATGTCCGCGCGCTTCTCCGCCAGCTGGCGTTCGATGATCGCGAGGATGATGGCGCTCTTGCTGTCGAAGTAGCGATAGATCAGGCCGGCGCTGATGTCGGCGGCGTCGGCGATGCTGGACATGCTCGCGGCGTGGAAGCCGTGTTCGATGAAGCAGCGGTTGGCCGCATTCAGGATGCGGTCGCGCTGCGCGCTGGCGCGTTCGGTGTCGGCGGCGCTCACGACGGTGCTCCCGATGCGGTGTTACCGCGCCCGAACCAGCGCCTGACGACCACGAAGAACAGCGGGATGAAGAAGATGCCGAGGAAGGTGCCGAACAGCATGCCGCCGATCACGCCGGTGCCGATCGCACGCTGTGCGCCGGAACCGGCACCACTCGCGATCGCCAGCGGCAACACACCGAAACCGAATGCGATCGACGTCATCAGGATCGGGCGCAGGCGGTCACCGATCGCGGCCAGCGTGCCTTCGACCAGACCCATGCCGCGCTCGACGTTGGCCTTCGCGAATTCGATGATCAGCACCGCGTTCTTGCTGGCGAGACCGACGGTCGTGAGCATGCCGACCTGGAAGTAGACATCGCGTTCCAGCCCGCGCAGCCAGGTGAACAGCACGGTGCCGAGGATGCCGAGCGGCACCACCAGCAGCACCGACGTCGGGATCGACCAACTCTCGTACAGTGCGGCGAGGCAGAGGAACACGATCAGCAACGACAGTGCATACAGGATCGGCGTCTGCGCGTCGGCCACGCGTTCCTGATACGACTGTCCGCTCCATTCGATGCCGAAGCCCAGCGGCAATTGGGCCGCGAGGCGCTCCATCTCCGCCATCGCATCGCCGGAACTGACGCCCGCCGCGGGCATGCCGGTGATGTTGATCGCGGGCACGCCGTTGTAGCGTTCCAGGCGCGGCGAACCGTAATCCCAGCGCCAGCCCGCAAACGCCGAGAACGGCACCATGTCGCCGTCGTTGTTGCGCACGTACCAGCGGTTGAAATCCTCCGGCACCATGCGGAACTCGGCGTCCGACTGCACATAGACGCGCTTGACGCGATTGCGATCGATGAAGTCGTCGACGTACTGGCCACCCCAGGCGACAGTCAGCGTGCTGTTGATGGCGTCGATGCCGATGCCGAGCGCACTCGCCTTCTCGGTGTCGACGTCGAGCTTGAATTGCGGCTGGTCATCCTGGCCGTTCGGACGCACGCCCATCAGCAACGGACTCTTGCCGGCCAGGCCCAGCAGCTGGTTGCGTGCGTCGACCAGCGCCGCATGGCCCGCGCCACTGTTGTCCTTGAGGTACAGATTGAAACCCCCGGTGGTGCCCAGTTCGGTCACCGGCGGGGGCGCGACGGCGAACACCATCGCGTCCTTGATCTGGCTGAAGG
>DATMVT010000017.1:0-2897 GCA_035562895.1 Patescibacteria group bacterium | reverse complement strand
GTAGCCCTTCACGTCCTTCGGGTCCATGCCCGAGCCGAGCTGGCGGGTATCGTCACTCTGGCGGTCGAGCGAGCTGATGAAGCTCACGCCCGAGTCGACATAGCGGTATCCCCACTTCCACTGGTAACCGGTGACTTCGATGGTCATCTCGGCATCGCGGGTATCGGCCATGTTGATCAGCACCTTGGTCGCCGGCCAGGCCATCGCGACCAGGATCAGCACCGGGATCACCGTCAGCACGACCTCGGCCTTGTCGTTGTGCGACCACTTCTCGGCGACCGCGCCCTTCGACTTGCGGAAGCGGAAGATCGCCACGCCCATCGCGCCGAAGACCAGCACGCCGATGACGATGCAGATCCACAGGATGATCATGTGGATGTCGTAGACCTGCTGCGACACCTCGGTCACGCCGGGCGTCATGTTCAGCTTCCAGCGGTCCACCGCCGCGAAACCAGGCAGGCTGAACGCCAGCGCGGAGGCGGCGAGAGCAAGCCGCGTAAACATCGAGCCGATTCGCTTCATCGTTTCATCCCATCCGGACGTGCCGGCCTCAGTGCTTCATTTGTCCAAGCGCCGTCCGCAATGTCGCGGCCAGCGCCTCGCGTTCCGTTTCGCCGAGGAAGGCGCCCACTTCGAGCGACCGTCCATGCGAACTCAGGATCACCCGCGGGTGCCCCTGTGGTGCCGGCCCAAGCCGCACCCAATACGGGTGGAAGCGCGCCGCTTCGACCGAGCGACCGAACGCCTCGCGGCGCACGGTCAGCGCGTCGTCGGACAATTCGATCCACTCCGCGCGTTCACCGCTGCGCCAGACCAGCCGCAACGCCACCCCGACCAGCACGATGTCCAGCGCCGCGAAGAATGGCGCGAACACGTTGCCTTGCACCGCACTCCAGAGCGCAACCGCCAGGCAGGTCGACCCCATCGCGACGAAGGCCATCACGACACCGCGACCGCTCAACGCACGGTTCGGCTTCAGGCATAGCCTGAGTCCGGCACCATCCGAAGCAGGAACGGAGACGATCATGCACGCGCCGCTTTTGAAGCTGCGCATCATAGTGGTCGCCCGCCCGCAGGGGCAACCGAATCCGCGGCAAACTGCCCGAAAACCTTCGCTACATGGCGCATTCGCGTCGCTACACTACGCGCCCTTGCGCGTCCCCGGGCGCGTCTCACGCTGCTGAATCGGCCGCCCATGAACCAATCGCTCGCCATTCTCTCCCCTGAACTGCCGATGCCCGGCGACGCTTTGTGGCAAGCGATGACGGCTGCGTATGCCAGCGACGAGGCCGAGACCCTGAAGCCCCTCCTCGCGGCGGCGACGCTGGACGAGACCGCCCGTACCGCCGTGCTGACGCGCGCCGGAGACCTCGTCGCCCGGGTGCGCGTGAAGGCGCAACGGCAAAGCGCCGTCGAGAGCTTCATGCGCGAGTACGACCTGTCCTCCGAGGAAGGCGTGCTGCTGATGTGCGTGGCCGAGGCCCTGCTGCGCATCCCGGACGCCGACACCGCCGACAAGTTGATCCGCGACAAGCTCGGCGACGCCGCATGGGACAGCCACCGCGGCAAGAGCTCCTCGCTGTTCGTGAATGCCGGCACCTGGGGCCTGATGCTGACCGGCAAGCTGATTTCGCTGGCCGAGGAGACGCAGCAGAACTTCCTCGGCGCGATCAAGCGCCTGGTCGCACGCAGCGGCGAACCGGTGGTGCGCCTCGCGGTCCGCCAGGCGATGCGCATCATGGGCCATCAGTTCGTGCTCGGTCGCACCATCGGCGAAGCGCTGGACCGCTCGCGCGACAAGGACGGTCGTGCCTATCGGCATTCGTTCGACATGCTCGGCGAAGCGGCGCTGACACGCCCCGATGCCGCGCGCTATTTCGAGGCGTACAAGGCCGCGATCCTCGCGATCGGCGCACACGGCCCGTATCCGTCGGTGCTGGATGCGCCCTCGATCTCGGTCAAGTTGTCCGCCCTGCATCCGCGTTACGAGGTCGCCAAGCGTGCCCGCGTCAAGGCCGAGCTGACGCCGATGCTGCTCGAGTTGGCACAACTCGCGATGGCGCAGAAGATCGGCATGACCGTCGACGCCGAAGAAGCGGATCGACTGGAACTGTCGCTGGAAGTGATCGGCGCGGTTTTCAAGCACCCGTCGCTCGAAGGCTGGAACGGCTTCGGCCTGGCGATCCAGGCCTACATGAAGCGCTGCCCGCAGGTGATCGACTGGCTGGCGCAGCAGGCCCGCGAGAGCGGCCGTCGCTGGTGCGTGCGATTGGTCAAGGGCGCCTATTGGGACTCGGAAGTGAAGCGCGCGCAAGTCGATGGCCACGTCGGCTTCCCGGTGTGGACGCGCAAGCCGAACACCGACGTCGCCTACCTCGGCTGCGCACGCAAGTTGTTCGGCTACGGCGACCTGTTCTATCCGCAGTTCGCGACGCACAACGCGCACACGATCGCGGCGATCCATCATTTCGCCGAGGGCCGTCCGTACGAGTACCAGCGCCTGCACGGCATGGGCGCGGACCTCTATGCCGAGGTCGTCGGCGAGAACAACCTGAACATCCCGTGCCGCGTGTATGCGCCGGTCGGCTCGCACGAGGACCTGCTGCCCTATCTGGTGCGACGCCTGCTCGAGAACGGCGCGAACACGAGCTTCGTCAATCGCATCGTCGACGAGAGCCAGGCCATCACCGACATCGTCAAGGACCCGGCCGACGTCGTGTCCCGGTTCCACACCATCCACCATCCCCGCATCGACTTGCCGGCGCACCTGTTCGGCGACCAACGGAAGAATTCCATGGGCATCAATCTCGCGAACGACAACGATCTGCGCCAACTCGCCGAGCAGATGAATGCGGGGATGGTGGATGGTGTGGAACCGGGACACGACGTCGGCCGGG
>DATMVT010000016.1:0-14960 GCA_035562895.1 Patescibacteria group bacterium | reverse complement strand
AGCGCATCGCCGCCGATCTCGAAGCCGGACTGACCGCCTACACCTACCTGCAGGAATCGCCGCACGCATGAGCATGTTGAAACTTGGATTCGTCGGCCTCGGTGCCATGGGCCTGTCGATGGCCGGGCACCTGCATCGCCTCGGCTTGCTGGTGGCGGTGGCGAACCGCACGCACGAGAAGGCGCAACGCTTCGCAGCGGAACACGCGGGCGTGCAGGCCTCTGCGGATGCCGGCGAGCTTGCCGCGCATTGCGATGTCGTCGTCAGTTGCGTGACCGCGGACTGCGATGTGCTCGGGCTCGCCGAAGCGCTGGCGAAGCAGGCCCGGCCGGGCTTCGTGCTGGTCGATACCTCGACGATCGCATCGACCAGCGCGAAGCGCGCGGCGGAGATCCTGCGCGCGGTCGGCGCCGATTTCATCGACGCACCGGTGTCCGGCGGCGTCGAAGGTGCCAGGAACGGCAAGCTCAGCGTGATGGCCGGCGGCGATGCGGCGACGCTGGAACGCGTGCGTCCGGCGATCGAAGCGTTCGCGGCGAAGATCACGCTGATGGGCGCGGTCGGTGCCGGCCAGAACACCAAGGCGGTGAATCAGGTGATCGTCGCCGGCATCGCGCAGGCGGTCTGCGAAGGGCTGGCGCTCGGCGAAGCGCTCGGGCTCGATGCGGAGCGGTTGCTGCCGACACTCGGTGCCGGCGCGGCATCGAACTGGTTCATGGACAAGCGCGGCGCGACCATGCTGCGCGACGAGTTCGCGGTCGGATTCAAGCTGCAGCTGCTGCACAAGGACCTGAAGATCGTGCGCGAGCTCGCCATCGCTGCCGGCGTGAATCACGACATCGTCGATCTGTCGCTGGCGAACTACGCGACGCTGATGGGCGAAGGCCGTGGCGATGACGACACTTCGGGCCTGATCCGGTTGAAGCGGCGCGGTTGACGCGGTCGCGCGATGCGACTCGGCGCATGTTGCAATTTGTGAGATTCGCTAGACTCGCATCATCGCCGCAGCCGAACGCTGCCGTTCCGAATCGGAGCAAGACCATGTCGCCGAGTGCGCGCATCGCCCTGATCATCGCTGCATTCACCGGATCGTGTGCCGTCCCTGCCCAGACGGTCCCGGCCGATCTGACCCTGACGCAGATCAACCTGCCGGGCGTCGCGCAGCCGATCGCCTTCGCGCAGCCGAATGACGGCACCGGACGACTGTTCGTGGTATCGCGCTCGGGCAACATCTACATCTATCGCAGCGACACCAATTCCGTGGACGCAACGCCGTTGCTCTCGGTGCCGGTGAGCACGTCGAGCGAGCAGGGACTGCTGGGACTCGCGTTGCATCCCGACTTCGCGAGCAACGGCCGACTCTACGTTCAGCACACGCGCGCGCCGGGCGGCGGCAATATCGGCACGTCGGCCGACCAACTCACCGTCGAGTACACCGCGTCGCCGCCGACGGCCAATACCGTCGACCCGCTGACCCGGCGCGTGCTCGTCACCATCGGCGACATGGCGGCGAACCACAATGGTGGCGGCGTGCAATTCGGCCCCGACGGCTATCTCTACGTCTCGATGGGCGATGGCGGTCCGCAGAACAATCCGCACGGCTTCGCGCAGTGCCTGTGGCGCAAGCCGGCCGACAACAATCCGGCCAATTGCGCGCCCGGCACACCGCCCAACTATGCGCTGCTGGGCAAGATCCTGCGCATCGATGTGGATGGCACCACGCCCAACGCCGGCGCCGAGATGTGCGGCACGGCCACCGGGCAGACCGCGCAGTACCGGATTCCCGCCGACAATCCGCACGTCGGCACGTCCAGCACCTGCGACGAGATCTATCACACCGGCATGCGCAATCCGTTCCGCTTCAGTTTCGATCGGCTGACCGGCGACATGCTCGTCGGCGACGTCGGCCAGAACAACTGGGAAGAGGTCGATCTCATCGCCGCCGGTGCCGGTGCGCAGAACCTCGGCTGGAGCAGTTGCGAGGGACGCCAGAGCTTTCCCGGCGGCGCCGTCGGATCCTGCGCGTTCGGCTTGTTGCCGATTCTCGATTACAACCACGGCAGCGTGGCGCCGGCCTCCGGAAAGTGCTCGATCACCGGGGGCTATCGTTACCGCGGCCCGATCACCGCATTCCGCGGCATGATCGTCTACGCCGACTACTGCTCGCGGGAAATCTTCTTCGGCAAGCCCGACGTCGCTGCGCCATCGGGCTTCAGCGCCACGCGCTGGGCGACCGGACCGGCAGCGCCGGTACTCGCGGCGGGCAACCCGATCAGCTTCGGCGAAGATCTCGCGGGCAATCTCTATCTCGCGACGCAGACCGGTGGCGCGTTTCGATTCAGCAGTGTCACCGGTGTGGACACGGTGTTCCAGGACGGGTTCGAGTAGTCCGCCCAGCACATCCATGTGACACGCGTATGACAGTGGTCTTGCCGAGGTGATCCATCGCGCTTAGTTTCGGTCCCGCAGGCCGCCATTCGGCCAGGGAGATCGATCATGAAGCGTGTCATCGGCGGTTTGGCCGCTCTGTTGTTCGTTGGCGCGGTCGGCGCCGAAACATTGACCACGGTGGTGCCGTGTCCGGATTCGCCGCAGCCCGGCATCAGCGTGGCGGCAGCGACCAAGACCGATGCGCAGAATCCGTGGCGATATCCGGCACAGGCGCGTCGCAATCGCGAGCACGGCACGGTGACGCTGAAATTGGTGCTCGACGAGCAGGGCGCGGCGCAGCGCGTCGCCCTGGTCAAGGGCAGCGGCTCCAGCGCGCTCGATCGCGCCGCGACCGCCGGCGCGAAATCGAAGTCGGTGCGTTTCTGCCCGATGCACGGGGAAACACCGGTCACGGCCGGCATTGCCGTGGTGAACGTGACCTACTCGCTCACCCAGACCGTCGCGCAACTGTAAGCGCACGACGTCGCGCGCGACGGGAATCGTGCGTTCAGTCGATGGCGAGTCCGCCCGCGCGCAACAGCGCGCGCAGCGGCGCCAGTTCCGACTCGAAGCGCTTCCAGCGTTGCACCGAGCGCGCGTGGATCGGCTCGCGCACCTGGACCGCGCTCGCGGTCGCGACCGGCGCCTCGTTGCGTTCGAAGCTCAGGCAAGCCGGATCCCAGTCCAACCCGCAGGCCGCGAGCAACGCCCGTGTCGTGGCCTCTTGATCGCTCACCAGGTCTTCGTAGCGCACCTCATGGATGCGTCCCGGAAACAGCGACTGCCAGTGCCGCATCAGACGATCGAACTGCAGGTAATAACGGCCGGTGTCGAGCAGATCGAACGAATAGTCGTAGAACGGCGAGGTCTGCGCGAACAGTTGGCGGAAATTGCCGAGGCAGGTGTCCATCGGATCGCGCCGCAGGCAAACGATGCGCGCATTCGGCAGCGCCCGCGCGATGTAGCCGGCGTACAGGAAATTGTGCGGCAGCTTGTCGATGAAGCGCGGGTGCGTCCCGCTGACGGCACGGGTGCTGTCGAGATACGCGGCACCGAGCCGCTGCCCGTCGACGTGCACGGCCCGGCGCGCGGTATCCGGATCGATCAACAGGCGCGTGCTGCTCCCGGAAGCGCGCTTGAGCGCGACACCGAAGTCCTGGAGTTCGCCGCAGGAGGCGACGTCGGGATGGCTCGACAGGATGCGCTCGACCAGGGTCGTGCCCGAGCGCGGCATGCCGACGATGAAGATCGGGCGGCGGCTGTCATGGCCGGGCGATCCCTCGGGCCAGCGTGACGTCGCGTCGATCACGGCATCGAACAGGGCCAGGTCGCGGCTGAAGTCGTAGTCGCGTCGGCCCGCGGCCTTGCCGGCCACCAGATGGGCGAACGCGCCGGAATCGTCGCCCAGGTCTTCCATCTCCTTGGCCAGGGCGAGATGCAGATACATCGCGGCGGTCGGGTCGCGGCCATGCTCGGCCAACAACAGTGTGAGCTGCGGCAGATGGTTCTGCGCCGGCTGCTGTTTCTGCAGCTGTGCCAGCGCGAGATGCGCCTTCCAGTAGCGCGGATCGAGCGCGAGGCAGCGCGCGTGCGCGGTGGCAGCGGCCGGAATGTCGCCCAGTGCGGTCAGCGCCGTCGCCAGATTGAAGTGTGCGGTCGCCGAAGTCGGGCGCAGCTCGGCCACCTGACCGAACGCCGCCGCGGCTTTCGCGTGCGCGTTGGCGCGTGAATAGACGACGCCGAGCAATTCCAGCGTCACCGCGTCCTTGTTCGGGCGCAGCGCGGCGGCATCGGCGGCATGCAAGGCCGGACCCATCAGCGACAGTTCCATCAGGGCGCGCGCCAGGTAGGCCCCATAGTCCGCCCGCGCCGGCGATAGCCGCGTGGCACGGTCCAGATGTTCGGCCGCTTGCGGCAACTGGCGCAGGTTGAGTGCAGCGACGCCGGCGATGAACCAGACGCCGCCGTGGCCGGGTGCGGCTTGCATCAGCGGCTGAACCAGGGATTGTGCCTGCGCCCAAGCGCCGCGATTCAAGGCATCGACGGCAGCGGCGTAACGTTGGGCGGGATCGTGCTTGTCCATCGGCGGGCGGTTCCCGTTCCAGTCACCGGAAAAAGTGCGGCCCCGTTCGAGAACGGGGCCGCGATCCATCAAGCGCCGGCGTCAGGCCGGCAAAACCTTACTGCCCGAAGTCGTAACGCGCTTCGAGATAGATCGCACGTCCGAACGCCGAGTACTGTGCCGAGTTGTACGGCGCACCGGTCGAACCCGGATACGTCGCGTCGAACGGCGGCATGTCGTTGAACAGGTTGTTCACCAGCAGCGAAACGTCCAGCGCCTCGGTGAAGCCGTAGCTCATGCTCAGGTTGTACGTGGTGAAGGACGACAGCTTGCCGGTCAACGCCGCGGTGTAGTTGTCGACCGTGCGGGCGCGATTGTTCGGCGTCGGGCCCATGTGGTTGGCATACAGCGAAGTGGTGAGTCGGTTGAACGACCAGGTGGCCGAGGCGTTCGCCTTGTAGTGCGGGTCGCTGCTGAAGCCCGGGCGGTTCATCAGATCCACCGCTTCGTCACCGACGAAGGCCACCGATTCGTGCTCGAGGTTCTTGGTGTACGAGGCGTTGAACATCAGTGCGCCGGCGGCTTCGAGGTCAAGTTCGTAACGGCTCGCCAGCGTGACGGCCTCCAGCAGCTGCTGGGCTTCGTTCACCTTCGGCGTGCTGATCTCGGTGATGCGGCCGGTGGCGCCGCGGGTGATGCGACTGATCGCTTCCTGGCAGGTCGGCGAGTTGATGTCGAAACCCGGCTGGCCGGTGCGGCACTGGTATTCGCGCAAGGCGAGACCGTCGGCATTCTGCGGCTGGATCTCGTTGCGGATGTCCCAGTTGTGATAGTCCGCCGAGAACGACAATTGCGGCATCGGGGCCCAGACCACGCCTGCGCTCCACACGTCGGCGGTGAGCGGTTCGAGTGCCGTTCCGCCTTCGGTGGTACCGAAGAACTGGCGGTTCGAATCGGCGGCCGGGCAGGCGTCGATGTTGTCCGGCGTGAAGCCGGCCTGCGCGCAACGGTAGTAGTCGGTGACGAAGGAGTAATAGCCGCTCGGCGCCTGGAAGGTGTCGGGCAGGGTCGGTGCCTTGAAGGCGGTGCCGAGCTTGCCGCGGAACAGCAGGGTCTCGATCGGACGGAACTCGAGGCCGAGCGAGTAGGTCGCCTTGCTCGACGAGTCCGCGCCATCCGGATGGTAAGAGTCGTAACGCGACGACACCGACGCCGTCAGCATGTCGTGGAACGGCAGGCGCATCTCGCCGGTGATGGCGTAGCGGTCGCGTTCGCCGCGGCCGTCGGTGGCCGTCGTGCCCCAGATGTCGCCATTGAGCAGACGCGGATCCGGCGAGTAGTCCCAATCCTGACGGGCGCCTTCGACCGCCAGCGCGACACCGGCATCGCCGCCGGACAGGCTGAACAGCGAAGCATTGGTGAACTGCGCGCGCAGCATCGTGTCCGAGGTTTCGCTGCGCGAGCTGATCATGCCGCTGAACTGCGCCATCTCTTCCGCCGTGAGCAGCGTGTAGAACTGGCTGTAGTCCGGGGTGAACACCGGGTAGGCGTTGTAGTACGGATCCCAGCCCTGCTGTTCGCCGAGGACGCGATCACGGAAGAACGCGTTGATCGGATCGGCGAAGCGGGCCCAGCTCTGCTCGTCGAGGTCGTACTGCGTGACGGACAGCGAGGCGTCGTAGTCCCAGTTCGAATCGCCGATCATGCCGCGGCTGCCGAGGTTCACGGCATAGGAGCGGCTGACGTCGGTGCTCATCGAGTTTTCGTAGCCGTCGCGGCTGCCCCAGTCTTCCGGCACGAAGGCGCGCTGGAGATTCAGCAGGTCATCGACGCGCGGGTCGTAGAAGTAACCCCACTCGACGCCGGTGCCCCACCACGTGTAGTTGGAGCCGATGTGGTAATCGACCTCTTCGCGGCTGTACAGCACGTTGCCGTACAGTTCATTGGTGTCGTTCAGGGCGAAGGTGGCGTGCGTGTAAAGCTGGAACGCCTCCTTGCCGCTCTTCAAGGTGCGATAACCCGGCGAGAACGGCGAGCCGCAATACAGCTCGTCGCCGAAGCCAGGACGTACCTGCAGGCCGACGGTGCCGCCGAAGCCGGCGCCGACGTCGCGGCAGACTTCCGGGCCGAGCGGGAAGTAGTAGCTGGTGAACGGGCTGTAGATCAGCCAGTCGCGGCCGACCAGCGGTGCGCTGGTGCCGTTGAGGTTGTATTGACGGGTCAGCTCGCGATCGTAGGCCCAGATCGGGTTGCTGTTTTCGTACTGTCCACCGACCAGCACGCTGAGACGGTCATCGGCCGCGGTGAAACCGGACACCGCGCTGATGCGACCGACGTCGCCGCCGCCATCGGTGAAGGCGCCGCCGCGCACGCTGACGACGGTGCTCTCGACCGTCTTCTTCAGGATGATGTTGATGACGCCTGCGATCGCGTCCGAGCCGTACAGCGACGATTGGCCGCCGGGCAGGACTTCGATGCGGTCGACCAGCTCGATCGGGATGCCCGAGATGTTGTTGAACGCGTCGCTGCCGTTGTAGAGCGCCGGGTAGTCGGCCATCGGACGGCCGTCGATCAGGTACTTGGTGTAACCGACGTTCAGGCCGAACAGGCTCGCGGTTTCCGCGCCCTGGGTGAACGAGGCCGAGCTCTGCGAGCCCTGCACGCCACCGGTCGCGAACGAGCTTTCCTTCACGACGTCGGAAATCTGGGTGTAACCGCGGGTCTTGATGTCTTCCGCCGAGATCACGGTGACCGGCGTGAAGGTTTCGAGTTCGGTCTGCGGGATCAGCGAGCCGGTGACGACGATTTTTTCCATCGCCTTGTCGGCGTCCTTGGCGTCGTCTTCGCCTTCCTGCGCCTGCTGCGAGGTCGCGGCGGCGCTGTCCTGGGCGAGTGCGAATTGCGGCAGCACGAAGGCGCCGATCATGGCCGCGACGATGGCGGCGCTGAGTCGATTGGCGTTCGGAAGTTTCTTTCGATTGATCATTGCGTGGGTCTCCATGGGCAAGTGCCGGGCTTCATCCATTGCACTCCCGAGGGGCAGTACGGATGACACTTGACCTTAACGGAAAAGAAACGTCATTTTTGTGAAATAAACGTGAAGACCGTGAAAACTTGTTCTGAACGGGCAGACGACGCGTGCGCTGCAGCCAGCGATCAGGGGGTGGCGCTCTCGCGCAACGCGATGGCGCTGATCCCGTTCGATTCGAGGCTGCGCTTGGCGCCGTCGACGCCTCGCAGGTCGGAGAACGGACCGAGGCGGACGCGGAAATACTCGACACCGTCGATGTTCACCTTCTGCACCGACACCGGGGCCCCGATGCCGGTCAGGGTCAGTTTGGCCTTCAGCGCGTCGGCATCCGCGCTGGTGCGAAACGATCCGGCCTGGAGCATGTAGCGCTGCGTCGCAGGGATCGTGGCAGTCGGTGCCTCGGTTGCGGCCGGCGTGGTCGCGGCCGATTTCACCTCGGCATCGGGCACCACCACTTCCATCTCCGGCAGCACACTGTAGAAGTCGTATTTCGGCTTGTCGTCGGCCGGCGTCGGAGTGCTGGTGGCCGCGGTCGGCTTGGCCAGGGTCGCGTCGCCTTCGCGCAGTTGCGGCGCCCATTCCTTCATCAGGACCAGCGCCGAAAGCCCGAGTCCGCAGAACAGGCCGCCAAGGAACCAGATCCACCACGGCACCTGCTTGCCGCTGCCGCCACCGCCGTTTGGGCGCATCTTCGCCTGCGAGTTGCGCTTGGCCATTACATCGTCTCCGGCGCGGACACGCCGAGGATGTCGAGGCCGTTCGCGAGCACGCGGCGCACGCAGGCGGCGAGTGCGAGGCGGGCGCTGCGTTGCGCGGCGTCGTCCACGAGGAAGTGGTGGCCGTTGTAGAAGGCGTTGTAGCGCGCCGCGAGTTCACGCAGGGCGGCGACGACGAGGTGCGGCGAACGGATCTCGACCGCCCCGCGCAGGTCTTCCGGGAAGCGGTCGAGCTGTTCCAGCACGGCCTGGGCCTGCGGTTCGCCCAGCAGTTCCAGCGATGCCCGCGCGATCGCTTCGTCATACGGCAGCGACTTTTCGACGGCCTGGCGGAACAGGCCGCACAGACGCGCATGCGTGTACTGCAGGTAGTAGACCGGATTGTCGACCGACTGCGAGCGCGCCAGGTCGAGATCGAAGTCGAGGTGCTGGTCGTGGCTGCGCATCACGTAGAAGAAGCGCGCAGCGTCGACACCGACTTCGCGACGCAGGTCGCGCAGCGTGACGAACTGGCCGGCACGCGTCGACATCTGCACTTTCTCGCCACCCTCGAACAGGATCGCGAACTGGACCAGCTTGATCTCGAGGCGCTCGGGATCGACGCCCAGGCCTTGTGCCGCCGCCTTCAGGCGCGCGACGTAACCATGATGGTCGGCGCCGAACACGTAGATGGCGCGGTCGTAGCCGCGGTCGAACTTGTTCAGCAGATAGGCGATGTCGGAGGCGAAATACGTCGTTGCGCCATTGTCGCGGCGCACGACGCGGTCCTTCTCGTCGCCGAAGGTGGTGGCGCGGAACCACAACGCGCCGTCTTTCTCGTACATGTGGCCCTTGTCGGTGAGCACGTCGATGGCGCGCTGCACGGCGCCGCTGGTGGTCAGCGAGCGCTCCGAGAACCACTGGTCGTAGACGACGCGGAATTCGCCGAGGTCCTGCTTGATGTCGTCGAGGCAGGCCTTCAGGCCAGCTTCGAACAGGCGGCGATAGTTCGCGTCGCCGAGGAGTTGCCGCGCACGCACGATCAGTGCATCGACATGCGCTTCCTTGTCTCCGCCCTGGCCCTCGTCGGCGGGAATGTCGGCGAACACGGCCGCGATCGGATGGTGCAGTCCGCTGCCGGCGGCGAGGCGCAGGTCGCGGGCGATGCCGCGCACGTAGTCGCCCTTGTAGCCGTTGTCCGGGAAGCGGATGGTTTCGCCACCGAGTTCGAGATAGCGCAGCCACACCGAGATGGCGAGGATGTCCATCTGCCGGCCGGCGTCGTTGACGTAATACTCGCGGCTGACCTTGTAGCCGCCGGCCTCGAGCAGGTTGGCGAGCGTCGAGCCGTAGGCGGCGCCGCGACCGTGGCCGACATGCAGCGGGCCGTTCGGATTGGCCGAGACGAATTCGACCTGCACCGACTCGCGCGAATTCCTGGGCGCGAAGCCGTAGCGCTCGTCATCGAGCACGCGCGTGACCACTTGCTGCAGGGTCGCGCTGGTCACGAAAAAGTTGAGGAATCCCGGGCCGGCGATGTCGACCTTCGCGAGCGATGGATGTGCGGGCAAGGTGGCGACGATCCATTCGGCGATCTCGCGCGGTTTGCGGCCCAGCGGCTTGGCCAGCTGCATCGCGATGTTGCAGGCGAAATCGCCGAATTCCTTGGCGCGGGTGCGCTCGAAGCTGATCTCGGGCAGGGTGTCGAGGACGATGCGGCCATCGGCGCGCAGTTGGTCCAGTGCGCCATGCACGAGGCCGGTCAGGATGTCTTTCACGGATTGGCCCGGGATCTGGGAAAAAGGCCGCGTAGTGTAGTCGCGCCGCGGAAGCGCAGACAGCGGCGATCCGAGGCGCGGCGCGGGCACTGTCCCGGGACGATCGCAGCCTGTGGACAAGTCTGTGGGCGAAGTCCGGCGATGGCCGCCGCACGGGCGGGAGCAGCTCCGCATTCGGGACGCAAGCGGAATCCGCATGCGCGATTAAAATACATATAAAACAATACGTTGCAGCATTGTTATGAAATCGTCATGAACTTCGGACGATAAGCCCGCAGTGGTCGGGCGATCTGTGGGTAACTCGCGCTGCAACATCACTGAAGCTTTCGCGTCATGGAGCGGTCACCGCGTTGACCTAGTTTGCGCCGCCATGCGCAACGGACCCGCGCGCCCCTTCCTGTTTGCGGACTTCTCCCCATGAAAACCCGATCGATGCTGCGACCTCGCGTCGCGCTGTTGCCGGTGCTGATCGCCACGGCATTGGCCCAACCTTTGTACGCCCAGGATGTGACGCCCGAGCCGGCGACTGAAGACGAAGACACCACCGAGCTGTCCGGGGTTGAAGTCGAGGGCAGCTATACCGAGGGCGGTCAAGAGCTCTACACCGACGAACGCCGCGCCACGGCGTCGGTGTCCGAAGCGGTCAGCGCCGAGCAGATCGCGCGCACCGGCGACTCGGACGCCGCCAGCACCCTCAAGCGCGTCACCGGCCTGTCGGTCGTCGACGGCCGCTACGTTTTCGTCCGCGGCCTCGGTGACCGTTACTCCAGCGTGCTCTTGAACGGCGCGCAGATCCCCAGTCCGGATCCGACGCGACGCGTCGTGCCGCTCGACCTGTTCCCGAACGAACTGCTCGAAGGCGTGGTCATCCAGAAGTCCTACAGCGCCGAGCTGCCCGGTGAATTCGGGGGTGGCTCGGTGCAACTGCGGACGCGCGGCGCGCCGGTCGGTTTCGTCGCCAAGCTCGGTTTCGGCGTCGGATACGACAGCACCGCGACCTTTGACGATGGCCTCGGCTACGACGGCGGCAGCAGCGACTGGACCGGCTACGACGACGGTGCGCGCGAGATGCCCGAAGCCCTCGCCCAGGCGATTGCCGACGGCACCGTGTTGCGTCCGATCTCGCAAACCAATCCGACCGGATTCAACCCGGCCGAGCTCGAAGGCTTCGGTGAGGCCTTGGCCGGACAGGGCTACGCGATCACGGCGCGCGACCTGAAGCCGAACAGCAACCTCAGCGGCGCGATCGGCAACCGTTTCGAACTCGGGGACGTGCCGGTCGGCGTATTGGCCGCCGTGCGCTACGCCAACAACCAGGACCACACCGACGAGGTCCGCAACACCTACGCCGTGCTGGGCGACGGCGCGCTGGTGCAGTCGAGCGGACTCGATGTCGCACGCACGACCGAGAACACCGAGCTCTCGGCGTTCCTATCGTCCGGCGCCGAATTCGGCGAGAACCACCGGATCAAGAACACGACGATGTTGCTGCGCTCGACCGAAGACGAGGCCAAGATCACCTCCGGCTACACCGAAGACCCGGCCGACGTGTCGCGTTTCCACTCGCTGGAATGGATCGAGAACGAACTGCGGGCGACGCAGCTCGCCGGCGAGCACCGCTTTCCCGCGGCGCGCGACCTCAGCTTGAACTGGCAATACACGCTGGCGCAGGCCACGCGCGAGTCGCCGAACACGCGCAATTACCGCTACGACCGCAACAACAGCACCGAACAGTTCCAGTTCTCGCGCCGTTCCGACAGCAATTCCACGGTGTTCTCGGATCTCGTGGACGACAGCCAGGACTTCGGCTTCGCGTTCAAGCTGCCGCTGATGCTGAACGACGAGACCTACCTCGATCTGTCCGCCGGTGGCGGGATGTTGCGCCGCGAGCGCGAGTCCGAAATCCGCCGCTTCGAGTTCAGCGGCGTCGGTCCGCTCGCCAACGACCCGCGAGTGATCAGCGGCGCCACGCCGGACGAGATCTTCACCCCGGACAACATCGGCGCAACCGGCTTCCAGTTGCGCGAAGTCACGCGCGGCACCGACAACTACGAGGCCGAACAGGACCTCGACGCGCTGTTCATCGCCGCCGATCTGAACTGGAAGAGCGTCTATCGATTCATGCTCGGCCTGCGCCACGAAGCCAATGACCAGGAGGTCAGCACCTTCGCGCTCGGATCGACGACGACCGCGCCGACCGTGGCGCGCATTTCCAGCGACGACCTGCTGCCGAGCGCGGCCTTCACCTGGCTGTACTCTGACGCCGCGCAGTGGCGCCTCACCTACAGCGAAACCGTGTCGCGTCCGGACTTCCGCGAACTGTCGCCGGCGCCGTACACCGATCCGCTGCTCGATCTGGAAACGATCGGCAACCCGGATCTCAAGCCGACTGCCATCCAGCACCTCGACCTGCGCTGGGAATACTATTTCTCTTACAGCGAATCGTTTTCGGCCGCGCTGTTCCTGAAGGACTTCAGCGACCCGATCGAGAAGATCCAGGTCCCCGGCACCGGCAGCCTGCTGTCGCTGGCGAACGCGGATTCGGCGAGCAATCGCGGCATCGAACTCGATTACTTCCGCGGCCTCGAATTCCTCGGTGAGCGCTGGACGAACTTCTACGGTGCCGCGAACTACGCGTGGATCGACTCGGAGATCGATCTCGGCGGCGTCAACGACATCCAGACCAATGACCAGCGACCGATGCAGGGCCAGTCGCCCTACGTCGCCAACTTGCAGTTCGGCTACCGCACACCCGCCAACGATCTGGAGGCGACGCTGCTGTACAACGTGTTCGGCAAGCGCATTTCGCAGGTCGGCGTGTTCGGTGCGCCGGACATCTACGAGCAGGACTTCCATTCGCTCGACTTCAACCTGCGCAAGTCGCTCGACCCGGAATGGACCCTCAAGCTGCGCCTGCGCAACCTGCTCGATCCCAAGGTGGAGTTCACTCAGGGCGACGAAATCACCCGCGAATTCCGACGCGGTCGCGAGCTCGGCCTGACACTGGAATGGCGCCCGCAAGACTGATCGTTCTGCAGTGACGCGAGACGACGCCCCGCTGTGCGGGGCGTCCGCGTTTTCAGTGCCACGCGGCGGCTGTCATCTGTCTGCAGTCTGCGTGCAACGCCCGCGCCATCGGCAGTCCTTAAGGTGCGCGCAATCATCCCAGGGAGCCCCCCGTCATGCGTCTTGCCACTGTCATGCGTTCACTCGCGTTCGCCGTCTCCACCGCGCTGGTCGCCACCACGGCACAGGCCGCGCTGGTCGTCGACGAGCAGTTCGAAGGCACCTACTTCAACGCCACCCAGTCCGGTCGTGGCGTCAATTTCGACTGGTTCCAGACCGGCGCGACCGATGGCGTGATGGGCATCGTGTTCTATACCTACGATGCCGCCGGCAATCCGAGCTGGGTGCTGGCGAACGTCCCGTTCAGCCAGCGCGAAGCGAAGAAGACCAATGTCGATGTGCTGCGCTTCACCGGCGGCAGCTTCGGCAACACCTTCACGACGCCGACGGGCGCCGTCGTCGGCAAGCTCGACGTCGAGTTCCTGAGCTGCAACCGCGTCAAGCTCGACTTCGTCGCCGCTGCCGGCAGCAACCTGCAGAACTTCAACATGGACCTGGAGCGTGCCGGCGGCGCGCCCGCGTCCTGCGCCTACACCAGCGAATTCACCGCTTGCCCGACCGGCACCACGCGCATCGAAGCGTTGCCGCGTACCTGCCAGTTGCCCGCGACCGTCACCGGCAACCTGCATCTTCCGAACCACGCCACCTACCTGGTCAACGGCAAGACCTCGGTCGGCGGTGGCCGCAACGCCCAGCCGGGCACGCTCACGATCGAGCCGGGCACCGTGGTTCAGGGCCTCGGCCAGCAGGTCGATTTCATCGTCGTGCAGCCGGGCTCGAAGATCTACGCCGAAGGCACGCCGACGGCACCGATCATCTTCACCGGCCCGAGCGACGTACCGGGTTCGTGGGCCGGCCTCGTGCTCGCCGGCAACGCCGTCAACAACGGCTGCACCGGCGCCACGCCCTGTGCATTCGAGGCGGATTCGAGCATCACTTTCGGCGGCAGCGACGACAACGATTCCTCCGGCGTGCTGCGCTATGTGCAGATTCGTTATGCCGGCCAGGTCATCCGCGAGAACGAGGAACTGAACGCGCTGACCCTGCTCGGCGTCGGTCGCGGCACCGTCATCGACCATGTGCAAGTGCACGCAGGCAAGGATGACGGCCTGGAGATGTTCGGCGGCACCGTCAACGTGAAGCACTACGTCGGCACGGCGGTCGAGGACGATTGCCTGGACTTCGCCGAGGGCTACACCGGCAAGATCCAGTACGCCTACTGCAAGCAGACGGCCACGGCGTCCAGCGACTCGAACGGCGTCGAGTCGGACAACAAGCCGAATGCCTTCGACCTGCTGCCGCGCACGCAGCCGAAGGTGGCCAACGTCACCTTGATCGGCGTGGCCTCGGGCAACGAAGGCCTGCGCGTCCGTCGTGGCTCGGGCGGCAACTATTACAACGTGGTCGCCACCGGCTTCGGTCAGGAGTGCCTGAACTTCAACGACAGCGCCACCTTCACCGCCAGCGGCACGGCGCAGGCGCTGACCGCGACCGGCGCGCTGACGATGACCGGATCGTCGCTCGGCTGTGCCACGAACTTCGAGGATTCGAGCTCGGATCCCTTCCTGGTCAGCGCCTGGTATCGCGGTCAGTCGTCGAACAGCGATGGTGCGGCGGCGGCACTCGGCCTGAATGGCCGCTTCCCGTCGGCTTCGTCGATCCTGCTCGGCACCGGCGTCGCGGTGCCGAACGACAGCTTCTTCGACCGCACCACGTTCAAGGGTGCGTTCGGCGGCATGTCGACCGACTGGGCGCAGGGCTGGACGATGCACGGCACGCTCGATTGATCGGGGCGTCCACAAGGACGTGACGCACGGGGCCGGGCAACCGGCCCCGTG
>DATMVT010000015.1:0-9040 GCA_035562895.1 Patescibacteria group bacterium | reverse complement strand
GGCAACGCGAATGGTACTGACGCAGTTTGCAACGATGCTGACATTGTTGCGGCTCTCATTGATTCGAATGCAATCAACGGTGGTGACCCGGTCGGATTGGCAAATGGTCAAGTCGATTGTTCAGAAGATGGCGTCATCAATTCCGATGATGCTGTTTGCATCGCGCTGATCGCCAACCTCGACAACGGAACCGATTCCGTTTGCGGCGTCCCGGCCCCCTGATCCTGAGTCTTGAGAGGTAACTGCCATGAAAATTGCAACCATTCTTACTCTCCTGCTGGCGTCGGGTTCGCTCTTCGCGAAGCAGATTGAAAACGAAGCATTCCTCACTGAAGAGCGCGCTGCGCGCGGCGACATCAGTTTGGTCGGTTTGGACTTTGCGTCCGATGGCAAAGTCAGTGCATTTCAGATGCGCGTCGACTTGCCCGAGGACGCCAGTCGAATCGACCTGAAGTCGTGCCTGTCCAATCTTCCCAAGAACTTCACGGGGATCTGCAAGGCATATGGAACACGTGTGTCCGTCACGGTCTACAGTCCGTCGCTTGCGACCTTGCCTGAAGGTTTGAACAGTGTCGGCATGGTGAAGTACCGGAGCGGTTCCGCCGCCGGGGCAAAGCTGACCAAGATTTCGGCGACACAGAATGACGGCGTTTCCGCGAAGATTGCGGGGCCAATTGCTGCAGGATCGAAGTGATCTCTTAATAAGTTTGAAGACCAATTCGTAGGAGTGACGAATAATGATTATGAAATTCAACAGGAAGCTTGGGGTTGCCGTTGCGACTCTTCTTGCCGGTTCGTGGGTACAGGCTGCAACAGTTGCAGTGAATATCCCTTCGCAGGCAACTGAGCCCGACATCACGATTTCGCCGGTAGGCGGCACTTCAGCCACTCTCGAAATTGCTTTTACTGGCGATGGCGCGACCTTGGGCACGAGTGGGCGGCTTGAGTACAACACCGCTGAGTTCAATGTAATCAATGTCGTCAGCGTAGGTACTGCGCTTTGTCAGAATTTTGACGGGACGGGTCGCCTGACTTTTTCGATCGGATCAGCAAGTCCGCTTGGAAATCTCACGCTCTGTACTTTTCAGATTCAGCACACTGGTGCAGCCACACTCACGTCGCCCTACGTCTTCGGCAACATGAACTTCACTGGCGGGTCAGGCACTGCGACCCCAGGTAATATTATCGTTGCAGCTGGCCCGCAGGTCGGCCCGACGATCACCTACACCCCGGCGACGGGTGGTACGGTGACGTTCCCGGCGGCGACGTCGATCGGTGGCACGACGGCGCAGGCCATCACGCTGGCAGGTGCAGGTGGCCAGAACGGTGGTACGACCGCCCTGAGCGCGTGCTCCTCGACCGTGGGCAACATCACCTTCACGGATGGCGCGGACACCTGCACGGCCGGCGGCGCTTGCGTCGATGCCTCGCTGGATCTCCAGTGCGTCTCGACCAATGCCGCCCAGACCGGCACGGCGACCTGTACCGAAACCCGCCAGAACGAAGCGGCCGCGGGTGACGGCAATACCGTCGTGACGTCGCGCACGTGGAACGTGTCGTGCCCGGCGGCCAACGTCGCTCCGGCGCTGGCGTACAACCCGGTTCCGGGTCCGATCACCATGCCGACCGTTGGCCAGGGCCAGACCGCCAACAGCGCGATCGCGGTGACGCCTTCGGGTGGCAGCGGTACCCCGCTCTCGACCGTCTCGGGCTGCGCCTTCTCGGCCATCTCGGGTGCCACCTTCACGGCCCCGGTCGGCACGCTGACGTTCTCCGGTTCGGGCACGTCCGCCCAGAACCTGAACTTCTCCTGCGTCGCACCGACCAATGGTCAGGCGGACGGCACGGCCACGTTGACCTGCTCCGAGAACATCGGCGGCACGATCAACCCGCGCGCCTGGAACGTGACCTGCCCGGATGGCCTGCCGGTCGCCGCGCCGAACGTGAGCTATGCGCCGGCGGGCGGCACCACCATCACCTTCCCGGCCGGCGCGTCGGTGGGTTCGTCGGTGGCCGGTTCGACCTCGGTCGCGATCGACATCAATGGCGGTGCCCCGGGTGGCGGTGCTGGCCCGGAAACGGCGTCGGTGTCGTGCTCCGCGACGGCGGGCTTCACGGTCGTCGGTGGTACGGCGGGTCCGGTTGCCGCAGTCGCTGCAGTCGGTACCGATACCACGGCCGTCGTCTCGTGCACCTCGGCGGCTTCGGCCCAGGCCGGCACGCTGACTTGCGTCGCTTCGCAGGTCATCGACGGCGGTGCGCCGACGCTGACGAACACGACCTATCCGCTGGATTGCGCTGCGGCTGAAGTCAACATCACCTCGAACCCGCCGGCTGGTCCGATCGCGCTGGCAGGTACGCCGTCGTCGTCCATCCCGGGCTCGATCAACCTGAGCAACTCGGGTTCGGCCAGCACGCTGTCCTGCGTCTCGTCGGGTGCGGTCACGCTGGGTGCGGTTCCGGGCACGGTTCCCTCGGGCGGTTCGGCCACCGTGCCGTATACCTGCCTCGTGGGCGTGGCGGGTGCCGTGAGCGTCGGCCAGATCACCTGCACGACGCAGGATCTCGGTGCGGAAGGCACGCTGGTCTATGACGTGACCTGCGCAGCGGTCTCGGACGTCCCGGTTCCGGCGATCAACGACTTCGGCAAGCTGCTGATGGTCGTGCTGGTCATCGGTCTCGGCCTGGTCGGACTCGGCGCTCGTCGCCAGTAATCCGCTCAGCTGAAGCAATGAACAATAGGGCCGCTCCGCAAGGGGCGGCCCTTTTGCTTGTGCGCCCGGTGTCGGACGTGACGCGCGCGAGTCAATCCGTATCGGACCGCGATGCCATGTCCATCAGCGTCAGGAACGCCTCGACGCCGTGCCGCAGGCCGCGTTCGTCGATCATGAAGTTCGGCGAATGGTTGGTCGCGGCGGTTGCCGGATCGACCTCGGGTGCGGTGATGCCGAGACGGAAGAAGAACGCGGGAATGTGCTCGGCGTAGTAAGCGAAGTCCTCGGACGAGGTCATGAATCCGGAATCGCGCACTGCCGTACCGAACCGCTGGCCCAGCGCGACGATCGCCCGCGCCGACAATGCCGGATCGTTCACCAGCACCGGCATGCTGCCCTTGATGGTCACGGTGGCTTGGGCGCCGGCACTCTCCGCGATCGACGTCGCGGTACGCGCCAATCGTTGCGCGATGTCCTCGCGTGTGACCGGCGTGAACGAGCGGATCGACCCGATCATGCGCACCTCGTCGGGAATGATGTTCTCGCGCAAGCCACCGTGGATCGCGCCGAAACTCAACACCGCCGGCGCCGTCGCGAGATCGGTCTGGCGCGCGATGATGGTGTTCGCGCCGAGCACGATCTGGCTGGCGACATTGATCGGATCGACCCCCATCCATGGCCGTGCGCCATGGGTCTGGCGGCCGCGAACGACGATCTCGAAGGTGTCGTAAGCCGCCATCATCGGGCCGCTGCGCACCCCCAGTTCGCCGATCCGCAGATTGCTGGCGACATGCAGGCCGAAGATCGCCGCGGGTTCGAATCCCTTGAACAGGCCCTCGGACAGCATGCGCGATGCACCGCCGGTCTCGCCGTCGGGCGGGCCCTCCTCGGCAGGCTGGAACACGAACAGCACGGTGCCGCGCAGTCGCTCCCGATCTGCGGCCAGCAGCTTCGCGGTCGCCAGCAGGATCGCGACGTGCGCGTCATGCCCGCAGGCGTGCATGACGCCCGTCTCGCTGCCGCGAAAAGTTGTCCGTACCGTGGACGCGAACGGCAGGCCCTCGGGCTCGTTGACGGGCAGGGCATCCATGTCGGCGCGCAGCGCGATCGTCGGCCCGGGCAGCCCACCTCTCAACACGCCGAGCACGCCGGTGACGGCGATGCCCTGACGTACCTCGATGCCGAAGCCCTGCAACTCGCGCACGACCAGCGCCGCCGTGCGCACCTCGCGATTGCCGAGTTCGGGATGCTGATGGATGTCACGACGCCAGGCGATCAATTGCGGCTCGATGGCGACGATCTGGCGCTCGTCGATGGACGCAGCTTGTCCCTGTGTCGCGAGGATCACGGCGATGGCGGCGCCGAGCGCTGAGAAACGAGTCGAGGTCATGGCGCGGTCTCCGGGACGTGAAGCGAGAAGGGGGCGTCAGCCCGCGGCCGTCTAGCTGCCGTCATTGCAGCTTCGATCCGCGCAGCGACAACAGATGCGGGGGCGCGGCAAAACTGTCGCTGCGCGCCGCACCCCAGAACACCTGGAACACCGCGCTCTCCGGCGTTCCCGACAACAGCTCGCGCGGCTTCGCCCAGGCATGCAGCGACGCGAGCGACCTCACCTCGGTCGAGGATACGCGCCGGATCACGTGCTCCGGGCCAAGCTCGCGCGGATGCGCGAGGCCGGCCGCCGCGATCAGCTCGCGCAGTGCCTTCATCGTGTTCAGGTGGAATTGGAAGACGCGCTCGGACTTGTCCGGCACCACCAGCGCGCGTTGTCGCAATGCGTCCTGGGTGGTCACGCCGGTCGGGCAACGGCCGGTGTGGCAACTCTGTGCCTGGATGCAGCCGAGCGCGAACATGAAGCCGCGCGCCGAGTTGCAGAAGTCGGCACCGAGCGCGAGCGTGCGCGCGATGTCGAAGGCGGTGACGATCTTGCCGCTGGCGCCGATGCGCACCTGATCCCGCAGGCCGAGCCCGACCAGCGTGTTGTGCACCAGCATCAGCGCCTCGCGCAGCGGCGCACCGACATGGTTGGTGAATTCGAGCGGCGCCGCGCCGGTGCCGCCTTCGCCGCCATCGACGACGATGAAGTCCGGCACCAGGCCAGTCTCCTGCATCGCCTTGGCGATGCCGAACCATTCCCAGGGATGCCCGATGGCCAGCTTGAATCCGGTCGGCTTGCCGCCGCTCAGTTCGCGCAACTCGGCGACGAATTCGAGCAGTCCCCGCGGCGTCGAGAAGGCCGAATGGCACGCCGGCGACACGCAATCGACGCCGACCGGCACGCCGCGCGCCTCGGCGATTTCCGGCGTCACCTTCGCGCCCGGCAACACGCCGCCATGACCCGGCTTCGCACCCTGCGACAGCTTCACCTCGATCATCCTCACCGACTCGATCGCGGCGTTCTCGCGAAAGCGTTCACGCGAGAACGTGCCGTCGGCGTTGCGGCAGCCGAAATAGCCGCTGCCGATCTCCCAGACCAGGTCGCCGCCCATTTCGCGGTGGTAACGCGAGATCGAACCCTCGCCGGTGTCGTGATGGAAGCCGCCACGCTTCGCGCCGGCATTGAGCGCGCGCACCGCATTCGCGCTGAGTGCGCCGAAGCTCATCGCCGAGATGTTGAACACGCTGGCCGAATAGGGCGCCGTGCAGCGTGCGCCGCCGATGTCGATGCGGAAGTCGTGGCTCGCCGGCTCGGTCGGGGCGATCGAATGATTGATCCATTCATAGCCCGCGGCATAGACATCGAGCTGGGTGCCGAACGGGCGCTTGTCGACCTCGTTCTTCGCGCGCTGGTAGACGATCGAGCGCTGCACGCGCGAAAACGGCAACTCTTCCATGTCGTCTTCCAGCAGGTACTGGCGGATCTCGGGCCGGATGCGTTCGAAGAAGAAACGGAAATGCGACAGCAGCGGGTAGTTGCGGCGGATCGCCTGACGCGTCTGCGTGAGGTCGCGCAGACCGACGAGCACCAGCAGCGCGCATCCGCTGAAAGCGAGCCACCACGTCGGTGCGACCGCAACGGCCGCCCACAATGCCAGCGCGCAGGACACGCAGATGATCGCGAAGGCGAGGTAACGCGAAGGCAGCATGGCGGGCTCCGGTGTCGGGTCGGCAGGACGAATCTACGTCATCGCGCCACTCGCGGCGATCGTTCAGGCGCGCGCCGCGAACACGGTGATCTCCTCGCGATCGTGGTAGAGCTGTTTGGCGCGCAGGTCGAGATCGAACGGCACCGACTCGCGCATCGTCGCGAAGCAGCGCTGCACTTCCGGCCAGCGCTTCTTCATCGGCAGCTTGAGGTTGAAGATCGTGCGACGGCACCAGCCTTCGCGCAACCACGTCGCCATCCGCTCGGCGACCTTGATCGGCTGCTCGACCATGTCGCAGACCATCCACTCGATCGGCTTCTGTGGCTGGAAGCGAAAGCCGTCGGCACGCACGTGGTCGACCAGCCCGGTCGCCATCAACGAGTCGGCCATCGCGCCATTGTCGACGGCGATCACGCGCATCGCCCGGCGCGTGAACTGGTAGGTCCAGCCGCCCGGGCAGGCGCCCAGATCGACCGCGGTCATGCCGGCCTGGAGCCAGCGTGCGCGCTCGTCCTCGTCGAGCAGGATCAGGAACGCTTCCTCGAGCTTCAGGGTCGAGCGACTCGGTGCCTCGGATGGAAAGCGCAGCCGCGGAATGCCACCTTTCCACGGCGCCGTCTCGGCGTGCGTGGCGATGCATAGATCGATCCGCGTGCCGCTGTGCGCGAACAGGTGCAGCCGATGCGTGCTCGCGGCATCGAAGCGCTTCTCGCGCTTCAACGCCGTCGCCATCGCCGATTCGAAACTGCGCGCGAACGCCCGCAATTGTTCGCCTTCGGGGCTGTCCGCGGTCTCGACCCAGACGTCGTTCAATTTCACCCCCGACGCCTTGACGTCGGCGAGGATCGGCCCGACGCGGTCCTTCGGATCGAGCGCGTCGAACGACGCCCGCACCGGCAGCAGCTGGCGCGAGAAGATCAATTCGCGGACGCGCAACTTCGGCTGTGCCGGCGCCTGCAGGTGCAGGGTCACGAAGCCGCTGTCGCGACGCGTTTCGGCGTAGCCGGCGCCACCGCGGCCGGCGAGTTCATGCTCGAGTTCCTGCGCGCACTCGGGCTCGAAGCCGGCGCGGGTGAGCGCGATCAGGCGAGCGTCGGTCATGATCGCGTCAATAGCTCGCGCCGCCGCTGGCGCTGTAGTACGCCAGCACGTCGCGGCATTCGTCGCGCAGGATGTCGCGTTTCACGGCGACGCCGCGCTTCTCGAGTTCGCCGACCCAGTCGTCCGGCAGCGGGCCCTCGTCGAATTCGGTCAGGGCCATCACGTCTTCGGCGCGGGCGCCGATCAGCATCTCGTCGATGCCGGCCCAGAAACTCGCGCCATAGCACTGGCAGCAAGGTTGCGCCGAGGTCACCAGCGCATAGCGGCCGCCGCCTTCATTCAGACGAAAGCGTTGCAGGCGCTGTTGCGCGGTCATGAAGGCCATGATCTCGGCGTGCGCCAGCGAACAGTTCTGCGGCATCACCCGATTGACGCCGACGCTGACCAGGCGTCCATCGCCGTCGAAGATCGCGGCACCGAACGGCCCGCCGGTGCCGAGTTCGACATTCTTGCGCGCGAGGCCGGCAACGAAACGCATGCGCGCGTCGTCGTCGCCATGGATCGCGAGCGGATCGATGTCGGTCGCGACCCAGGCAGGCAGGGTCAGGTGGACTTGCGCGTAGATCATGGAGCGTTCCTTGGTGCTGGCGTCACTGGTTTGAACGGATGATGCCGGTCGAGGCAGTGGCGGCGCACTGGCCATCGACGCATTCGCATCCGGCGATTTCCGGGGAACCGCAAATGCTGCTGCGGCCTTCGCGTTCGCAGACGGCCTTGACCCCCGCGGGATCGGGCGTATGCGCGACGTTCACGCACTGCAGGTACTCGCCGCAGCAGTTTCCGACGTTCTTCACCGTGCAATCGGCATCCACGCGGCAGGCGAGGGGGGCGGCCGCTTCGGAGGTCGCGACCGCATCCGGCGTCTTGCACGCGCCGATCGACAGCAGGGCGAAGCACAGCAGCAGGATCCGCATGATCGGTGTTCTCCGGGGGCGAGTGCGAAGCATCGCACGATCGTCGTGCGTCAGCGCACCAGGATCCAGGCACCCATCGCCGCAAACACCACGGAAGCGGTGATGCGCGCCGCGCGCAGCGGCAATCGGTCCGCCAGTTTGCTGCCGAGAAAGACCACCGGGACATTGGCCAGCAACATGCCGATCGTGGTGCCGGCAATGACCGCCCAGAGCGGCGAATGCTGAGCGGCCAGGACCACGGTCGCGACCTGGGTCTTGTCGCCCATTTCGGCGATGAAGAACGCGATCAGGGTGGCGACGAACACGCCGCGACCGGTCATCGGCGGCGCGTCCTCGTCGTCGAGCTTGTCCGGCACCAGGGTCCACGCCGCCACGGCGAGGAAGCTCAGGCCGATGATCCACTGCAGCGCATCCGGCGACAGCCACTGCGCGACGAGGGCGCCGAGCCAGGCCGCGAGCGCGTGGTTCAGCAGCGTTGCCGCGAGAATGCCGAGGCAGATCGCCCACGGCCTGCGGTAGCGCGCCGCCAGCACCAGCGACAGCAACTGCGTCTTGTCGCCGATTTCGGCGATCGCGACCGCAAGGGTCGAAAGCAGCAGCGCTTCCATTCGACTACTTCGCCGCCATCGCCCAGGAATCGCGCAGGGTGCAGATGCGGTTGAACACCGGCTGTCCGACACGATGGTCGGCGCGATCGGCGACGAAATAGCCGAGGCGTTCGAACTGGAAGCGGGTCTCGGCCGCGACGTTCGCGAGCGAGGCTTCCAGCCGCGCCGTCACGATGCGAACCGACGCCGGATTCAGGTGGTCGCGATAAGTCTTGCCGTCGCGGTCATCGTCCGGATCGGCGACCGTGAACAGGCGGTCATACAGGCGCACTTCGGCGGCGAGGGCGTGTTTCGCGCCGACCCAATGGATCGTGCCCTTGACCTTGCGGTCGGCGCCGGGCAGGCCGTGGCGCGTGCTTTCGTCGAGCGTGCAGCGCACTTCGATGACGTTGCCGTCCGCGTCCTTGATCACGTCCTCGCACTTCACGATGCCGACGCCGCGCAAGCGTACTTCGCCGCCTGGAACCAAGCGGTGGTATCCCTTCGGGGGCACTTCCATGAAGTCATCGCGTTCGATCCAGACCTCGCGCGAGAACGGGACCGCGCGCGTGCCGCGCGTCTCGTCCTTCGGATGGTTCGCCATCGTCAGCGTTTCATCGTGCGACTCGGGCAGGTTG
>DATMVT010000014.1:0-11237 GCA_035562895.1 Patescibacteria group bacterium | reverse complement strand
ATCGGTGACCGTGCCGGTGTCGGCACCGGCATTGTCCGACACCGTCAACCGCCACGTTCCCGCGCGGTCCAGGCCGTCGAAGGCGGCCAGCGGATTGTTCGGCGTGAACGTCCCGTTGATCGCGGTTCCGGTGGTGCACTGGCTTTCGACCGGACTCGCTGCCTCGTCATCCAGGGTGGCGTCGATGTTCGGTCGATTGCAGCCATTGCCGGACGTGCCGGTCCGGCCTGGGCGATCGATCGCGATCACCGAAGTCCCCGATTCGACATGGGTCAAAGTGAAGATCAGATCGCCGACCCAAGTGTGCGTGGCGACGACACTGAGATCCAGGTCGGTGATCGTGCCGCCGTTGGCAACGACCAAGCTGCCGCTTGCGCCAGCGGGCAGATTGTCCGGAATCACGATGTCCGTGGTCGAGCAGAAGAACGCCTGCGTGGTGAATGACGACACCGTCGAAGTGCCCCCGGTGCCGCACGGATTGCTGGTGCGGACGCGCCAGAAGTACTGGGTCGAACCCTGCAGCGGCGTGGCCACGGCGTGGCTCGTGGTGGTGACGGCCTGCGTGTACACGATGTTGCTGAAGGCGTTGTCGGTGGCGACTTCGACGATGTAGCTGTCGCCGTTCGTCGCTGCCGTCCAGCTCAGGGTCGGTGACACCGGGACATCGACGGCCGCGTTGGCCGGCGACGACAGCGCGGACGCCGTCGGCGCCGCGGCGAACACGCTCAGCGACAGCGGCAAGTCGAAGGTCTGCGTGCCGTTGCTGCCATTCACGTTCATCGCGTAGGTGCCACTGGTGACGCCCGCGGTATTGCCGATCGTCAGTGACGCCGCGCTGTTGGCCGGTGCCGGATTGGGCGTGAAGGTGGCGCTGCTGGGCGGCGGATTGCCGGTCAGGGCGAGCGTGGCGGTGGCCGGAGCGACCCAGGCTTCACCGACCGTGATCGGGAAGGTCGCGGGGCTGCCGGCGCAGATCTTCTGGCTCGCCGTGGTGGCGCCGAGGAAGCTGCACGACACCGGAATCTCGAAGCCATTGGTCGGCGACGTGCTGCCGGAGCCGCCGGACACGGCATTGCTGCCGAGGCCGAACTCGGCGAACGCGCGCCAGATGCGGCAGGTGTCCTTGTCGGTGTAGTTGGCCGACGTGGCGGCGGCGATGATGCCGTCGCGGATGTTGGTGAAGGTCGGCGAGCAGGCCGAGTTCTTCATGCCCTCGATCGAGTAGTACATCGCGCGGATGTTGCCCTTGTCCGCGTTGGTGCCGGTGTAGTTGTCGAGGTCGGCGTCGTAGCCGTGATGGTCGATCAGGGCCCAGGTCACCTGCCAATAGGCCTGCGCCCAACGGGAACCGACGCCATGCGGAATCGCGGCGCCGTTGATGCTCGCGTAAGTCCAGGTGTTTTCCTGCGGCTCGGCATTCACCGCCGGGTCGCCATCGTAATAGTCGGTGCGGATGCCGGTGCCGCCCACCGGCTGGTTCAGCGCATAGGTGCCGATGCTGCGCATGCGCGTCGTTGCATCGGGCTGCGTGGTGTAGAGCGCCCACCAGTCGGACAGGCCTTCGCCGGCTTGCTGCGAGTTCTGCAGGCAGGACACATTGCTCGGTCCGCCGACCAGGCGATTCGAAATGCCGTGGCCGAATTCGTGCGCGATGATGCCGTTGTCGAGGTCGCCGTCACGGTCCGGGGTCGGTGCGTCCCAGATGAACATCTGCATGGTCGGACGCTGGCCATCCGGGGGCGTGCCGAAGTTGGCGTTGTTGTTGGCCTCGCCGTCCTGGGCTTCGGCCTTGACCGAATCGTTGCCGAGACCGCCGTTGTCGTAATTGTTGACCTGGAAGTTGCCACTCGCTTCGTCGAAGCCGAACGGATGGGTCACGTCGTGCAGGAAATTGTTGAAATAGAACAGGTTGGTCACCGCGGCCGGGCGATAGCTCGAGGGGGCTTGCGTGAGGTCGAGCGGGAAATCGCAGTTCAGCGAAGCGCCGCAATCGGGATCGCTGCCCGGGTCCGGCGTGTCGGTGTTGTCGACGTCGGTATAGGCGTGCACGTTGTTGCCGATCGTGCGCGTCGATTCGGCGCCGGCGGCGCCATTGGTGTCATGCCAGCCGAACGGCGACGCGCCCGCGGCATGCGGATCGACCAGCAGCACGCGGCCGTCGGCCGGCGGCAGCGGCGTGGTGTGCTGCGGACTTTCCACCGGTTGCGGATAAACGCGATATTGCGCTTCGGCGACATAGCTGTGGCGCGTCCAGACCGCACCACTCTCGGCGTCGACCGTGAACTCGGCCCAGTCCTTGCCGTCGATCGTCTGGATCGGGAAGTTCCAGACCAGGCGAGTGACACCTTCGGCGGTCGGCAGCAGCATGAGCTTGGCGTCGATCGGCGCCCGCGACAGTTGCGCGGCATTGAGCACCGTGCGCTGCAGATTGCCGCCGTCGTGGCTGATGCGCGTGATCGGGCCGACGGCGCGATTCAGCTGGGTCGCTGCAGCAGATACCGCCGCTTCGGGGGTGATCGCCGGCTGCAGGCGATTGACCGATGCGCCGAGATTCGGCACGAAATCGTTGTTGACCATCAGGATGCGACCTTCGCGGTCGACATGGACCTGCAACTGGCCGTTGTAGACCGGCACGCCCTGGTGCTTCTGGCGCAGGTACAGATGGCGCACCGGGCTGGCGTTGCTCTGCACGTCGTCGGTGATCTCGTACTCGCCGAGATCGGCCGCGCCGAGACCGAGCAGGGCGGCGTTGTCACGCACGAAATTCAGGGCGACGGTGGCATTGTCGGCGCCGCGGTTCGGGCCGGTCAGGTGTCCGGTCATGTTCGTCAGCGTGCGCGTCACGCCGCTGATCGGGTCGATGTCAAAACGCAGTTCCGGCACCGACTCGCGCAACGCCGCGATCGCCTGCGCCTGACGGGCCGACGGTGCGCGCTCCCCGGTCTGCTGCGTGGTGACGCGGGCGTCGTAGCTGCGATGTTCGTCGCCGCCACCCTTGCTCTCGTTGGCCGCGAGTGCAGGCAGGCTCAAGGCACTGGCGATCAGGCAGGCGAGAACGGAGCGCTTCAGCGAAACGTGAAGATGGGTCGGCATGGAGTTCCTCGGAGTGGGCGCGGGCAAACCCCGACTATTCCCAAACCGAAGCTGAAAATAAAGAACAAGTTTTGCAAATTGTCGGCGCCCGACGATTTTCGGACGGTCGATCGCCTTCAAGCGCGATGCCGGCCCTCGCGCTGCCACCAGTCCTGCAAGCGCACCATGCCCTCGGTGATGCTGATCTTCGGTTGGTAGCCGAGATCGCGCTTGGCGGCGCCGATGTTGAACCAGTGCGCCGTCGACAACTGCTCGGCAAGAAAGCGTGTCATCGGCGGATCGTCCCGCTTGCCGGTGCTGCGCCAGATCGCCTCCAGCACCTTGCCGGCGAGCTTCGCCAGCGTCGGCGAAATCCGCTTCGTCACTGCGGCTTGGCCGCAACTGCGCAGCAGACGGTTGACCATGTCGTCGAGCGCGATCGGCTGGTCTTGCGAGATGAAATACGGCTTGCCGGCGCATGCGGCGCCGGGGGCGACACGGTCCAGCGCGTCGAGATGCGCCTGTGCCGCGTTGTCGATGTAGATCGTGTCGATCATCTTCGGCGGACCGATGAAGCGCAGTTGCCCGGAGCGCGCGCGTTTCAGGATGCGCGGCAGCAAATGATTGTCGCCTGGCCCCCAGATCAGGTGCGGGCGCAATGCGACGGTGGCGAGCTTGCCTGAATTCGCGGCGAGCACGCGCTGTTCCGCGATCGCCTTGGTCGCCGGATAATGCGCGGTGAAATGGGTCGCATAGGGCAGGCGCTCGTCGCCGCCCTCGATGTCGTGACCGCCATGGACCACGCTCGGCGTCGAGGTGTAGACGAGTTTGCCGATGCCGTTGAGTTCGCAGGCGCCGAGCACGGCCACGGTGCCGCCGATGTTGGTGCGGCTGAAATCGTCGAGGTCGCCCCAGAGGCCGGCGAGCGCAGCGGTATGGATGATCGCGTCGCAGCCCTGGCTCGCCGCGAGCACGCTGTCGAGCGCGGAGACATCGCCTTGCATCTGCTTCACGCCGAGCGCATCGAGTGCAGCGTGGTGCGAGCGCGACAGGCTGACGACCTGGTCGCCCCGCGCTTTCAGCAAGCGACAGATCGCGGCGCCGAGAAAGCCGCCGCCGCCGGTGACGAGTACGTTCATGGACAGCTCCGGGTGGGTCGGGTCAGGTCAGGCCGAGGTCGGCCTTGTCGGCACGCTTGCTGGCCCATTTCGCGAGCGCCAGACGGTCGATCTTGGCATTGTGGCGAATGTCGACCGGAAAGCCCGAATGACGCCAGAAGTGGCGGATGACATTGGTCACGTCGTGGCGCAAGGCGAGGTCGCGCAGTTCGAAGCGCACGCGTTTCCACTCGGCCTTGCCCAGATCCGCGGCCAGTTCGACGCAGATGCCGGGCACCGCCTTGCCATTGATGCGCACGCCGACCAGCGCGGTTCGACGCACCTTCGGATGGACGTTGAACACGCCCTCGACGGTCTCGGGATAAAACACGCCATTGCCGGTTTCGACGCGATGCGCCTTGCGACCTGCGTACCAGAGTCGGCCTTGTGCATCGAAGTGGCCAACGTCTCCCATGCGATGCCAGACGCGGCCTTCGTGCACGATCTTGGCGAACCGCGTCGCCGACGCGCGCGCGAAGTAGGCTTCGGTCGTGGTGGGCCCGCAGACGACGATCTCGCCGATGCTGCCGGCGCCGACCTCGTTGCCGGGCGTGAAGGCGTCGACGGCTTCGTCGGTGACCTTGATCAGGCGCACCTGGTTCGCCGGCAACGGCTTGCCGACGCAGATGCCTTCGCCGCGATTGGTGCGCTCGGCCAACGCGAGGATCTCGCGGCCCTCGATCGCGCAAACCGGCAGACACTCGGTGGCGCCGTAGGGCGTGAAAATCTCGGCATCTTCCGGCAGCATCGCGCGCAGACGCTGCACCGTCTTGGGCGTGACCGGCGCACCCGCGGAGATGACGCGCTTCACCGTCGTCAGTCGCTTGCCGGTGCTGGCGCCGTAGTTCGCGAGGACATCGACCAGGGCAGGCGAGCCGAACAGGGTCGTGACGCCGTACTTTTCGATGGTGTTCACGAGCTTGATCGGGTCGGCACTGCCGGGCCGGATCGGGTCCATGTCCGGGATCACGCTGGTCATGCCGAGCGCGGGATCGAACAGCGCGAAGGGCGGAAACGTCGGCAAGTCGATCTCGCCGGGCCGGATCCGGAAGGCGGCACGGATCGCGATGATCTGCGCGAGGAAATGCCGGTGCTGGTACTCGACGCCCTTGGGCACGCCGGTGGCGCCACTGGTGAACAGGATCGCCGCCAGTTGGTCCGGCGCCATCGCCGCGGGCGGCACCGGCCCGTGCTTGTCGCCGAGTGCGCGGATCTGCTCGTACAGTGCACCGCCCCAGAACAGGCGCGACCCGTTCACGGTCACGCGTTGCTTGATGCTGCCGCTGCCCCAGCCCAGCAGCACGCGTGCGGCATGGGCGGCCGGCACGCCGATGAAGGCCTGCGGACGCGCCTCGTCGAGGCATTCCTTCAGCGCGCGCCGGTCGATCCCGGGATCGATCAGCACCGGCACCGCGCCGGCGCGAAACAGCGAGAACATCAGCACGAACAGTTCGATGCTCGGGCGCACCATCAGCGCCGCGCGCACGCCCGGGCCGATGCCGTAGGCGATCAGTCCCGAGGTGACCAGGCCGACTTCGCGCTCGAGTTCGGCATAGGTCAGGGTCTTGTAGATCGCCACGCCCACCGCATCGCGCCCGACCGGACAGTGGATCGCCGCCCGCTCCGGCTGACGCGAGGCCATGAAGCTCAGGCTGGCGGCGATGTTGCCGGTCGAAGTCGAGGCGTTGCCGGTCATGTCAGGCCGCCTGCTCCAGTCCGGTGCGGTCGAGGAAAGCGCGCAGCGCCGGCACGATGCGTTCGTGCGCGTCTTCCAGCACGTAGTGTCCGGCGTCTTCGTAGACCCGGGTTTCGGCGGTCGGGAAACGACGTTGCCACTCGCCGAGGAAAGCATCGTCGAAGACGAAGTCGTGGCGACCCCAGTGGATTTGCATCGGTCGGTTCGTGAACTGCGCCAGCGATCGACCCGTCTGTTCGACCAGCGCAAATCCGGGATCGTCCGGCGTCAGCGGAATGTCCTGGACGAAGCGCAGGGTGCTGATCCGGTGCGCCGGCGTGTCGTAGGGCGAGAGCAGTGCGGCGCGCGTGTCCGGATCGAGTTTCCGTTTCACGCCCCAGGTCGCGGCACCGGCGGCGAAGGCGTTGCAGCGCGTGATCAGCCAGGCACCGAGTGCCGAGTCGCGGCCGAGTCTCAACGTCCACGGCAGCGCGCGCTGTTTCGGGTTCGGAAACGCCGCGGTGTTGAGAATCACCAGGCGCGCAATGCGTTCAGGATGCCGGCACGCGTAAGCCATGCCGATCATGCCGCCCCAGTCGTGCACGACCAGGGTGTGCCCGGTGGATGGAAGTCCGCGTTCGTCGATCAGGAATTGCATCAGCCGTTCCAGATCCTCGACCCGTCGTTCCAGACGATAGGAATAACGATCATCGCCGGGCTTGTCGGAGAACCCCATGCCGATGTGGTCGGGCACGATGCAGCGGTAGCCGTCGCGCAGGCCGCTGACGACACGGCGGTAGTAGTAGCTCCACGACGGGTTGCCGTGCAGCATCAGCACCGGCGCGCCGCGGCCCTCGTCGAGGTAGTGCTGGCGCAGTTGGTCCGGATGCGTGAAGAACTGCGAAGCGAACGGGTAATCGGGCAGGGCCAAGGGCAGGCATCCGTCGGATCGGAAGCCGATTCTACGCAAACCGGCGCCGGACCGAAGCCTTGACGTCTCGGTACATCTTGTAGTGCGACACCGGCATCAGGCCTTCGCCATGTTCAGTGAGGCGGATTCCGGCTATGTTGCGCCTTGTTTCAATGCCTGCAAACTCCGTGCGCGCCAGCAAAACCCCGACGCCCGCAGCGAATCGCGACCACGCCGCTGCCCCCGAAGACCTGTTCGAATCGAAAGCTGCCGCGACCGCCGTGGTGCCGCAGCGCGTGGCCGACCTGCGTTTCGGTCAGGTCGGCATCGGGCAGTTGAAGCTGCACTCGCTCGATCCGGCCTTGGTCTTCGGCGAAGTCGAGGCGCGCGTGCAAGCCGCGCCGCAGTTGTTCGCGATGGCGCCCGTGGTCCTGGATCTGTCGGCGCTGCCGTCCCCGCCGACACTAGCCGAACTGAACGCATTGATCGCTTCGGTGCATGGCGCCGGATTGCGCCCGGTCGGCCTGGCCGCGGGCGACGATGCGACCGCGGCGCTGGCGCGTGCGATCGATTGGCCGCTGTTCGCGAAATTCCGCCCGGAGCGCGATCCGACCCCGGCGATCGAGGCGATCCCTGCCGCCGTGGCCGAGGTTGTTGCGATCGAGCCGGCGCCAGCGCCGGAACCGGTGATTGTCGAAGTGCCGGTCGAGGCGCGTGCCGTCGGCCAGCATCATGCCGAACCGGTTCGTTCGGGACAGCGCCTGTATGCGCGCGGCACCGACCTGACCGTGGCGGCAATGGTCGGCCACGGCGCCGAAGTGATCGCCGACGGTTCGATCCACTTGTATGGGGTGCTGCGCGGTCGCGCGCTCGCCGGTGCGCGCGGCGACACCTCGGCACGCATCTATTGCCAGAATTTCCAGGCCGAGCTGATCGCGATCGCCGGCCAGTATCGCGTGTTCGAGGAACCGGTCGCGGAACTGCACGGCAAGGCCGTGCAAGCGTGGCTGGAAGGCGACAAGCTCAAGCTTGCGCCGCTGTCGTGATCCCTTTGTTGCGTTGACGGAGTAGCTGTCTTGACTGAAATCATCGTTGTGACCTCGGGCAAGGGCGGCGTGGGCAAGACCACGAGCAGCGCCAGCATCGCGATGGGCCTTGCGCGCCGCGGCAAGCGCGTCGCCGTGATCGATTTCGACGTCGGCCTGCGCAATCTCGACCTGATCATGGGCTGTGAGCGACGCGTCGTGTACGACTTCGTCAACGTCATCCAGGGCGAAGCCTCGTTGAAGCAGGCGCTGATCAAGGACAAGCGCTTCGACAGCCTGCATGTGCTCGCGGCATCGCAGACGCGCGACAAGGATGCGTTGACCAAGGAAGGCGTCGAGCGCGTGCTGAACGAACTCAAGGAGATGAACTTCGAGTACATCCTCTGCGATTCGCCGGCCGGCATCGAGAAGGGCGCGTTCCTGGCCATGTATTTCGCCGACCACGCCATCGTCGTGGTCAACCCGGAAGTCAGTTCGGTGCGCGACTCCGACCGCATCCTCGGGCTGCTGTCGAGCAAGACCCGCCACGCCGAAACCGGCGAAAAGCGCATCTCCCAGCATCTGCTGCTGACGCGCTACAACCCGGATCGCGTCGAGCGCGGCGACATGATGAGCATCGCCGACGTGCAGGAAATCCTCGGGCTCGAAGTGCTCGGCGTGGTGCCGGAATCGGAAAGCGTGCTGGCCGGATCGAATGCCGGCAATCCGGTCATCCTCGATGCCGCATCACCGGCCGGCCAGGCCTATGACGATGCCGTCGCGCGACTGCTCGGCGACAAGGTGCCGATGCGTTTCACCGAGGCGCAGAAGAAGGGCTTTCTCACGCGGCTGTTCGGAGGCTGACATGGGCATCTTCGATTTCCTGAAACCGCGTGCACCGAACACCGCTTCGGTCGCGAAGGAGCGCCTGCGCATCATCGTCGCGCAGGAACGCGCGCAACGCGATGCGCCCGACTATCTGCCGATGTTGCGCCGCGAACTGCTCGAGGTGCTGAAGAAATACGTCAACGTCGATCCCGACGCGATCCAGGTCAAAGTCAGCCAGGAAGGTGGCCACGAACTTCTGGAACTCTCGGTCGCGCTGCCGGACAAGCCGGGCGGTTGATCGTCAATGCGGTGGGCGTGGTTGCAGCACGCCCGCCAACGATGCCCGCAACAGTTGCGTGCCAAGCGCGAGAAACGCGAGCGGCAGCACGATGGCTTGCAGCAAGAACACCACGGCCAGCGTGACCAGCGGTTCGGCGGCGTTCTCGACGATGTCCTTGATGCGCCCGACGCGTTCGCGCACGTCGATTTCCGCCTTCGCCGTTTCCCACCAGCGCGTGATCTGTTCGCCGATGCCCGTCGGCTCGGTGTGCGGCACGGGTTCGGCCGCCGCCTGCACGGCGTCGGTCGTCAACTGCAATTGCGCCTTCGCGGCCTCGAATTCCGGGGTCAGCAGGGTGCGATCGACCAGCGCGGTCGCGAGCGCGAAGCCCGGCACCAGGAAGCGCAACGCCAGCGCGAACACCAGCGCCCGCGCCGCGAGCGCCTGCCACGTCATCGCGCGCGGCCAGAACTGCGCCGCGAACCACAGCGTCGCCGCTGCGCTCAAGCCCAGATTCAACAGCAGACTGTCCGACAACTGCAGCGCGAATTTCTGGATGCCGAGCGCGGTCAGCGCCGTGAACGCCAGCGTCGAAAACTGCTCCAACAGGTCGTTCAGCGGGTCCAGCAACTCGCCCGGGCTCACGGTCACGCCCACGCCCGCCGGTGACACCGACACGTCCGCGTCCTGCACCAGCGAAATCACGCCGTTCAACGAACGTGCGATCGCGAAAGCCGCGAAGCTGCGTTTGAGTGCGCCGTCCAGTTCGCTGGAGGCGACCCGATCGAGCACGCCGATCCAGGCCAGCGCCACGGTGAACAGCAATGCGACGGCGGTGAAGGCTGGACGAGTCACGATCGCCTCCTGAGCTTCGGATCCTGATCCTTCCCGGTTCGCGCCATGCGTGCAAGCGGCGCCGGCTACAATCGCCGACGACAGCAACGGAGTGGCATCGCGATGGACAAACTGACGGGCGCCGGCGGCACGCCGGGCGGCATTCCGATGTTCCTGATCGGTTTCGTGATGGCGGTGGCCGGCGGCTATCTGCTGACCAGCCAGGTCACGGTGAGTACCGGCTTCTGGTCGTTCTTCGGCCAGCACACCTTCGGGCTGTCACTGCTGCCCTTCATCGTCGGCGTGTTGATCCTGTTCATGGACGGGCGCTCGAAGCTCGGCTGGCTGCTGCTGTTGGCCGGGGTGGTGATCATCCTCGCCGGCATCCTGATGAACTTGCGCATCTACTTCCAGCCGACCAGCCTGTTCAACACCCTGCTGATGCTGGTCCTGCTGTTCGGCGGCATCGGCTTGATCGCGCGCGCCTTGAAGTCGCCTTGATATCGCAACAAACCGTTTCGGCGTAGCATTCCGGAACGACACTTGCTTCGGTTTCCGCGATGGCGAATGCACGGACCCGCTTCGACACGATCCTCGACTACATGGTGCGTCGCCATGATGCCGTGGCTGCGCCGTTGTACGGCAAGCCGGCGGCCATGCTGCACGGCGAAGCCTTCATGGTCTATCACTTCGACGGCGTCGCCTTTCGCTTGCAGGGCCGCGCGCGCCTGAAAGCGAGCACGCTGGCCGGGGCGAAGTACTGGGACCCGAAAGGCGGCGACCTGCCGAGCATGAACTGGATCAGCGTGCCGACCGCACACTTCCTGCGCTGGGACGGCTTCGCCATCGACGCCATGCACCAGATCAAGGACGGCGTCGGCAAACGCCCGGTCGCCGCGCCCGTCGTCGGCCCGCCGCCCGCACCGCCTGCGTCGCTGCGCTGGGCCGAAAACATCCAGAACCTGCTCGCCAAGATCCAGTCGCTGCAGCTTGCGCCGCAAGAGGTCCGCCCGGAAAAGAAGCCGAGTCGGTTCGGATGATGGTGCGGTTTTTCGGGCGCGTTTGCCCACACGCCGTGTTGGTTGTGGCGCTTTTTGGCGCGGGCTGCAACGACACCCCTCTGCCTTCAGAAGAGCACGCGCCGACGCCGCCTGATGTTGGCCAGATCGGCCGATTTCTCAATTGCAGCGCGACGCCTAGACGCTCGCTTGTCGAGGCGGAGCAATGCCAGTTGGCGTTGTTGCGGCAGGCCTGCACGCCGTTCAGGGATTGCCTCGTCTCTTGCATCTCCTCACCCGATGGTCACCGCGTCGGCGGTGGTTGCGCGCATGTATGTGCTCGCGTACCCAGTGTTCCCGGGGATCGGCTGCCGGATGGCTTCTTCGAATGTGGCAAGCCACAGGCGGCGGTTCAATGAATGACGTGCTCCGGGTGTTCTTCGACGAACTGCTGGCCC
>DATMVT010000013.1:0-10280 GCA_035562895.1 Patescibacteria group bacterium | reverse complement strand
CACGTGCTGCTCAGTCCGCGTCAGATCGAGGAGTGCTCGGGCCCGCAGCTGTTCAAGGACGGCTTCGAATAGCTGGAGAGCTGGCCGCAGCGCGCTCGCTGCGGCAAGATAGGACGATGACCGCGCTCGCCGCCCTGCTCGCCTTTGCCGCCGGATTCGCGATCGCGTGGACGTGGGCGCGTCGCACGCGCGGCGCCGCGATGATCGAGACCTCGCCCGTCGATACCGCGCGGGCGCTGACCGAAGAACGCGAGCGCATCTACGCCGACCTGCATGACGATCTCGGTGCCAAGTTGCTGCAACTGATCCATACCGCGAACGACCCGCGCCAGGCCGACCTCGCGCGCGCCGTGCTGCAGGATCTGCGCGATGTCGTGACGCGATCGCGCGGCGAGCCCGGCACGCTCGGCGACGTGCTCGCGGACCTCCGTTCGGAGGCGATGCAACGCCTGGCCGCGGTGAAGATCGCGCTGGATTGGCAGCAGGAGGACGGAATCGCCGATCCACCGCTGAGCCAGCATCAGTCGCTGCACTTGTTCCGCATCGTGCGCGAAGCGATCAGCAACACGATCCGCCACGCCGGCGCGACGCGGTTGCGCGTGCGCGTCGATGCGACGAACGAGCGCCTGACGCTCGAACTGAGCGACGACGGCATCGGTCGCGGCAGCGCCGGACGCGGGCGCGGCACGCACAACATGCGCGAGCGCGCGAAAGAACTCGACGGCAATGTCACCTGGCGCGATGCCACCGGACATGGCACCAAGGTGATCCTCAGCGTGGCGCTGAACGAAGCGCCGGGGCGCGCGGCATGAGCGGTTTCGCATCGGCCCTGATCGTCGATGATCTCGACCATTGCCGCGACTGGCTGGCGCGCGCGCTCGAACTCGCCTTCCCGGGCATCGAGATCCGCTACGCCGACGCTGTCGCCAGCGGCCGCACCGCGCTGCAATCGCCACCACCGCTGGTGCTCTGCGACCTCGGCCTTCCTGACGGCTCCGGCATGCAGCTGATCGAACTGTTGGTGCGCTCGGCGCCGCAGACCCAGGTCGTCGTGACCACGGTGTTCGACGATGACGCGCACCTGTTCCCGGCACTGCGCGCCGGCGCACATGGCTACTTGTTGAAGGATGCGACGGTCGAGTCGATCGCGGAGTTGCTGCGCGGCATCGTCGATGGCCAGCCGCCGCTGTCGCCCTCGATCGCGCGGCGCGTGTTGCGTCACTTCCAGGCCCCGGCACCGGCGACGAAGGCATCCGACGATCCGCTCACCGCGCGCGAACGCGACGTGCTGAAACTCATCGCGAAAGGCCTGACGGTGATCGACACCGCGACTGCGTTGCAACTGACGCGCCACACCGTCGCCGGCTACGTCAAGGACATCTACCGCAAGCTGCAGATCAACTCGCGCGCCGAAGCGACGCTGGAAGCGACGCGTCGCGGCCTGATCGGCGAATCCGCGCGTTAGAGGACCGCGGCCGGCCTCATCCCTGCATGCCGGCCGCGGTGAAGGGCGCGGTGCTCTTCGGCACCTGATCGTCACTGCTCACGGAAGGCATGCTAGTCGCCCGCGCGACGCGACGGTACCCCGCGTTCACGGGGGCGCACTCATTCGAAGGCGTCGATGAAGAGGTCGTAGCCAAGACCACGCGCCAGTACCTGTGTCGTAGCACCGGACGGACGAAACTGTTCGTCGCTGCCATCCGGCCAGCGCACGCGGATGCCGGTGGCGTCGCCGGCACCCAGGCCGACATGCGCTTCGATAGGATGCGTCCCGAGAAAACTGCCTCCGGCTTCGAGTTCACGCATCTGCGTCAGGCCATCGCTGCGGCGCACCTGCACGCGTGCATTCACGGCATCCCGGTTCATGCCGGGCTGGCGCAACACCAAGTGGATGCCACGCGCAGCATCGGCGGCATCATTCAGATACAGGCGACTGCTGGCGAACTGTCCGGAACCGGAGTTCTGCACCAGCACGTCGACATCGCCGTCGCGGTCGAGATCGGCGCAGACGACGGCGCGCCCTTGTCCGGTGTCGGCGATCCCGCGCGCCGCCGCCTGCTCACTGAACTGCAGCGCACCGTCATTGATGAACAGACGCGCCGCATCGGCGTGGAATTCGCTGGCCTGCGGACCGAAGAAGCCGTTGACGTGGAACAGGTCGAGATCACCGTCGAGATCGAAGTCGCGCGCGCAGGCGCCCCAGCCCCAGCCGCCGTCACGCACGCCGGCGGCAGCGCTGACATCGGTCCACGCGGCAGCCCCGCCGTCGTAGCGATACAGGCGATTGCCGCTGTGGCCCCAGTTGCCGTCCGGATCTTCCGGCGTCGTCGGCGTCGGATCGAAGACGCTGGTCACGAACCATTCGAGCTGGCCATCGTTGTCGAAATCGCCCGCGGCGGTCCCCATGCCGTTTTCGTCGCTGGGCACGCCGGCGTTGGCCGGCATCGGATTGAAGCCGCCGTCGCCGAGGCCGAACAGCATCGTGCTGGTGCCGAAGTCGCGCGCCCAGAACGCATCGGCGCTGCCGTTGCCGCTGAAGTCGACCAGGCTGGCGGTGAACGAATGATCGCGCGTCGTCGCCATTTCGGCGCAGCAAACCATGTCGCTGAAGTCGGCGTAACGTCCATCCTCACCCAGGTCGAGAAAGTGCCCGCGCACGTCGCTGACCTGGCCCATGTCCATGGTCCAGTGCGAGAGCACCAGGGCGAGTTCGTCCTCGACCAGGGGCCAGAACGACGCCGCGCTCGCGCCCCAGGTGTCGCGCCCGATGGCGTCGAGTCCGCTGTCGAGATCACGCGTGAAATGACCGGTCCCGTCGTTGCGCCAGATCTCGGGCGGCGCCAGCAATGCACCGAGCAGCAAGTCGAGGTCGCCGTCGCCATCGAGGTCGATCAGGTAGGCCCCGTTGTGGATCTGCGTTTCCGGATTCAGATGGGCCGCCGACAATCCGGAGGCCATCGTCGCATCGGTGAACTGTGCGTGGCCGTCGTTCAACAACACCGACGGCGGAAGCAGTTTCTGGTCACTGCCGAGCAGGGCGCCGCGCAGCAGGACGAGGTCGATGTCGCCGTCGCGATCGATGTCGCCCCCGGCCGCACCGCCGGCCATCATCTCGGGACCGTAGCGAAATCCGAACGGAAAGCCGTGGCTGATCGCCGCGCCGCGCGCACTCGACACCTCGGTGAACTGGAAGGCCATCACCGGCAGACTCGTCGTCATTGCGATGAGCAGGAAAATTCGGCGCATGGCGGCGATGCTGCGCCGATCGGCGCGATCGCGCAACGGCGTTGTTGCATTTGCCGCTTCGGCGTATAACCGCCACTGACTTCGGGATCCTGCCATGAGCAACTCGCGCTTCGGACTGCTGTTCGCCACCCTGCTCGGATCGATGGTGATGCCGCTTGCCGCGCAGACCATCGACGTCGCCGCAGCGAATCAGCGCACGCAGCATCGCGCCGGCACACATTACGGCCACGCCGAGATTCGCGTGTCTGGCCCGAAGGGTTACCGCTTCGTGCAGCAGGTCGCGGCACCGCAGGGTTTCGTGCTCAACACCGCCGGCCTGAGCGACGGCGACTATCGCTACAGCATCCAGTTCTCTTCGCTGCAATTGGCGAACGGCGCGGGCGAAGGTGCAAGCGACGGCGAGGGTCGACGCCACGGCATCCAGCCCGGCGCGGCGGCGCCGGACCCGGTCGATGGCAGTTTCATCATTCGCGGTGGCCAGGTCCATCTCAGCCCCGGCCCGGAACAGCAGGCGCGCGAAGACGCTCCGAAGCAGGCCAATGCGGCGCCCATCGCGAAAGACCAGGTGATTCCCGACGACCTGGTCGTGCAGGGTTCCGGCTGCTTCGGTTTCGATTGCGTCAACAACGAATCCTTCGGATTCGACACCGTTCGATTGAAAGAAAACAACACGCGCATCAAGTTCGAAGACACGTCCGTCGGCACCTTTCCGTCGAACGATTGGCAATTGACGGCCAACGATTCGGCCAGCGGCGGCCTGAACAAGTGGTCGATCGAGGACATCACCGGCGCTCGCGTGCCGATGACCATCGAAGGCAACGCGGCGACGAATTCGATCTATGTCGATTCGGTCGGCCGCGTCGGCTTGCGCACGTCGACGCCGGTCCTCGACCTGCACCTCAACACCAGCAACACGCCGGGCATGCGTCTCGAGCAAAACAACAGCGGCGGCTTCAGCGCGCAAACCTGGGACGTCGCCGGCAATGAAGCCAATTTCTTCGTGCGCGACGTGACCAGCGGCTCCAGGCTGCCGTTCCGCATCCGCCCCGGCGCGCCGACATCGAGTATCGACATTTCCGCCGAGGGCAATGTCGGCATCGGCACCGCATCGCCGGTCGCCAAGCTCGATGTCGAACTCAACGTCGACGTGAATGCGCCGACGACGGCGCTGCGGGTGGCCAACATCGCCGCGGATCCCGACGATCGCTTCACCGTGGATTCTGCCGGCAACGTGTTCGCACGCGGCAGCATCACCCAATTGTCGAGCCGCGATGCCAAGACCGACTTCGCCGCCACCGACGGCGCCAACGTCCTTGCCCGCGTCGCTGCGCTGCCGATCAGTACCTGGCGCTACAAGGACGCGGCGACCGACGACCGCCATCTCGGGCCGGTCGCGCAGGACTTCCATGCCGCATTCGGCCTGGGTGCGGACAACACCCGTGTCGCACCGAACGACCTCGCGGGCGTCGCCCTCGCCGCGATCCAGGCCTTGAATGCCCGGATCGTCGAGCGCGACCTCCGCATCGAGGCACTGGAGCGCCGGCTGCAGTCGCTGGAACAAGGACGCGCCGGGCAATGAGCGCCGTGTTCGCGCGCGCCGCACTGCTGTTCGCGTTGCTGGCAAGCACGCCGATCGCCGCCGAGATCATCGGCGTGCGCGGCAGCAGCGGCATGTTGGAGATCTACGGCGCCGAGACCGGCACGATCTACGCGAACGGTGCACCGGGCCCGTGCTGCTTCATCGCCACCGGCGCCACCGCACGCAATGCCGCGAACGACTGGCAATGGGTCGGTGCCGTCGATGGCGGCGTCGGCGTCCTGTATCGCTTCGATGCGATGGGCGCACGCAGTTCCCTGGACTTGCCGGCGAATGCCCGCGTCGTCGCGCTGGCCTTCGATGCTCCGCGCAACGAACTGGTTGCCCTGCTGCGCGACGCCGTCGCCGGCGACTTGTCGGTGCTGCGCTACGCGTATGGCGCCGAAACCACCTTCACGCCGAACCCGGTTGCTTCGGACTGCTGCAATCTGCGCGCCGGCCTGTCGACCTGGTCGCCGCAACGCCGCAGCTTCCTGCTGATCGGGCAGCGCACCGGTGATGTCGACGTCAGTCTCGTCGAAATCGGCTTCAACGGCAGCGTGCAGTCGTACACCGCGCCGGCGGCGGCAGCGGTGCAGGCCCTTTCGGTCGATACAGCAAGCGGGTTGATCTATGCGCTGCTGCATGATTCGGCGAGCGCGACGACGACGCTGCAACAGGTCTCGATCGGGGGTACGAATGCCGCCTTCAGCGCGATCGGCAGCGGCGAGTCGGGCTGTTGCTTCGTGCTCGCTGGCACGGCCGTGATCGATGGTGGACGCTTCCAGGCCTTCGCCTACCCGATCGATTCGGTGACGCCGACGCTGTACCGCTTCGACCTCGTGACCGGCGCGGCCTCGCCGCTGCCGACCACGGCACCGAGCGCCGGCCTGCAGGTCGATGCCGCGCTTCCGGTCACCGCCTTCCTGTTTCGCGACGGCTTCGAGTAGCGCCCGCGCAAAGCCCCAACTCGTCGCGGCATCGACACCGATGCGAGCGGGCGAGGGGCGACACTGCGCTCCCGCTCCGGAGTCCGCATGTCCCCGCTTCGAATTGTCCTCGCCGCCTGCTGCAGCCTGATCGCCGGCGATCTCGCGGCGACTGAGCTGTTGTTGCCCGGCAACTATCACGGTGACGAGATCTCTGCACCGCACGGCTCGATCTGGTTCGCGCTGGTCCAGGACGAGCACGGAACGACCACGCTCACGCCGCGTCGCGTCGATGTCGACGCGGTCAACGATCCGGTCCTCGATGACGAGGACGGTGCGACCGGCAAACGCGTCGGCGCCGGCCAGGACGACGTGCTGTTCTACCTGCGCGATCTGCCGGGGCTGGCCGCTGGCATCGTCGCCACCGCGTATTCGGGCCGTGGCGATCCGCTGTCGTTGACCGGGATCGACCGCGACTTCGTGCTGTTCGAACGCCGGTCCGGGCGCCTGCATTTCGATTGCATCGGCGATCCTGCAAGGCGGACGTGCGCACTGACGCTGGACCATGAAGGCCGCAGCCAGGTGCTGGGACACTGGCAAGGCGACGCCTCGGCCGGCGAGTCGCAGCTGATCCTCGGCGCCGAAGCCTGGCCGCACTTGCGCTGGGCCGGCGATGTCGATCGCGACGGCCGCCTTGACCTGCTGATCGACATGACCGACCACTACAACGTCTCGGCACCGACGCTGTTCCTGTCCTCGCAGGCGAAACCAGGTGAACTGGTCGGCGCGGCCGCCGTGCTGCACTCGGTCGGCTGCTAGGTCGCGTCCGACGTCAGAAACCGTCGCGCAGGAAGCCGCCATCGACGGCGATCGTTTCACCGGTCACGTAGGACGACGCCGGCAGGCACAGAAAGGCGATCACCGAGGCCACTTCCTCGGGCTCGCCGACGCGGCCCATCGGCGTGTGCGCGAGCACTTCATCGAGATAGTCGGGGTTCGCGAGCTTTCCTTCGGTGCGCTGGGTGCGGATGTACCAGGGCGCGACCGCGTTGACGCGGATGCCGTCGGCGGCCCATTCGATCGCGAGATTCTTCGTCAGCTGGGTGATCGCGGCCTTGCTCATGCCATAGGGAGAGCCGGTGCGCACCGCGGTCATGCCGGACACCGAACCGACGTTCACGATGACGCCGCCGCCATGGCGCAACAGCAGTGGCTGGGCCATGCGGCAGACCTCGAAGGCGGTCATCACGTTGAGCTCGAAGATGCGGCGCACGTCGTCGAGGGTGTAGTCGATGGTCGCACGCGTGCTGTTGCCGCCGACGTTGTTGACGACGAGGTCGAGCCCGCGCCCGAGATCGTTGATCCAGTCGAACAAGTCGAGGCACTGTTCGGCATCGGCGAGATCGGCGGCGAGCGCGAGCGCACGCTGCTTCGGATACAGCGCCTCGATCTCGGCACGGCGGGCTTCCAGCACTTCGCCATCGCGCGCCACCATCAGCACGTCGGCGCCGAGCATGGCCAGCTCGCGCGCCGTGGCCAGGCCGATGCCCTTGCTCGCACCGGTGATCAGCGCGATCTTTCCATCCAGTCGCCAGCGCGCATTCATCGCATCGGTACTCCCGCTAGGATCGGTGCATTATCACCGCCGAGGCTCACCGATGCGCATTGCCTTTTTCGTCTTCATCGCCGTCGGCGCCGTGGCCGCATGCAGCACCGACACCGCGCCGGTCGATCCGGGCGTTCAGGCCGAACGCAGCGACCCCAAGGGCAATCCGCTCGAAGGCACCGTCCTCGACGCCCAGGGCGAAGCGTTGAAGAAGGCGCGCAACCTCGAAGACCAGATGGCCGAAGATGCCGCGCGCCGCCGCGCCGAGATCGACGCCCGGAGCGAGTGATCGCGGTGCCATCGCTGCGGCGCGGGTCATCGACCGATGCGGTGCTTGTGGCGCAGCGCGGGTGATTCGATCCAGCGCCAGGACAGCGCTGCGAGCGCGGTCGCGAACAGGCTTCCGCCCAGAAACAAGCTGACGGGCGGAATGTCCGGCCAGAGCGCGACCAGCGACTGCTGCACCGGCGCGCCATACAGGAAAATGCCGTAGGACCAGTCGCCGCGCAGCATCGGCAGTCCGGGCAGCCGGTACGCGACGCACAAGGCCAGATAGACGCTGCTCAGCACCAGCAGGCTGCCGCCTGACGCGGTGTGAATCGAGACGCCCGTCAACGCGGCCATCGCGACGAAGACGCGCCAGGACAGCGGAATGTGATCGCGCCACAGCGCGGCGAGCGCACCCAGCAGGAACAGTTGCGTGATCGCCTGCGATCCGGTGGCATCGGTCGCTGCCCAGCCATGGCGCCGCACGGCATCCGCCATCAGCGCGACGGCCACCGCGGTGAACAGGACGCGATGCCGGAAAAGGCGCAACAGCGCCAGCACGCCGAAGAAGAAGTACCAGCGGATCTCGGCGCCGAGCGACCACAGCGAGGCGTTGACGACAGCGGCATGCGGATGCTCTTCGAACACCCCGGGCAGGCCCCACTGCATCGACAGCGGCAGCCAGTTGTGCCGGAAATACGACCAGGTCTCGGGGTGTCGCAGATAGTCGGCCATCGGCAAGGTCGTGAATGCGGCGCCGACCACGAACACGCAGAACAACAGGCAGACGACGTAGGCCGGATAGATGCGCAAGGCCCGATGCCAGGCATAACGAAGGATCGCGTCGTTGCGGATCAGGCTGAGCGCGATCAGGTAACCGCTGACCGCGAAGAACAGGTAGACGGCGAACCTTCCCGCATCGAAGCCGGCCAGCACCCGGGACAACGGCTCGCGTGCGCCGGATGAAGACAGCGCGTAAGCGTGCGCCCAAACCACCATCAGCGCCGCGACATGACGCAGCAGGGTGAAGTTGTCGCGACCGCCGGCGGCGGCCTGCGCGAGCGTGATCACGGCCCGAAGTTGCAGCCGCGCCGGCGCAAGTCCGACGCGGCTGCAAGCACGATCAACGCAGGATCTTGCCGTCGGCGTCGAGCACCTTGACCTCGCCGAGGTTCAGGGCGCGAATGCCGGCCTCGATCTTCGACAGGTCACCGACCACGACCCAGGTCAGCGCGTCGGGCTGGAAGTACTGCTGCGCCGCAGCGCGGATGTCGATCTCGGACTGCGCCTCGATGCTGGCTTTCAGCGTCTGCACGTAATCGTCCGGACGATCGAACACGACCATGTCGGTGATCGCGCCGAGCACCGACGACGCGGTCTCGAACGAACCCGGCAGGCTGCGGATGTCGTCGTTCTTGACCTTGGTGATCTCCTCGGAAGTGGCCGGACGCGCGCCGACGAACTCGACGAACTCGCGCTGGAGTTCCTTGATCGAGTCGATGGTCTTGTCCGACTGCACGCCGGCCGACGCCATCAGCGGTCGCTGGCCGAGCGCGGCGTTCGAATACGAATAGGCACCGTAGGCCCAGTGCTTGTCCTCGCGCAGGTTCATGTTGATGCGCGCGGTGAAAGCACCGCCGAACACCGAGTTCGCGGTCTGCGTGACCAGGCGATCCGCCGCCTTGGTCGATGGAATCACGCGACCCGCGAGGATCACCGACTGCTCGGCATTCGGCTTGTCGATCAGGAACACGCGCGGCTTGGCCTGCACCGCCACTTCGGCGATGTTCTTCGGCGCGCGCAGCATCTTGTCGACCGGCCAGTGGCCGAATTCGCGGTCGAGCTTGGCGGTGATCTCGGCGAGCGTGGTATCGCCGACGACGATGATGCGGGCATTGTCCGGACGCACGAAACTGCGGTGGAACTCGACGAGGTCATCGCTGGTGAGCGACATGATCGAGGCCTCGGTGCCGGAGCCGGTGAGCGGAATCGCATAGGCGTGGCCTTCGCCGTACAGCAGCGGCGGCAGGACGCGCATGCCCAGTGCGTTCGGGCTGGTCTTTTCCTGCGCGATCTGGGCCATCCACTGCCCCTTCACGCGTTCCATTTCCGCGGCATCGAATGTCGGGTTGCGCACGACGTCGGCGAACAACGCCAGCGAGCCATCGAGTTCGGCCTTCAGGGCCGAGAGCGTCGCACCCGACACGTCGAGCGCGTTGTAGACGCCGATCTGCGCACCCAGCGATTCGGCGCGCGCGGCGATCGCCACGGCATCAAGCGAGCGCGTGCCCTCGTCCAGCATGTTCATCGCGAAACTGGCGGTGCCGAGCTTGCGACCCTGGTCGGCGGCATAACCGGCGTCGAAGATCATGCGCATCTGCACCACCGGCACTTCGTGGCGTTCGGCGAGCACCACTTCGATGCCGTTCTTCAACTTGCCGCGCTGGATCGTCGGGAACACCAGGTCCGGGAATTGCGCGGTCTCGGGCACGCCCTTGCTGCGGTCGACGCGGGCGGTGCCGGCCTTGTAGTCGTCGAACGGCACGATCGTCAGCGTGTAATGGTTCGGCGTCAGCCAGGCCTTGGCGACCGCGCTGATGCTGGCCGGGGTCGCCGCCGCCATGTTCGCGAGCGAGGTCTTGTAGCAACCCGGATC
>DATMVT010000012.1:0-2370 GCA_035562895.1 Patescibacteria group bacterium | reverse complement strand
GCATCGCGCATGAAGTCCGCAATCCGCTGGCCGCGATTTCGCATGCCTCGCAATTGCTGGCGGAGTCCGAGGAATTCCCGGAGTCCGATCGTCGCTTGCTGGAGATCATCCGCGGCCAGTGCCTGCGCATGAATGCCATCGTCGAGAACATCCTGCAGCTGTCGCGGCGCCAGCATTCGAAGCCGGAACTGGTATCGCTGACGCGCTGGGCCGAGGCCTTCGTCGAGGAATTCCGCACCGTGCAACCGCTCGGCCAGGACGAACTCAAGCTCAGCGTTCAGGTCAATGGCTTGTCCGTCATGTTCGATCCGGACCAGTTGCAGCAAGTCGGCTGGAATCTGGTGAAGAACGCATTGCGCTACGGCCGCATGCCGAACGAACCGGCACGCGTGACCGTGGTCGTGCGCCGACTTCCCGATACGCAACAAGCCGTGCTCGAAGTGACCGATCGCGGACCCGGCATTCCCGCGCGGCAGGCAGCGCACATCTTCGAGCCGTTCTTCACCACCAGCGAAATGGGCACCGGCCTCGGCCTCTACATCGCGCGCCAGCTGTGCGAGACCAACCAGGCCACACTCGATTACCATTCGCTGGCCGGCGGCGGCAGTTGTTTCCGCATCAGTTTCCATGGCCAACCCGGCTCCGCCATCGCCTGACCGACATGGAATGACGCCACGATGACTCGCCAGACCGCCCTCGTCATCGACGACGAACCCGATATCCGCGAGCTGCTGGTGCTGACGCTGACCCGCATGGGCCTCGCCGTCGATACCGCGGCGACGCAGGCCGAAGCCTTCGCGCGCCTCGGCGAACATGTTTACGACCTGTGCTTCACCGACATGCGCCTGCCCGATGGCAATGGTCAGGACATCGTCGCGCATGTCGCCAAGCATCGGCCGCAAACCCCGATCGCGATGATCACCGCCTTCGGCAATGTCGATGCCGCCGTCAATGCGCTCAAGGCCGGTGCCTTCGATTTCGTCTCGAAGCCGGTCGACCTCGCGGTCCTGCGCCGCCTGGTCCAGACGGCCCTCAAGCTCGGCGAAGAACGCAAGGCCGAAGTGCAAGGATCGAGCGACAAGCTGATCGGCCAATCCGCGGTGATGCAAACGGTTCGGGCGACGATCGCCAAGGTCGCACGCAGCCAGGCGCCGGTCTACATCCGCGGCGAATCCGGCACCGGCAAGGAACTGGTCGCGCGCATGATCCACGACCTCGGCCCGCGCGCCGCGGGTCCGTTCGTGCCGGTGAACTGCGGCGCGATCCCGTCGGAACTGATGGAGTCCGAGTTCTTCGGCCACAAGAAGGGCAGCTTCACCGGGGCCGGCGCCGACAAGGAAGGCCTGTTCCAGGCCGCGGCCGGCGGCACGCTGTTCCTGGACGAAGTCGCGGACCTGCCGATGCACATGCAGGTCAAGTTGCTGCGCGTGATTCAGGAAAAAGCGCTGCGCGCAGTCGGATCGACCACCGAAGTCCCGATCGACGTGCGCATGCTCAGCGCGACCCACCGCGATTTGTCGAAACTGGTCGAACAGGGTCAGTTCCGGCAGGACCTGTTCTACCGGATCAACGTGATCGAGGTGAAAGTGCCGCCGCTGCGCGAACGCAGCGAGGACATTCCCCAGCTCGCCGAGCGCTACCTCGACCGCATCGCCCCGGAATGGGGCATCGAACGCCCGCAACTCAGTGACGCCGCGCTGCAGGCGCTGGCCACCTACGGCTTTCCCGGCAACGTGCGCGAGCTCGAAAACATCCTCGAACGCGCGGTCGCGATGTGCGAGAACGGTCGCATCGAGGTCGATGACCTGCGCCTGCCGGACGCCCAGCCCGGCGCCCCCTCGAGCGCCCCCTTGAAACCGGAAGGCGCATCCTCAACGTCCCGAACCGAAGCGCCCGCCGGTTCGCCGTCGAACCTGGTCGACTACATCGACAGCCTCGAACGCGACGCCATCGTCAAGGCGCTCGAAGAATGCCGCTACAACAAGACCAAGGCCGCGGCGAAGCTGGGCATCACCTTTCGGGCGCTGCGCTACAAGTTGAAGAAACTGGGAATCGACTGATGGGCATTCGCGGCTTGAATCGCTGGCAGGCGTCCGCCGGACACCTGGGCTTCAGCGTCGTGCTCGGCTTGGCCGTGTTCGCGCTGTTCCGCTTCCTCTGGTACCCCGACGCCCTGTTCACGCTGGCCGGGGCCGGCAAGCTTCTGCTCCTGGTCGTCGGGATCGATGTCGTTCTGGGTCCATTGTTGACCCTGATCGTCTTCCATCCAGCGAAGAAGTCGCTGATCTGGGACCTGGCCATCATCGTCGCGGTCCAGTTCGGCGCGCTCGGCTACGGCGTCTGGGTCATGGCGCAGTCGCGGCCGGTGTT
>DATMVT010000011.1:0-6826 GCA_035562895.1 Patescibacteria group bacterium | reverse complement strand
ACCGGCGAGGTAGAGGAACTGATGAGGTGCCCAGTCTTCGTTCTTGCGCAATTTCAGTTCGTAGTACGTGTGGCCCTTCTCCGACCAGGAGCGCAGATCCTTGGCGTGCTTGGACCAGAAATCGCCAGGCAATTCGGAGTGCCCGGCATAGAGCAGGCTGAAGTCGTCGAGCGCGCGGTCGTTTTCATAGTCTTCGGCCGGAACGCCGAAGATCGAAGCCTTGATCCGCAAGTTGATGTCTTTCGACACCAGCACGACTTCGGTCTGCGGATGCTGTTCGCGCAAATGCAGGACCGACGCCAGGATCTGGTTGTCGGGCATTTTTTTCATGCGTGACTTGGCCGGGTCCGGCGAGCCGGTCTGGAACAGCAGACGACCAATCTGCGATTCGCGACGCAGGTTCAATCCTTTCGGGCGAACCAGTTTCAGGCCTTTCTCTATTCTTTCGGCACCATGCGCCTCGATCAACTCGTTGATGAAGCGGCTCACCTGACGGGCGTTGCGCGCGACCTCGGATGTGCCCTTCTTGCCGTTGTCGAGTTCTTCCAGCACCGTCATCGGGATGAATACGTCGTGTTCCTCGAACCGGAACAGCGCGGTCGGATCGTGCATCAGCACATTGGTGTCGAGCACGTAGATGCGCTTGCGTTCGGACATCATCACGCCACCTCCTTGAGGATTCAGAATTTCATCGGGTCCATGATCGCGTCGAGATTCTGTGCGTCGCAGAACTCGAGGAAATCATCGCGCAGCGAGGCGATGTGCGTTTTCACCGGAATGCCGATGGTGATCTGCGCGGAAAACATCTCCGCGCCGGTCTGCATCGCACGGTAACGGTTCGAGCTGAGGCTCTCGATCGAGATGCCGTGGTCGATGAAGAATTCGGCCAGCATGTGCAGGATGCCTGGCTTGTCGGCGGCGACCACTTCGACCAGGTAGGGCAGCATCGCGTTCTGCGTCTCCTTCGCGCCAGTGCGCTGCAGGATCACGCGGATGCCCTCTTCGCGCTCGATGCGCGCCACCGCCGTCTCGAACTTCGCCACTGCGTCCCACGAGCCCATCAGCAGCAGGTTGATGGCGACATCGTCTCCGAGCGTCGACAGCCTTGATTCGAGCAACTGGCAGCCACTTTCGCTGACGCGACGCGTGAGGAGAAGCAAGGGCGATTTCTTCTGCGGAGCCACCGCGATGACGACCAGAAAGTTTTCGTTCGATGTCGGTCGCGCCACGGAGTGCTCGTGTGGGCTGAATGGATGACCGCAGAATACTTGTCGCCCCCATGACCCGCAAGTAACATCGCGGCGTTCCTGGCGACCCTTCAAGATGCAACTCCACGGCAGCATTTGCGCGCTGGTCACGCCCTTCGACGCGCGCGAACAGATCGACTTCCCCGCACTCGACCGACTGCTCGACTGGCATCTCGCCAGCGGGACGCATGGTTTTGTCCTGGCCGGATCGACCGGCGAAGCCGCCTTGCTCGACGATGACGAATACCGTGCGCTGCTGGGGCATGCCGTGGCGCGGGTTGGCCGTCGTCGACCGGTCATTGCCGGCATCGGTTCGCCGAGCACGCGCAAGTCGATCGCCCTCGCGCGAATCGCGGTGGAGGCGGGCGCCGATGCGGTGCTCGCGGTGACGCCGTATTACGTGCGACCCACGCAACACGGTTTGCTTGCCCACTATCTGCATCTGGCGGTCGAGTCCGCGCTCCCGATCGTCCTCTACAACGTGCCCGGGCGTACCGGATGCGACTTGCTGCCGGAGACCGCGGCCGCGCTGTCGGCTCATCCACGCATCATCGGCATCAAGGAAGCCCGCCCGGAACCCGAACGCATGGCGGCGCTTCTGAAGCTGCAGAATCCGGAATTCGCTGTTCTCAGCGGCGACGATCCGACCGCCGTGCAGGCCATGCTTTCAGGTGCGAAAGGCACCATTTCGGTGGCTGCGAACGTCGCGCCGCGTGCGTTCGCGATGCTCTGCGAGCGCGCGGTGTCGGGCAATGCGGCGACGCGCCTGACCGCCGTCGATCTCGACGCGCGGCTGCAGGATCTTTATCGCGTGCTCGGGATCGAGCCGAACCCGATTCCGGCGAAGTGGGCCTTGCATCGTCTCGGCCATCTCGACGCCATTCATCGTCTGCCGCTGACACCGCTATCGGCGCAGCATCACGACGCCATTGATCAATGCCTTGCCGATCTTGCATCGCTCGATGCGAGCCTGACGGCATGAAAGGAGAACGTCCGATGTCGAGTCCATTCCTGCGCCTGTGGGTGCTTGCGGGTTTTTCGCTGGCGCTGGCCGGTTGCGGCCTGTTCGGCAAGAACGAGATGCGCGAGCGGTATCTCGATGCCGAGTCGGGCAAGTCGCTCGAGGTGCCGCCAGGCCTTGATGCGCCGGATCGACGCGAATCGATGCGCGTACCGGACGCCGATGGCGAGCTGGTTGCCGTGTCGGAAGCGCCGGTCGATTCGCTGCCGGTCGATGCCGACGATCCGCAAAGTCGACTCAAGGTCCGGATGGCGCCGGAGCAGACCTTCGACAAGGTCCTGGCAGCCTTGGAGCAGGCCCAGATCGCGACCGTCGGGGATACCGATCGTGCCGAATTGCGCGTCGAGCTTGGTTTCCAGGTAACCGAGGAGAACAAGCGCTGGTGGTGGAAGGACGGCACGCGCACGAACACCATTCGTCGCACCGTGCATGTCGTCGAAGATGCCGTGGGCAGCCGTGTCGTGATCGAAGAAGGAGACTCGGGCGTGCGCATCGATGACGAATACGCGCAGCGCGTGCTGAGCGCCTTGCGCGATCGCATCAACTGGGAATGAATCGAGTGCCGCGTCGGGCGGCACTTCCGATCAACGGATCAGATGCTCGAGCTTGCCCGGCTTGCCGTCCCATTCGGTCGCTTCCGGCAAGGGCTCTTTGCGCGTCGTGATCACCGGCCAGACACGCGACAGTTCGGCGTTGAGCGGCGTGAAGTGCTCCTGTCCCGCAGGAACGTCGTCTTCAGGGAAAATGGCCTTTGCCGGGCATTCCGGTTCGCACAAGGTGCAATCGATGCACTCGTCGGGATCAATGACCAGGAAGTTCGGTCCTTCGTGAAAACAATCGACCGGACAGACTTCGACACAGTCGGTATATTTGCACTTGATGCAGTTTTCGACGACGACGAACGGCATGCATTGGATCCGGTTGGTACTCCCAAGGGGAATCGAACCCCTGTTTTCGCCGTGAGAGGGCGACGTCCTGGACCGCTAGACGATGGGAGCGCGGCTTGAGGCCACGTTGCAGAGCGCCGTAGTATAGCGTCCGCAGCCGCGATCTCAAGGCACCTTGGGCATCATGCACGATGCCTACCGGTACCGTCTGGTGCCGGCAACGACTCAACGGCCGCATTCCGCAGCCACCAGGACATCATGGATTTTCTCGAAACCTCCGATCCCGCCGAAGTGCGGAGACGCGTCGCCGCACAGTTGCGCGTGATTGAACGTGCCGACCATTGCATCTCGCGACAGTTCATCAGTCCGAATGCGTTGCGAGTGCTGTATCGACTGCGCGACGCCGGCTTCGTGGCTTGCCTCGTCGGCGGTGCCGTGCGCGACCTGCTGCTCGGAAACCGACCGAAGGACTTCGATGTCGCGACCAACGCGACGCCGGAAGAGGTCAAGGCACTGTTCCGCAATTGCCGCCTGATCGGGCGACGATTCCGCCTTGCGCACGTGCACTATGGCGAAGAGATCATTGAAGTCTCGACCTTTCGCGGCATCAGCGACGACGGTTCGGGCGACCGCGAGATGGTCGATGGCCGCCTGACCCGAGACAACGTCTACGGCAGCATCGAGGAAGACGCGGTGCGCCGCGACTTCACCGTCAATGCGCTTTACTACGCCATCGATGATTTCTCGGTTCGCGACTATGTCGGTGGGTTCGAGGACGTGCAGCGGCGTGAGTTGCGCCTGATCGGCGATGTCGAGCGTCGCTTCCGCGAAGATCCGGTGCGCACGCTGCGTGCCGTGCGATTCGCCGCCAAGCTCGGCTTCTCGATCGCCGACGATGTCGCCGCCGGCATCCGCGAGTTCGGACCGCTGATCGTCGATGCGCCGCCGGCACGATTGTTCGACGAAATGCTGAAGCTGTTCCTCGCCGGGCACGCGTTGTCGGGATTTCGCGAAATGGAACGCTATGGCCTGTTCGCCGTGCTGTTCCCGGAGTCATCGGCCGCGATTCGCAAGGATCCGCGCGGTCGGGCGCTGATCGAGGCGGCACTGGCCAGTACCGACGGACGCATCGCCCTGGGTCGACCGGTGACGCCGGCATTTCTGTTTGCGGCGCTGCTCTGGCCGGCCGTCGAACTTCGTGCCGTTGCCTTGGCCGAGCGCGGTCATGGCGATCCGGAAGGCGAGGCTTCGGCCCAGATCGTGTCCGAACAGGCACAACGCATCGCGTTGCCGAAGCGGTTCTCGTTGCCGATGCAGGAAATCTGGGACCTGCAGCCGCGCTTTGCGACCAACCAGCGCAAGCGCGTCCAGCGCCTTCTCGCGCATCCGCGTTTCCGAGCGGCCTACGACTTCCTGTTGCTTCGATCGAGCGCCCATCTCGATCTCGTCGACCTTGCGCAGCGCTGGGATCGCGCCCAGCACGAAGGGCCGGACGCGGTGCTGTCCGGGCAGCCGATCGCCGAATCGACGTCGACCCTTCCGGATGCAGCAGCGAAGAAGAAGCGCCGTCGTCGTCGTCGCAAGCCCGGTGAAGCCCCCGTCGCTTCCGCCGGCGAATGAGGAGTGCGGCGAATGCGCTCGCTTTCATCGCGCTCGGTGCGAACATCGACGATCCGGTCGGCCGTGTGTTCGAGGCGATGCGGCTGCTCGATGCCGCACCGTTGGGTCGACTCGTCGCACGTTCGTCGCTGTATCGGACGGCACCGGTGGGCGTGCTCGACCAGCCCGATTTCATCAATGCCGTCGTCTCGCTGCAGACGACGCTCGCACCGCTCGCATTGATCGAAGGCCTGCTTGGCCTCGAGGAAAAACTCGGTCGCGTGCGTGCGCAGCGCAACGGTCCGCGACGCATCGATCTCGATCTGCTTGCCTACGACGCCCGACGGATCGACATCCCGCGACTGCAATTGCCACACCCGAGCGCGACCGGGCGTGCGTTCGTGATGGTGCCTTGGGCCGAGATCGCGCCAGGGTTCGAGATCGAAGGATCGACGGTGAGCGACATCGCGGCCCGGATGCCGCGTCACGACATCGCAAGAATTGACGCTTGAGTCCTCGGCAAGCGTCTGCCGATAATCCAGATCCACGCGAGGAACTGCCATGTACGCCGGAGCCACCGAAACGCGCAGCCCACCGATCACGGTGCCGATGCTGCGGCAGTTCAAGCAGGACGGCCGCAAGATCGCCGCCCTGACCGCCTACGATGCGAGTTTCGCGAAACTCGCGGATGAAGCCGATATCGACGTGATCCTGGTCGGCGATTCGCTGGGCATGGTCGTGCATGGCAAGCGCAGCACGCTGTCGGTCACCGTCGATGACGTGATTTACCACGGTCGCGCGGTCATGCGCGGTTCGAAGCGGGCGCTGCGCATCGCCGACATGCCGTATGCGACCTATCCGGACCCGAAGACGGCGTTCACCCATGCCGCAAGGCTCATCAGCGAAGGCGAATGCGCGATGGTCAAGCTCGAGGGCGGCGGGCCGGTCATCGAGTGCATTCGCTATCTGGTCGACCGCGAGGTGCCGGTTTGCGCCCATCTCGGACTGACACCGCAGTCGGTGTTGCGGCTCGGGGGCTACAAGGTGCAGGGACGTGGCGACGCGGCGGCCCAGGCGCTGCGCGATGCGGCGCGTGCGGCGCAGGTCGCCGGCGCCGAAATGCTGGTGCTCGAGTGCGTGCCCAGTCCGCTTGCGGCTGCGATCCAGGCCGACCTCGCAATTCCGGTGATCGGCATCGGTGCCGGGCCGCGTTGCGATGGACAGATCCTGGTCTGCTACGACGTGATCGGCATCAGTTCCGGTCGCCGACCGCGCTTCGTCAAGAACTACCTGCAAGGCCGCGACAGTGTTCTTGACGCGTTCAAGGACTATGTCGCGGAAGTGCGCGCCGGAAGTTTCCCCGCGGCGGAGCACGAATATGCCGAATGAGCTCCGCCAAGCTGTCGACGCCGACGGGGTTCGCGAAGCGGTGAAGGCGTGGCGTCGCGACGGTGCACGCATCGGCTTCGTGCCGACCATGGGCAACCTGCACGCGGGGCATTTTGCGCTGATCGATGCGGCACGTGCGCAATGCGATCGCGTGGTCGCCAGCGTGTTCGTGAATCCGACGCAATTCGGGCCCAGCGAGGATTTTGCGGCGTATCCGCGCACACTCGAGGCGGACGCAGCGGGATTGGCAGCGGCGGGCTGCAACCTGCTGTTCGCACCGACCGCCGAGGTGTTGTATCCGTTCGGCACCGACGCCAGTGTCCGCGTGCATGTGCCGCTGCTCGGCGATGATCTGTGCGGTGCGTTCCGGCCCGGCCACTTCGACGGGGTCGCGACCGTGGTCAGCAAGCTGTTCAACCTGGTGCAGCCCGACGTCGCGTACTTCGGGCGCAAGGATTTCCAGCAGTTGCGACTGATCGAGCGCATGACCCGCGACCTCGGGCTGCCGATCGAGATCGTCGGCATCGAGACCTTGCGCGAACCGAATGGACTGGCGATGAGTTCCCGCAATCAGTACCTGACCGCCGAGGAACGCGAGCGGGCGGCAGACATTCATCGCACGCTGCTGGCGATGCGCGATGCGATCCGGCAGGGGCGGGCACGATCGGCGGTGCAGTCGGCGG
>DATMVT010000010.1:0-25255 GCA_035562895.1 Patescibacteria group bacterium | reverse complement strand
GCGTCCTCGCCGAAGGTGTCGCCGCGCACCAGATAGGCCACCACGGAATCGTGGCCGTCGATCTGCTTCGACACCTGCGCCGAACCTTCCTTGATGACATAGAAGTAGTCGGCCTCGTCGCCTTCGCGCACGATGATCTGATCCTTCACCGCGATCACTTCCTCGAGGCGCTGGAACAGGCGCTCGACGGCGCCGGTCGGCATCTTGTGCAGGGCCCGGTTGTGCAGCAGCCGGAACACCCAGCGGTTGCCGCCCGGATCCTGCGCGTAATGCTGGAATCCCGACGATTTGGTCAACTGGTCGAAGATCATCACCTTTTCGGCATAGCGACGATCCAGCTGGATCAGGGTCGCGGTCAGCGAATCCACGGTCGCGGTGAAACGCCGCGGCTGCAGATCGCCGAGTGCGTAGCGACCCTGCAGCGAACTGCCGTCGGTGCTTTTCGACTTGCCGTCGGGATAGTCGCCACGCACGACGCCGGCAGCGACGTAGAGGGTGTGGTCGTCGGTATCGCCGGCGCGGAACAGCACCGTGCCCTTGCCGACCTCGACCTGATCGGCTTCCTTCGCGAGTTGTTCGAGGCATTCCTGCCCGAGCTTGTCGAGCGGATAGAACTTCGCCAGCACTGCAGCATCGACCGCCATCCGGCGCTCCTCAGGGTGTGTCGGAATGGCGTCGAGTGTAGACGTCACCCACGGTGTGCGAAAGGCGCTGGCGCGACCGCGTTCCTGGTCACGCTCGGCTTTCCGCCTTGATGGCCGAACGCAGGCGCTGCGCGAACCCGCCGTTGCGCGCGACCGGCCGGGCCAACGCGGCGGCGACGACCTCCGGCAAGCCCCAGATCGCGAGGCGTTGCTTGGCTCGGGAGACGCCCGTGTACAGCAGTTGGCGGGAGATCACGCGATGGTCCGGATCCGGCGGCAGCAGCAGTGCGACGCGCGAGTACTCCGATCCCTGACTCTTGTGGATCGTGATCGCGTAGGCACCCTCGTGATCGGGCAGTGCATTCGGTGCAAATCCGCGCGCCGTCATGCGGCCGTCGTCGCCGGGCACTTCGAACCAGACGCGCAGTTCGCCCTCGTCGTCGCGCAAGGCGACGCCGACGTCGCCGTTGAACAATTGCTTGGCCGGATCGTTCCGGGTCACCAGCAGCATGCGCCCCGGGAACCACGGCGCGTCCGCGTCGGGCTGCAGCGCACGGCGGACGTGGGACGCGATCATGCGATCCGCGGCCAACGCGCCGAACGGTGTCTCGCGCAATGCACACAGCAACTGCATGCCGGCAATCGCCTCCAGCACCGCCTGGGCGCGATCGGTCGAATGGCGCTCCGTCACCCGCGCTGCGCGGAGCAGCGCGACCAGATCATCGGCCCAGCCGCGCAACGCGCGCTCGAGCGACTTGCGCGTGCCGATCGCATGCCACGCGAGATCGCTCGGGCTCGCCGCCATCGCCGCGGCGAAGGCCGCCGCGTCGCCGGCTCGAACCGCCTCGTTCACCGACACCAGATGCCGCTCCGCGCGGAACACGTGCGCCAACTCGACCAGCCGCGGCGAACCCTGCTCGCGCAAGGCCGTGACGACGTCCATCAGAGCGGCGCCAGCAGCCACCGACGTCAACTGGTCGGGGTCGCCGACCAGGATCAACGTCGCCTGTGGCCGAATCGACGCCAGCAGACTTTGCGCCTGTGCCAGATCCATCATCGATGCCTCGTCGACGACGACGATGTCCGCCGCCAGCGGATGGCGTTCATCGTGCGCGTAGCGATTCCGGCGCGGGTCGTAACCCAGCAGCCGGTGCAAGGTCAGCGCCTCGGGTTTCGGCATGCGCGCGAATGCATCGTCCCAGCGGGCGTCGGTGCGCGCGCGCAGATCGCGCAGTCCGCGGTTCATCGCCTGGACCAGACGCTGCGCTGCCTTGCCGGTCGGCGCCGCGACGCGGATCGACCGTGCCGCCCCGGCCACATGCAACATCATCAGCAGCATGCGCACGACCGTGGTCGTCTTGCCGGTGCCGGGACCGCCGGTCAGCACGATCAGGCGATGGGCCGGCGCGCGACGAACCGCTTCGCGCTGCTGCGCGGTGTGCTCCGGATCGTCAAGGCCGAACAACTGCGCGACCGCATCGATGGCCGCCGGCATCTCCACATGGTCGCCACCGCTGCGCGCACCCAGTGCCAACGCCGTCTCGCGCTCGGCCTGGAAGTTTCGCCAAAGCTGGAAGCGGCCGTCGCCGTCGAGCACGAACGCCGTGGTCCGTTCGCCGGATCCGACCAGGACCTCGCCCGCGATCGCCGCGGCCTCGTCCGGGCTCAGCACCACGGCGGTATGCCCTTCGCCCTCAGCGTGGCTGCATCGAGCGGCGCAGCGCGCGAGCAGATCGGAACCGCCATGCACCAGCGTCCAGCGCGCCAGTGCGCAATCCAGCGGGCGCCAATGGTCGTCGACCTGCTCGATCGCTCGCGGATGGAATCGATACGCGCTCATGCCACAGCCTCCGCGACTTCGACATCGAAAAGTGCGTCGAGATCCGCGATCAGGGCCGGTGCGAAGCGATGGCGCCAGAGACCGATGCCGGGCGCGAGGCCGACTGCGCGCACGAACAGGTAGATCGCGTCGCCCAGATGCCGTTCGCGTCGATAGTCGGCCTTGCGCTGCCTCAGATAGCGATCGACGGCGATCACGTAGAGCAGGGCCTGGAACGGATAGCCATGCGCAAGCATCGCCGCATCCAGCGCAGCGCCGGCATAGTCCTCGAGCGCATCGCCCAGCCAGTTGCTCTTGTAGTCGAGCAGGTGAACCCGCCCGCCGTGTTCGAGCACGAGGTCGATCTTGCCCGTCAGGAAACCGCGCAATTCGCGGCGCTGGACCGCGGATGGCATCAGCTCCGCGTGGCCATGCCGGATACACACCGCTTCGAACGCATCCAGCTGCAGCACCGACAGCGCGATGTGGAAGGCCATCTCCGCGCGTTGACCTTGCGGCGCGAGATCGCGCAAGCGCAATCCATCGCCGAGGTCCGTCGCCAGGGTGGCGTCGATGCGCGTGCCCAAGTTGGACGCGACGACGTCCGCGTCCTCGGGCAAGCGAACCCCCGCGAGGGCCAGCTGCCATTGCACGAACGGGAGCTGATGGCGCACCTCGGAGCCGTGATCGCGATGTTCATAGATCGCATGCACCGCATTGCCGAATGCGGCACCGCGAAGCCCAGCCAGCGCCTTGAGCGCGGCATGCGCAGTGCGAACGCCGGCCGCCTCGCCCCGCTCCGGGTTGTCGTTCGCGTCGTCGATCGCGTTGCGTTCATCGTTCGCGGCGCCGTCCTCGTCGAGCGCGCTCGCTGCGCGTGGCCGGGTGAGCGTCGAGAAACTGTGCGAGCCGACGAACGGCAGCCGGCGACTGAATGCCCTCGCTTCGCGCGCCGTCGTCTCGATCGCGACCGGTGCCGACGCTTGCATGCGTGGCGGGTGTGCCCGCACGTGGCGGATCGCGGCGCAGTCCGCCGTCAACTTCACCAGATCGACACCGTGCAGGAAATGCGCGATGCCGCTGGCGTTGACCTTGGGCGGGTCGACCGCCATCGCATCGCCCTGCGCGCCGCCTTTCCCGGGACGGACGTCCGGCGGCAACGTGAGATGGCAGGCGTGGCGCGCCCGAGTGAGCGCGACATACAACACCCTCAGGCGTTCCTGTTTCTGTTCCAGTGCCAGGCCGTCGACATGCGCATCGAAGTCCGGGCCACCGAGATCGATGATCCGGCCCGGCGATGTCGGGCGTGATCTCGCGGCGAACTTCGGCGGCGTGCGCAGCACATCGTGCTTCCACATCAGCGGCAACATCACGATGTCGAACTCCAGGCCCTTGCTCGCATGCAGGGTCATGATCCGGACCCGCTTCTCGTCGGACTCGATGCGCAACTCGCGCTCCTTGCCGGACTGCTCGTCGCCATCGACGTCGCCGTCGCACTGGTCGGCCAGCCAGGCCAGCAACTGCTCGCGGCCGGAACGCTTCCGGCTTTGCGTCTGCAACAACTCGCCCAGGTGCCGAAGATCGGTCAGCGCACGCTCGCCGTCCGGCTGCGCCAGCAACCGAGGCGCCGCTGCTTCGATCAACACGTCGATCGCCTTGAGCACGCCATGCTCGCGCCACGCGAGCGCGCCACGCGCAAACCATTCCAATTCCCGGCTCCAGCTCGCAAGATCGGCCGACATCGCCTGGATCTCGGCCAGCGAGCGTCCGATCAGGCGCGTCGCCATCGCCGCCCGGATCGCACCTGGATCGGTGACATGCAGCAACGCATGCAGGACGACGCGCAGATCCTGCGCCCACGCCGTCTCGAAGATCGAATCATTGCCCGCACCGACACAGGGAACGCCGCGTGCCGCCAGCAGGTCGCGCATCTCGCCGATGTAGCGTCGCTTCGGCAACAGGATCGCGATGTGCTTCGGCTGCACCGCTTCGCCGCCGATCGTCGCCGCGCCCGGCCTCAGGTAGTCCTGCACCCGATCCGCACAGTCCGCCATCGCGCGAACCTCGGCTTTCTCGCCCGCACCCGCAGCCTCGGCATCGTCGAGCACATGCAGCTGCAGCGCCGCGCCAGCCAGCAATGCCGGTGCGTCCAGCGGCTTCTCGTCGGCACCGCCTGCGGGTGTCACCGTGTCGTAGGCAATGGCGCCGTCGGCCATGCCGAACGGACGGCTCGACGCGTCGTACAGCGCATTCAATGCCTCGATGACGCCCGTCGACGAGCGGAAGTTGCGGGTCAGGCTCATGCGCTGCGTGGCGCGTGCTGCAGCACCCAGATAGGCATGGATGTCGCCACCGCGAAAGCCGTAGATCGCCTGCTTCGGGTCGCCGATCATCACCAGCTGGCCACGCGGCACGCCGCACGCATCGCCATAGATCGCATCGAAGATGCCGAACTGGCGTGCATCGGTGTCCTGGAATTCGTCGATCAGCGCGACCGGCCATTGCGCGAACAGCCGGTCGGCCAGCGCGCGTCCGGCGTTTTCGCTCGTCGTGCCCTGATGCACCTGCTCGATCAATTCATCGAAGGTGAACTGGTTGCGCTCCTGCAGACGCTGGTCCCGCCAGGTACGCAATTGCTCCAGGTGGACGGCGACAGCGGCGACGTGCAGGCAGTTCGCCAACGAGCGGTGACGCGTCGCCAGCGACTTCGCTGCCTGGAACGCCGCGCTGGCTTCGAATTCGGCGACGCCGGCCTTGTCGACATAGGACTTCGGCGCCTTGATGATCACCTCGAATCCGTCGATCGCGCGACGCAGGGCCTCGGGGTCATGAGGTGCTGCCGCGAGGTCGGCCAGATACGTTTCCAGTCGGCCGGATCCCTGCTTCTTGCGCCAGTCGGTGCGGGCCGCCAGCGCACTCAGCGCCGCGGCGTGCGCTGCCATCGCCGCGAGATCGGCGCGCAGCGCAGCGAAGTCCGGAGCAACGACCGTGTTCGCTGCCGACAGCGCCAGCTTCACGACTTGCTGGACCTCGCGGCGACCCTTGTCTTTCGCGGCCAGGAACGCGGCGACCACCATGCGATCGACGACATCGCCGCCAGCCTCATGGGCACAGACGCGGACGAGATCCTCGACCAGTTCGCGGACCAGGTCCTCTTCCGCGACCCACTCGCCGATGCGGAACGCGCTGCCCGATGCAAAGGGCTGGTCGGCCAGGATCTTCCGGCACAGCCCGTGGATCGTGCCGATCGGCGCAAGGTCCAATTCGGAGAGCGCCAGCCGCAGCCGCAACGCATCCCGATCCTGCGCGCTGGCCTCGTGCAGCCAGCGCTGCCGCAGCCAAGCGCGTACCTCGGGATCATCCTCGGCATCGGCGGTCGGCGGCGAACCGGCGCTGGCCAATGCCTGCGCCCACTGCAGGCGCGATCGGATGCGCTCGCGCAGTTCCTGCGCCGCGGGATCGGTGAACGTGGTCACGACGATCTGCGTCGCGCGGCATTCACGCTCGGTCACGAGACGCAGATACAGCACGGAAATCGTCCAGGTCTTGCCAGTGCCGGCGCTGGCTTCGATCAGGGTGCGCCGGCTTGCGGGCGCTCCGGCATCGAGCCCCAACGTCGTCCAGTCCAGTCGCGGCTCAGTCATGGTCGATCTCCGAATCGCCATCGGTGAAGTCGATGCAGTCGCGCAGGACCTCGGCGAGACCTTGCAGGTTGGCCCAGTCCTGGCCCGCGAAGAGATCGACGCCCTGCGCGAGGACGCGCGCGTAGCCGGGCGCATAGTCGCGTTCGCCACTGGCATGATCGCTGCCCTGCCAGCGCTTCTCGCCCTCGTCGCGCGCCTTGCCTTGTTTCGCGCTCGCCACGGCCCAACTCGTGCCCGGGAAGTACCACGCGGTTTCGGACTGCGCGATCTGCCAGAGGCGCAACAGACGTTCGACGCGGTGGCCGAGGTCGTCGCGGGTGAAGCGGGCATCGAAGGCATTCAATTGCTCGTGCCATCGCGTCGATGTCGCGCGCTTCTCCGGCTCGGCGAGCAGGACGACGCGAACCGGCTGCTCCGGATACTTCAGTCGGAGCAGGGCCCATTCGAGAAAGACCGGCAGCTTCTCCTTGAAGCCGAGCTCCGAATCGCCCTTGCCGGGAAAGACGTCGAACAACATCCACGCGTCGCCGCGCGAATACACCGACGCCGAGGTGCCCTGCACGACGAAGTCGCCGACGCGCTGATCCAGGACGATGGTCGTGCGCGCGGGCAACCCATCGACGAGATCCGCCGTATCCGCGGCCAGCGCCAGCAACGTCATCGCTTGATCGCGGGCATCGCGATAGGCTGCGCCGCCGAGTGCCCCGGGCGGCATGCGTCCCGACAAGCGAAGCGCGTCCGGCGCCTGCTCGGGCACGGTGAAGCAAGCGCGCTCGAGGGCATCGAAGACGAGCGCACGCGGAACCCGATCGATCGCGTCGAAGCGACCCAGCAGCGGCTCGGTATCGCCCAAGGCATCGCGCTCGAGTGCATCGAGGCGCAGGCCGAGACGCTGCTTCAACAACAGCTCCGACGGTCGCCGGAAGAAATCGAGCAGGCGACGCAACGGAATCTCGGTGTCGCCGCCGGCTCCGCGCGACTTGAGCACGTCATCGATCAAGTGCTCGCGCGGCGCAGCGGCGAAACGGCCAGAGTCGAGCGACGCCGCGCGCACCATCCGCGCGAAGCCGCGTTCGTAGCTGAACAGGCGCGGATCGGACTGGTCGAAGTAGCGTGCATCGAATGGTTGCAGCGGATGCTGGACGAACCAGGGCCGCGGCGTCTCGCGCAGGTCGCCGTGGATGCCGGCGCGGTCATCGAGATACGCCATCAATTCCGCCAACGGCGCCGACGGATTGCGCGGCTTGCCGTCACGCACGCCCTCGGACAGATAGCTGATGTGCAGGCGCGCGCGCGCCGCCATGACCGTTTCGAGGAACAGGTAGCGGTCGTCACTGCGCACGTCGCGATCGCCCAATTGGCGATGCGTCGTCATCAGGTCGATGCCGCCGTCGCTGCTCGCCCGCGGAAAGTCGCCGTCGTTCATGCCGATCAGCGCGATCATCCGGAACGGGATCGATCGTTGCGGCACCATGCCGCTGAAGGTGATGCCGCCGATCAGGTAGGGCTGACGCTCGGGTGCGGCATCGAGTCGCTCGTTCAACAGATCGCGCAGGACCGCATAGTCGATCTCGGGATCGATTTCCGGCGACGTCCCCAGCTTCAGCGACTCGATGGTGCGCTCGAGCGCGGCCATCGCCTCGCACTCGGCATGGTCCTCGAGGTCGGGCCGGAACAGTGCGCTCAGCAATGCCTGCAACTCGCCGCGCCATCGCGACAACGGCTGCGTCGATCGCGCCAGTCCGCAGATCCGGTCGATCTGGCAAAGCAGGCGATCCATCGCGCCGAGCGCCTCGACTTCAGCGCCGTTCACGCCTTCCACCGGCCACAGGCCGACCTGTTTCGCCACGTCGTCGGAAACCGAGTCGCCGAAGACGTATCCGCCCAGGAGCCGGTCCATGCCCCAGCCGAGGCTGTGTTCGGCAAACGCCGGCAAGCCCAGGCGTTCTCGTGCCGAGGCGTCCAGACCCCACGCCACGCGTGCGTCCGTCAGCCACGCCCGCAGGCGCTCCAGTGCATCCGCGTCGATACCGAACACACGCCGCATCGCCGGCACGCTCAGCAAATCCAGGACCTGCGGCGCGGTGACACGCGACACCGGCATCTGCAGCAGCGTCGCGAATGCGTCGAGCACGTCGTGCGAGCGCCGCAAGGCGACATCGGCAAGGTGCAGCGGCAGACCCTTGCCTTCCTTCCGCGCCCCCCCGAAGACCGACGGCACCAGAGGCGCATAGTCGGCGATCATCGGTGACATCACGAGGATGTCGGACGGATCGAGATCGGGGTCGCGCGTCAACGCATCGCGGATGGCATCGTGCAGCACTTCGAGTTCGCGCACGCGCGTGTGGCAGCCGTGGATGCGCAACGAATCATCGTCCCTCGCTTCGACGGCGAGCAGTGTCTCGGCCTTCAGCAAGTCGCTGTGCGACAAGCGGATGTCCTGCTGCAATCGATGCAGCAGGCGACGCGACTCGGGTTCGCGTGCCTCGTCTTCGCCGTGTCGCGTTTCCAGCAGCACGTCGTCGATGCCCTCGTGCAGCCGCAGCCCGAAATGGTGGCCCATCCGCCCCCAGGCCGAGAGCAGCGGATGCCCGAGCGACAGCAACTCGCGTTCGCTGTCGTCGCCGACGCCCAGCGCCAGCAGCCGGGCAAGATGGGCGCGCGCGTTCCCGAGCCCGGCCCAGAACACGATGCTGGGATCGGGCACGTACAGAACGATCAGTCGATGGCGTGATTCGGCGCGCAGGATCGCGAGCTCGGACGGCGGCAGATGGCTCAGTCCGAACACGTGGACCGGCTCCAGGGGTGTCCCGACCGGGGCGGCTTGGCGGCGCTCGATCAGGCGCGCGATCAGCTCGCCACGGTGCGCGCTGCCGATGTCGGCACGGATGCGCCGCCAGATCGGCGCGAGGAAATTCGGCTCGGGGACATCGAACATGCCCTGTTGCCAGTGCGACAGCCATTGTGGCCGGTAGACCATGTAGCGACTGAAGATCGCGGCGATCCGATCCGCGAGCTGGAAGCGGCGACGCCCGTCGTTCCCCGCGAGGTAGCGCCGCACCGTGTCGTCATCGATCGACGGCAGCACTGCGTGGATGCGCCAGCGCAGGGATTCGCGCCGGTACGGTTCCAGCGAAATCGCGGACAGACCGAGTTCCTCGCGCACGCGGGCGTCGAACCAGGTCGTGGGCAGCTGCAGATCCAGGTTGGCGACGACCCCTCGCGGGCCGCGCCGCCTGGCCAATGCCAGACCGAGCCAGCGCTTCATTCCGGGATGCGCCGCGAGGACCGTCGGGCTGCCGAGCAGATGCTTCGGCGGGTACTTCGCCAGCAACGCTTCAAGCGGCTCGAGCAGGGCTTCCAGTCGACTGGCCCGATACACGACGATGCCGGTTTGCAATGCTTCCACGCCCGCTCCCTTGTCGCTGCGTTCCGCCCGCTGTCGGGTCCGGACACCCTACCCGGCCTGCGTCTCGAAGGGTGAGATTCACGGTCGACGGCACGGCTTGCACACGTGCGCCCGAATCCCCATGTGAGCTGTGGCCTGAAATGTCGACCACGCCGCGAGCGTGCATTCCCTCGAACTCGCCATGGATCCCATGCGCTCATGAGCACACCCAGACTTTTCGAACCGCTGACGGTGGGCGCGTTGACGCTCGCCAACCGCATCGTCATCGCGCCGATGTGCCAGTACTCGGCCGTGGATGGCCGAATGACCGACTGGCATCTGATCCACCTCGGCCAGCTCTCGCATTCGGGCGCCGGCTTGTTGACCATCGAAGCCACCGCGGTGCTCCCTGAAGGCCGCATTTCCTACGGCGACGTCGGCCTGTGGGACGACGTCACCGAAGCGGCGATGGCCCACGTGCTGCAGGGCGTGCGCCGCTGGTCGTCCATGCCGATCGCGATCCAGCTCGCGCATGCCGGCCGAAAGGCGTCCACCGACCTGCCGTGGCACGGCGGCAAACAGCTCGCGCCCGGGCACGCCAACGGCTGGCGGACCGTTGCCCCCTCCGCGCTGCCGTTCAACGCCGACGACCACGCCCCCGTGGCACTGGACCGCGCCGGCATGGACGCGGTCCGTGACGCCTTCGTGCGGGCCACACGTCGTGCCGCACGCCTGGGCATCGACGCCGTGCAGATCCACGCCGCGCACGGCTACCTGCTGCATCAGTTCCTGTCGCCGCTGTCGAATCGGCGCGACGACGCTTACGGCGGCACGCTCGCGAACCGGATGCGCTTCCCGCTCGAAGTGTTCGACGCGGTGCGGGCCGCGTTTCCGTCCGAGCGCCCGGTCAGCGTGCGCGTGTCGGGCACCGACTGGGTGCCCGGGGGCTGGGACATCGAGCAGACCATTGCCCTCGCGCAGGCGCTGGAAGCACGCGGCTGCAGCGCCCTCCACGTCTCCAGCGGCGGCCTGCATCCGGCGCAGGCGATTCCGGTCGGACCCGGCTATCAGGTGCCGCTGGCGCGCGCGGTGAAACAGGCGGTCGCGATGCCGGTGGTCGCGGTCGGCATGATCACCGACTTCGACCACGCCGAAGCGATCGTCGCCACCGGCGACGCCGACCTCGTCGCCCTGGCCCGCGGCATCCTCTACGACCCGCACTGGCCCTGGCATGCGGCCGCGCACCTCGGCGCCAGCGTCGCCGTGCCGCCGCAGTACCTGCGTGCACCGCCGCGGCCTTATTCGAGCCTGCTGGTGCGCGGCGGCGGATCGGCCCTGGCGTCCTAGACGCGGCCGCCGAGCGATCCGAAGCGGGTCCTCGGTGTCCGGTCTGTGAATGTATAGTTTGCCGCGCATGGCGGGTGCGGTGCCCGGCCACGAATCGCGGAGTGAACTCATGGGTCTTGTGCAGGCGGTGGCGGGTTCGATCGGTGGCGTGCTCGCTGACCAATGGAAGGATTTCTACACGGTGCCGGACGGCTTGCCGGCGACGGCCGCACTGTTCGCCGCAGTACCGCGCGGCACCAATGCCGGACGCGGTTCGAACACCCGGGGCTCCTCGAACATCATCAGCAACGGTTCGAAGATCGTCGTTCCGGAAGGCTACGGGCTGCTGCTGTTCCAGGATGGCGCGATCACCGGCTTCGCGGCCGAGCCGGGCGGGTACGAGTGGCGTTCGGATGACCTCAACTCGAAGTCGATCTTCGCCGGCGACGGCCTCGTCGACGCACTGATCAAGCAGAGCTGGGAGCGCTTCAAGTTCGGCGGCCAGCCCGGTTCGCAGCAGGCGGCGTTCTTCGTGTCGCTGAAGGAACTGCCGGACAACCGCTTCGGCACGCAGTCCGAGATCTACTGGGACGACGGCTTCCTGGGCACCCAGGTCGGCGCGATGACGCGCGGGTCCTACACGCTGAAGATCGTCGACCCGATCCTGTTCGTGAAGAACTTCGTGCCGGCCCGCTACCTGCAGTCCGGCGAGGTCTTCGATTTCACCGACATGGACAACGCCGCTGCCGGGCAATTGTTCAACGAGGTGGTCGGATCGCTGGCGCCGGCCTTCAGCCTGTACACGAACGATCCGGGCAAGGGCAACCGCATCACCAAGCTCCAGCAGGATTCGGTCGGCTTCGCCAAGAGCCTGTCGGATGCGGTCGAGAACGCCTACCAATGGAAATCCGATCGCGGCCTGGCCATCGCCAAGACCGCGATCATTTCCATCGAGTACGACGCGAACACGAAGGAACTGCTCAAGACCGTGCAGCGCGCCGACGCGCTCGCCGGTGCACGCGGCAATTCCAATCTGCAGGCGAGCGTCGCCGCGGGCATGCAGGCAGCCGGCGAAAACGGCGGCGCCGCCGGCATGATGGGGATCGGCATGGCCTCGGGCATGATGGGCGGTCTCGGTGGCCTGCAACAACCGGTGGCACCCGCTGCGCCCGCGGCCGAAGACCCGATCGCGAAGCTCAAGAAGGCCAAGGAAATGCTCGATCTCGGTCTGATCACCCAGTCCGATTACGACGCACTCAAGGCCAAGGCACTCGGTCTGTAAGTTCCGGACCGCGAACCGACATGTCGAACGCCACCCAACCGCCGCCGCTGCCACCAAGCGGCCCGGGCTCGCCTCAGGATGTGCCGCCGTTGCCGGGCAGCTTTCCGATCGACCCGGCGATCTTGCCCAAGCCGATCCGCGACGAACTGCTGGCCCCCGATCCGGTGGCCATCGACACCTCGGCGGCCGAACTCAAGGACGGACAGAACCACTGTCCGAAATGCGGCGCGACCGACATCCGCCACAAGCCCGGCAGCGACTTGCTCATCTGCCTGTTCTGCCGCAACGAATGGCAGGGTGCGCGGGTCGAGGAGGAATTCGGATTCGGCGAGGGCCTCGACCAGCTCACCGGCACGATCGTCGCTTCGGGCGCCGGTGACATCGCCGCCGACGCCGCCAGCGTGATGAGCTTCAAGTGCACCGGCTGCGGCGCCGAGGTGACGGTCAATACCGAAAGCGCGATGACGGCGCGCTGCCACTGGTGCCGCCACGTCTTCGGCGTCAACGAGCAAGTGGCGAACGGTGCGGTGCCGGATGCGGTGTTGCCGTTCCGCATCAAGAAGGACGACGCCATCGCGCGCATCCGCCAATTCGTGGACAAGCGCAAGCTGTTCGCGCTGAAAGCGTTCAAGGAACAATTCACGCCCGAAAACGTCGTCGGCGTCTACCTGCCGTACATGATCATCGACGGCAAGGCGAGCGCCGACATCGCCGGCCAGGGCGAAATCAAGACACGCGAATACACCCGCGGCAGCGGCGACAAGAAGAAGACCTACTACGACGCCGACATCTACCAGGTCGAACGGCACATCGACTTCACCGTCGACGACCTGCCGCTGGAATCCTCCAGCGAACGCGGCAAGCTCGACGCGCGCGCCAACACCAACAACATCATCAACACCATCCTGCCGTTCGACACCAAGAATGCGGTGAAGTGGAACGCGTCCTACTTGTCGGGCTTCAGCTCGGAGAAGCGCGACCTGGACGTGGCACACCTGCACCCGCGCCTCGAAGACCAGTTGCTGTCGATCGCCCGCCACCAGGTCGAGGAATCGATGCGCCGCTACGATCGCGGCGTGCGCTGGGAACGCGAAGGCCTGGACGTGCACGGCACGCGCTGGGTGGCGATGTACCTGCCGGTGTGGCTGTATTCCTACCACCAGCCCGGCAGCAACGGCGGCCTGTTGCATTACATCGCGGTGAACGGTCGCACCGGCGAGACCATGGGCAGCATTCCGGTGCAGCAGTGGAAGCTGATCCTCGCCGCACTCACCGTCGGGTCCTTCATCGAAGGCCTCGTACTCTGGTTCCTGGGGAATGCATCATGAGCGACGACGGTGGACTCTGGCTGCTCGCGCTCGGTCCCGCCGGCGCCACCGGCCTGTACTGGGCGATCTACCGGTATTACCGCAACACCGACAAGTCGCACGCCTTCGAGCACGAGACCCAGGTGGATGCCAAGCCGGTGACCGGCACCGACCGCAAGGTCGACGAGATCAAGGGCACCCGCGAGACGCGCATCCGCGGCGACAACGTGCGCGAGTACCGCAAGCGCGTGCAGCGCATCCGCGACAATCCCGAACCGGGCGCGTAGACGGTCGCGGCAGCGACGCGCGCTGGGATCGCAGGGTTTGAGACATCGCCGCGGGACACTCCTCGTCCCCGACCCGGAGCAGGCCGATGCACGTGATCTACAGCGACCTGATGGTGGCGCCGGCACAGGGTTCGTCGCCGAGTGCGGCGAAGCCGCGGCCGGTCGTCGAGGCCTGGATGGCACTCGATCCGTCCGTGCGCATCGTGCCGCCGGTGCCGGTGACGATCGACGATTTTGCGCGGGCACATGAGCGCCGCTTCGTCGAGCACGTGTTCGCGCAGCGCATCGACAACGGCTTCGGCACGCGCTCGTCCGACGTCAACAAGTCCCTGCCGTACACCAACGGCGCAATGCTGACCGCAGCCAAGGTCGCGCTCGCGCACAAGACCGCAGTGGCGGCACCGGTGTCCGGCTTCCATCATGCGCGCTGGAACGAGGCGGCGGCGTATTGCACCTTCAACGGACTGATCGTGACCGCGACGGCCTTGCGCGCCGAACAACCGGCCATGCGCGTCGGCATCCTCGATTACGACTACCACTACGGCGACGGCACCGACGACATCATCCACCGTCTGGGCCTGCACTGGATCACGCACTACACCGCCGGCCAGAAATTCTTGTGGCCGGAACAGGCGAGCGCCTTCCTCGATGCCATTCCCGAACACGTCGCACGCATGGCGCATTGCGACATCGTTCTCTATCAAGCCGGGGCCGACCCGCACGTCGACGACCCGCTCGGCGGCTTCCTCACCACCGCCGAACTCGCCGAACGCGATCGTCGCGCATTCCAGTGCCTGCACGATCGCGGCATTCCGGTGGCCTGGAACCTCGCCGGCGGCTACCAGCAGCCCTTGTCCAAAGTCGTCGCGATCCATCGCAACACGTATCGGGCGTGCCAAGCGATCTACGGGTCGGGATGACCACGTGGCATCGGCCTCAGGTTGGCCGATGCGCGCTCAGGCCGCCTGCGCCAACCGATGCCGATACGTCGGCCGCTCGCGATCATCGAGAATCGCCTGCAACGCATCGAGATGATCGCGATCCGGGTTGAGCCAGGCATCGATGTATTCCGGCTTGATCGGGATGATGCAGCGGTCGTGACCGGCGGCGGCCACTTCGGGCGGCGGTTCGTCCGTGATCAGCGCGAACGAGTCGAGGCCGGGTTCGTCCTGGCGTGACCAATGCGCCCACAGGCAGGCGGCGAGCATGCGCTGCGGCGGATTCGGCTGGAACTGGATGACGACATCCTGCTCGGTCTCGCCCTCGCGCAACTCGCGGCCTTCGGCGCGATGGCGCCAGACGTGTTCGTAGAACGCATCGACCAGGATCAGGCCATGGCTGACGCCGAACTGGCCGCGCCAGAACTTCGTCAACGCGTCGCGGCGCGCGTTGTAGGTGCCGGGATGGCTGCGGTCGAAACTGGCCGGCACCTGCGGTGGTCGAAGCTGGTAGCGCATCGGCTTGATCACGCGCCGGCCGTGTTCCCAGACCATGATCGGGCATTCGACGCCCGGGAAGATGCGCGCGTCTGAAGGCTTGGCGTCGCTGCGCTTCAGGTCCGCCAGACGGGCACGAGTGGATTCGAGCTTGGCGGTCGCGATGCGTGCACGCTCGGCGGCGGCCTTGGTCGGCTTCGAGGCGAGCTTGCGCTCGGCATCGGCGAGGCGCTTGCGCAGCACGAACATCTCGGTTTCGAGGCGCGCGGTTTCCGTGGCGTCGTGCTTGGCGATCAACGCCGCGATGTCGCGTTCGAGGTCGGACTTCGGGTTCGCGAAGGCGCGATCCATGCCGCGCAGCAGCTTGATGATCCGACCGCTCTCGTCACGACGCACATAGCGCTCGTAAAAGGTCCGGAAATCGATGTCGGCGCCGAACTGGCGCATGTAATCGTAGTAGGCCGCTTCGACCAGGGCGGAGTAGCACATGGCGCGATCATCGCTCGTTCCCGGTCTCGACGGTAGCGCGATTTCCTTGTCGTGAAGGCAGCGCAATCTCAAGAACTGAGACGGCTTTCCCGGTCAATGGCGGCTCTGAAGGAGAGCCCCGATGTCCGCCCTGCCTGCCCGAGCCGATGATTCGGCAACGTGGTCGTCGCCGATCGACGGCGCCGCACTGTCCGAGCGTCTGCAACGCAAATACGGCGACCGCATCACCGCACAGATCGCGCTGCCGGCGCGCGCGGGTCGCCACGTTCCGTTGCCGGAGGATCTGCCGGCCGGCATCGCGAACGCCTTGAAGGCGCGCGGCATCGATCGCCTGTACAGCCACCAGGGTGAAGCGTGGTCGGCCGTGCGGCGCGGCGAGCATGTCGTCGTCGTCACCCCGACCGCTTCGGGCAAATCGCTGTGCTACCTGCTGCCGGTGCTGGCGGATGCGATGGCGGCGAAATCGAAATCCCTGTTCCTGTTCCCGACCAAGGCGCTGGCGCAGGACCAGGTCGCCGAATTGCTGGAACTCAATCGCGCCGGCGATCTCGGCGTGCGCGCCAACACCTTCGACGGCGACACACCCGGCGATGCGCGCCAGGCCATCCGCTTGCATGGCGAGATCGTCGTCAGCAATCCGGACATGCTGCATCAGGCCATCCTGCCGCACCACACCAAGTGGGCGCAGTTCTTCGAGCAATTGAAGTACGTCGTGATCGACGAGGTGCATACCTATCGCGGCGTGTTCGGCTCGCATGTCGCGAACCTGATGCGGCGACTGAAGCGCATCTGCGCGTTCTACGGCTCGTCGCCGCAATTCATTCTGTGCTCGGCCACGATCGGCAATCCGGCCGAACACGCGGCTGCGCTGATCGAGGCGCCGGTGCACGCTATCACCGACAGCGGCGCACCGGTCGGCGAGAAACACGTCCTGTTGTGGAATCCGCCGGTCGTGAACCCCGACCTCGGCCTGCGCGCTTCGGCACGATCTCAGTCGAATCGCATTGCCCGCCTCGCGATCAAGTCGAGGCTGAAGACGCTGGTGTTCGCGTCGTCGCGGACGATGGTCGAGGTGTTGACCAAGTACCTGAAGGACGTGTTCGACCATAACCCGCGCAAGCCGGCACGCATTCGCGCCTATCGCGGCGGCTATCTGCCGACCGAACGCCGCGCCGTCGAGCGCGAGATGCGCGCCGGCCAGGTCGACGGCATCGTCGCGACCAATGCACTCGAACTCGGCGTCGACATCGGCGCACTCGATGTCGTCGTGCTCAATGGTTATCCCGGGACCATCGCCGCGACCTGGCAACGCTTCGGCCGCGCCGGTCGGCGCCAGCGGCCGAGTCTCGGCGTGCTGGTCGCGTCCAGCGATCCGCTCGACCAGTATCTCGTGCGCCATCCCGAGTTCTTCCGCGACGCGCCGCCCGAGCACGCGCGCATCGCCCCCGACCAGGCCCTGATCCTGCTCGACCACATCCGCTGCGCGGCGTTCGAGCTGCCCTTCGTCGGACGTGAAGCGTTCGGGCCGATCTCTCCGATGCCGTATCTGGAAGTGCTGGCCGAGTCCGGCGTCGTGCACCGCGAGGGCGAGCGCTGGGAATGGATCGCCGACAGTTATCCGGCCAATGCCGTCAGCCTGCGGTCGGTGGCGGACGGCAACTTCGTCGTGGTCGATCGGACGGATGGGCGCCAGCAGATCATCGCCGAGGTCGACTACAGCGCCACGGCCCTGACCTTGTACGAGGGCGCCATCCACATGGTGCAGTCGACGCCGTATCAGGTCGAGCGCCTGGACTGGCCGGGACGCAAGGCCTATGTCACGCGCACCCAGGTCGACTACTACACCGACGCCATCGACTACACGCGATTGAAGGTGCTGGAACGCTTCGACGGCGATGCCAGCGGACTCGGCCAGGCACAACATGGTGAGGTCCACGTGGTGCGTCGCGTCGCCGGCTACAAGAAGATCCGCTACTACACGCACGAGAACATCGGCTATGGGCCGGTGAATTTGCCGGATCAGGAACTGCACACGACGGCGTTGTGGTGGCAGTTGTCGCAGCCGGTGCTGGACGAAGCCTTCCCGTCGCGGCAGGACGCGCTCGATGGTTTTCTCGGCGCCTCGGTCGCGCTGCACTTGGTCGCGACCGTGCAGGTGATGGCCGATGCGCGCGATCTGCAGAAGGCGGTCGGCAGCGGTGACGGCGCCTGGTTCGCGAGCACCGACACGCGCGGTCGCGGCACCTTGCGCGCGGCCGATGGATCCAGTGCCGGTCCCGAGGCGCTCGCACAGTTCCAGCCGACCGTGTTTCTGTACGACGCCTACCCGGGCGGCATCGGGCTCAGCGAGCCGCTGTACGGTCGCCGCGCCGAACTGGTGACGCAGGCGCAGACGTTGGTGTCGGCCTGCAGTTGCGCGGCCGGTTGCCCGGCCTGCATCGGCCCGGTGCTCGCCACCGACGAATCGCGGACCACGACGCCGAAGCAGCTCGCGCTGCGCGTCCTGCGCTTGCTGGCGGCACGATGAGCATCACCCTCGATCGCCTGCAGCGACTGCGCGCACAGGCTGGGCACGCGCCATCACCGACCGCACCCGCGTCCCCGGACGATGCGCCGATCGACGTGCCATTCCTGAAGGTGCTGATGCAGCGCCGTGCCCTGCGCAGTCATCTCGACGGCGTCGATCGGAGCCTGCCGGGCGAGGAGATCGCACCGGGATTGCGCCTGATCGAGTCATGCATCGACTGGCTCGATGCACCGGACGTCGTCGACACGCGCTTCGATCCGCGTGCGACCTGCGCGATCGAACTCGCGCCGCAGGACGTGCTCGCCTTCGACACCGAAACCACCGGATTGGCCGGCGGCACCGGTACACGCGCCTTCATGATCGGCGCCGCCGACTGGCATCAGAATCGCGTGCGCATCCGACAATTGCTGATCACGCAGTTGTCCGCCGAAGCGGCGATGCTCGACTGCTTCGGCTCCTGGCTGAGCGACGCCACGGTGCTGGTCAGCTACAACGGCAAGTCCTACGACGCGCCGCTGCTGGCCGCGCGTTATCGGTTGTCGCGCAGGATCAATCCATTGGCGGGCCGTGCGCATCTCGACCTGCTGCATCCCTCGCGCCGGCGCTGGCGCGGCCACTACGAGAACTGCCGGCTCGCAACGATCGAACGCGAAGTGCTCGGCGTCGTGCGCGAGGACGACCTGCCCGGATCGGAGGCGCCGGCCGCATGGCTCGATTACTTGCGCGGCGGCGGCGCGCGCAATCTGCGGCGTGTCGCCGCGCACAACCACACCGATGTGGTCAGCTTGTTGCGGCTGCTGCGGCATTTGTCTTCAACGACGGCTTGATCGCGCAACGCGAATCATCGTTCATCGAGCAAGTCGGGCGTCTCGGTGCGCGCGTCGGACGCTGGTGAACTGGTGCCCAGGATACCTTCGTGGCGCGATGGCACTGAAGACTGCCCGGCACGTCGCAATCGGTGAGACGGGCGCGCGCGATCGTGTCCGCCTTCACGCCGAGGGAGCACACCGACGATGCCCGACCCCGACCACGACCCGATGCGCGGCCATCGCATGGCGCACCGCCTGATGCGGATGGTCGGCCTGCTGCATGCGCGAGGCCACGAGTCGCTCTACCTGTACAGCGGCATGTCCGGCTCGGGCGGCAGTTGGCGCTATGCGATCGGGGCGATGGACGACGGCGTCTGGCCACGCTTCTGGCGGCATGCGCTGCAGGTGTTCAATGCGATGAACGGTGGCGACGATCCCGAGCAAATCGCGTGGGCCGGTCTCGACGATGCCCCCGAGGTGCTGGCGGATCGTTTCGTCGCGGCCTATCCCGAGATCGCCGAGGCGGCACGGGTGCCGAATCCCGCCTATGTGGCCTGGTACCGCGACATGCTGGCGCAAAGCGAACCGTTCGCCGCGCTGGTCTTCTACCACGACTACAAGCTCGACCCGCGGCCCGAGTTCTGGGCCACGCACGCGGGTGTCTTCCTGGAGCTGCCGCCGGGGCTCGATACAGGACGCTGGATGTGACCTGCCCACGCCGCCCCCGCCCTTCGCCGATCGACGGCTGGCGGTGCCTCGGATGCAGCGGGCTTGTCCGGCTAGCCGTCATCGCCTCATGATGGCGATGGATTGGTCCGGCTTCGCAAGGAGAGCGACATGAAGGTGCTTTGGACTCGAACTTGGATGCTTCTGCTCGTCGCGTCCCTCGGCGCATGCGCGGCGCATCGCGGACCGGCGCCGGCACTGCCGCCCGCCCACGATGCCGCGAACGCCGTCGCGTGGCAGGCGACGTCCACCGAATACCGCTGGATCGCGCTGCAGACCTATCGCGCGGCGACTGCGGCGCTGGACGCCGGCCTCGCCGATCCGTCCTGGGATGCCTTGCCGCCACATGAGCGCGACGCATCGGCCGAAGGATTGCCCGCCACGGTCATCATCGATGTCGACGAAACCGTGCTCGACAATCACGCGTTCCAAGCCCGCAATGTCGTCGAAGACCGCGGTTTCGACGGCGTTGCATGGGCCGAGTGGGTACGCACCGCACGGGCGCCGGCGATCCCGGGCGCGGTGGCGTTCGCGCAATCCGCGGCGGCGCGCGGCATCACCATCCACTACGTGACCAATCGCGGCATCGAACTGACCGAGGCGACACTCGCCAACCTGCGTGCCGAGGGGTTTCCGGTCACGGACGCCCGCTACATCCTCGGGCGCGGCACGCCGGTGCCCGACTGCGACGAAGGCGCCGGCAAGCAATGCCGCCGACGTCTGGTCGGTCGCGCGCACCGGGTCCTGATCGTGATCGGCGACCAGCTCGGCGACTTCATGCAGGACGCTGCGGCGAGTGCCGCGAACATCGATGCCGCGCCGCGCGATTGGATCGGCCAGCGCTGGTTCGTCTTGCCCAACCCCATCTACGGGCGCTGGGAATCCGGGCTGTTCGGACACGACTGGTCGCTCGACGAGGCGTCGCGCCGCGAACGCAAGCAGGCCGTGCTCGAGTCCGTCGCGCAGTAACGCTCAGCTCGCCGCGCCGAACAATCCCCGCGCGATCGCGAAGTCGCGCAGCTCGGACTGCGTCATCGTGCGGCCGAGCTTCTGGAACAGGTTGTTGCGGTGCACGTAGATCGTCTTCACGCCGATGCCGAGATCGCCGGCGATGCGCTTCGGCACCTGGCCACGCGCGAGGCCGACCAGCACCTCGAGCTCGCGTTCACTGAGGTCGGCATGCAGCGACGACGCCAGTTCCGAGCGACGAAGATGCGCGAGATCGCTGCTCAGGTAAGTGCCACCATCGAGCACGACGCGGATCGCGGCGATCAACTCGTCGGCGGCCGCGTCCTTGCTGACATAGGCATCGGCGCCGCGCTGCAGCGACTCGGAGATGTAGGGCTCGCGGTTGTGCATGCTGAGCACCACCAGCGCGAGTTCGGGATAGCGCTGGCGCAGCCGCGGCAACATCGCCAGGCCGCCGTCCTCGGGCAAGTTCAGATCGAGGATCACGGCATCCGGGCGATGTTCGACCACCGCCTGTTCGGCCTCGGACGTGGTGCGCACGTCGGCCACCACGCGCAGGTCGGGCTCGCGCTCGATCAGGGCACGAAAGCCTTCGCGCACGATGGCATGGTCGTCGGCGAGCACCAGCGTCTTCATGCTGCGAATGTATCGAAGCCGACGTGCCGCGACCTAGGAATTTTTCCCATGGTGCCGATGCATCGACTCGCCTAACGTGCCCGTCGATCGCCCGCCCTGGAGCAATGGACATGGAAAACGGATTCGTCGCTCGATTCGAACGCAAGGTCCTGTTCCGCATCACGCGCTGGGTGGCCCTCGCACTGTGCACCCTGCTGTTCCTGATCCTGGTCGGTGGCGCATTGATGTTTGCCGGCACGTGGTCGTCGGGCGTCGATCGCCCGGATCCCGCCGAGCTGACAGCGACGGCGACGAGCGGCACCGCCGGCAACGAGGCCGCGCACCGCGACGCGTCGACCGATGCCGGCAGCGTGCTGAACGGGTTGCGGATGCCGGCGATCATGCAGGAGCAGTTCGGATCGGGGACGAACCGCCGGATCCTCGAAGCGTGGCTCGCCGACATCGATCGCGACGAACGCCAGACCTTCCTCGACGCACTCGGGACAGCGGCCGATGCCGCACAGGCCGCGGGGCAGCCGATCCACAAAGGCATCAGCGACTATCGAAGCCGCTATCAGGACTACCTGCGACAACGACTGATCGCCGCAGCGGAGGCCAAGGCCGAACGACTCTACGTTCTTGCCGTCATCGGTTCGGCGCTGGCACTGATCGCGCTGTTCAGCCTCGTGCTGGTGCTGATGGCGATCGAGCGCAACACCCGGAATGCTGCTGCGCAGGAAGCGTGACCATGCGAACGACCCCCGTCCTTTCGTGTGTGTCGGCAGGGATGCTGGCAGTCCTGCTGGGCGGCTGCGGTCGCGGCTTGCCCGACGCCGTGCCGGAAGGCTACGAGCGCGTCGGCGACCAGGTCGCGATTCGTGCCGACGGTGCACAGTACTCGGCCAATGGCCACTCGGTGCCCGCGGCCGAGCTGTTCGACGGCGGCGATTACGCACTGCTCAAGCTGTTCACCGACTGTCGCGGCCAGATCGCGGCCAGTGCCGGCACGAAGTTCGGCAGCGACGGCAGCTTGCGCGAGGACGTCGCCGAACGCGACTGGCGCAAGCTCGATGACGCGCCGAGCCTGCGGCCTGCCGCCGACACGCTGTGCGCGCTGGCCGAGAGTTCGCGCACGGTCTCCGACCCGAACGACGATCGCGCCGTCATGGCGACGCTGTTCGCGGACGGGAGCGGCAACCCTTGGGCGACGTGGGTCGGCCCGTCTGCCAACGATGAAGACGAACAGACGAAACGCCACGTCCGCGTGCTCAAGAAAGGACGCTATGCCGATGGCACACGACAGTTCGCCTACGTCGTCACCGGCGCCGATGACCGGGAGTGCACCGCAAACGCGTGCGCCGGAGGCATCGTCGGTGCGGCCCTGTTCGAGCAGGTCGAAGGGACATGGTTCCTGCGCGCCCACGACACGACGGTGGACGTGGTGGGCGAGGCGGGACAATTGCCGCACTCCGCGATGCGCATGCTCACGACCGACGGCAGTCCGCCGCTGTTCGCGATCGAATGGCGCATCATGAAGTTCGGCGAGGGCTTCGGCGGCTACCGCGTCTATGGCTTCGTCAACGGCCACTTCAAGAACATCCTGTCGGGCGGGGGCTGGTCCGACACCACGGGCACCAGTGGCTGCGCCGAACGCGGCGACTGCGCCGACTACGCAACGACCCTGACGCTCGGCAAGTCCGCAGGTCCGTGGCCGGCGCTGATCGCGCACCGGGTCGGGCGCGAGGTGGTCGACGGCCGACCCATGCGCATCGACGAACGCACCAGCTACCGCTTCGACGGCAAGGGGGCTTATCTGGAAATCGACAAGAAGTCGAACAACACGCCGATCTTCGTCGCCACACCCGAGCATCGCGAGGCGATGGCCGCGATGCAGCCGGTGGTCATCGATGCGGTGCGCACGGCGTGGGTCGACGACGCGGCTTTTCGCGATGCGGAGATCGTCGAGCTGACGTTGGAGCCTGAGTCGGACACGGTCTATCGCGGGATGCTCGCGGTCCACCTCGAGGGCACGATGCGTCGGTTCCCGATGCGCATCGAAGTCCGGCCCGGCCCCGAGTACGCCTGGGCCTTCGTCAAGGAATGACGCCGTCGATGGCGATGGACGCGCCGCTTGCGCTAGGTTCAAGCCTGCCGTGACGACGACAAGGTCTTGATGCGCACGCTGATGACGACAGGGCGCGAACGTTGGATGGCCCTGTGGGGCCGCTGGCCATACGCGATGCGATTCTTCGTCCTGCTGGCGGTGTTGCTCGTCGGCTACAAGATCGCCCACGATCCGGCGCGCTATCACTGGTATCCGCCAGCGGGTTTCTGCATGGCCGCCTTCGTGCTGCTGCCGAAGCGCTACTGGATCGCCGTCGTGCTCGCCGAGTGGTACTACCGGCTGTGCTGGTTCAATCTCTATTGGTGGCTCAGAGGCGACATCGACATCCTGGTCGTCACCACGTTCATCCAGTTCGTTCCGCCGATGCTGGCGGCGGCGTGGTATCGCCCGATCTTCCACGCGCAGGGCGTGCGCGATGTCCGCGGCGTGTCCCTGTTGCTGCTCGCGATGCTCGCCCAATCGGTCTTCGCGGCGTTGACGAACGCCCTGCTGTTCTTCACCGATTTCTTCGAGCACGACGTGAATGTGCTCCGCTTCATGTTCGACATCCTGCTCGGCAACGGCATCGGCAACTTCGTCAGTTTCGCGCCGATGTTGGCGCTGGCCTCGCGCCCCCTGCATCAGGTCGTGCCGGTCCTGCGCAGCCTGCTGATCTGGGTCGTGCCCGCGCTCGCATTGCTCTTGCTGCTGGCCGCATTCGCCAGCGACGGCCTGCCACCGGGCTATCTGCGCATCCTCGCGCAGCTGCCGGGCATCATCGTGGCCTGGTTGCACGGCTGGCAGGGCGCGGTCTTCGCGTTCGCGCTCGGCAGCACGGCGAATCGCTATCTGCGGGAAATCGATACGCCCGCGCATGCACTCGACCCTACCGCAGAGATGACCACGCAACTGGTCGTCGTCGTCCTCGGTGTCGCGTCCTACGTGCTCGGCGCCGCGGCCACGGCATTGCGCGAACGACAGGCGGAACTGGAGCGACGCAATGCGGAGCTGCTCGCCGCCCATGCGGCCAAGTCACGATTGGCGGTCGAACTGCGCGACGCGGCGCATCGGAACCTGCAAATGGAGTCGGCGCAGCGCCGCGAGATCGCCGCAGCGCTGCACGACGAACTCGGCCAGAACCTGACCGCGATGACCGTCCGGCTGAAACTGGCCGGACGACGGCCCGGCGAGGCACCGGCGCTCGACCCGCTGCGCGAGATGATCGACCGCATGCGTGGCGCGGTGCGCCGTTTGCTCGACAGCCTCAGTCCGGCGGCGCTCGACGAATTCGGCCTGCGTCGCGCCCTGCACGAAGGGCCGGTGCGCGCGATGGTGGAGGATGCCGGCCTCGACTATCGGTTGCAGATCATCGGCGATGCCCACGCCATCGACGCCTTGCCCGCACACGTCCAGTCCAGCGTGTACCGCATCGTCCAGGAAGCCGCGACGAACACGGTGCGCCACGCCCGTGCCACGGCCTTCAATGTCCGCCTGCGGCTGGGTCATCGCCGCGGCCAGACCCAGCTGATCCTCGACGTCCGCGACAACGGCAGCGGCATCACGCCCCCGCAGCAGGAACGTCGCCGCTACGGCCTACAAGGCATCCGCGACCGCGTCCTCGCCAGCGATGGCGTCATGCACCTGCGCAGCGACATGCGCGGCACGCGGCTGCATGTGATGTTGCGGGTGGGGTAGGAAAAATTCCTATGGTTTGACTCACGACCGCACGCCTAGACTGGCCTTGATCTCGGAATTTCTCCGATCGAATACAAGCGCCAGGAGGCGAAATGAGTCTTAGTTGGTATTACCACGATGGCCAAAAGCAGGTTGGCCCAATTGAGGAGAGCGCGCTCCGACTCATGATCGAACATGGCGTGATTGGA
>DATMVT010000009.1:0-3538 GCA_035562895.1 Patescibacteria group bacterium | reverse complement strand
GAGCTGTTCGGACCCATGCTTGGCTTGCCATAGCCGTCGGGCAGGCGATCACCGACTTCCTGCAGGCGCTCATTGACGAGCTGACGCGCGAAGTAGATGTCCATGTCGTCGTCGAAGTAGACCGAGACGTAGGACAGGCCGAACAGACTGACCGAGCGGATTTCCTGCACCTTCGGCAAGCCAGCCATCGCGGACTCGACCGGGAACGTCAGCAGCTGTTCGACGTCTTCGGCGGCAAGGCCCGGCGACTCGGTGTAGATATTGACCTGGGCCGGCGTCACATCGGGAAAGGCATCGATCGGCACGTCGCGCACGGCACGCGCACCGAGAAACGCCACGACCGCGAACACGATCAGGACCAGGAACTTGTAACGCAGGGAGAGTTCGACGAGGCGGTTCAGCATGGTGCCGCTCCCGCCGCGGAACGGATGCGGGCATCAATGGGCATGACCTTCTCCCAACTGGGCCTTCAGCATCATCGCCTTCAGCGCATAGGCGCCCTCAACAACGATGCGATCACCGGCGACCAATCCATCGCCGACGATGGTCTGATCGCCGACGACGGCGCCAGCGCGCACTTCGATCGGCACCAAGGTGCCGTCGCCGCCCAGACGGAACACGACGTTGTCGCCTTCGATCTGCAGCAGCGCGGCGGTCGGCACCGAAAGCTGCGGTGCGGACTCTTCGCCGGCCTCGAGGAAGACCTCGACATAATCGCCGCCGTGGAGCGCGTCGTTCGTGTTCTCGACTTCGACGCGCACACGCGAGTTGCGTGTGTCTTCGGAGGTCCGGTGCGCGCGTTGCAGCACCTTGCCGTTGAGCGTGGTCGGGCCGAGCACGACGCGCGCGCTGGCGCCGACGGCGATGCGCGCAGCCGTCTCGGATGGCAAAGTGGCATCGACCCACACGACGGACTCGTCCACCAAACGGAACAGGGTGCGTCCCGGTTCGATGCGCTCGCCGACAACGAAGGCGTCTTCCGTCAGGCGGCCGGCGTGCGGCGCATGCAGCGTGAACTCACCGTTCGCCGTGCCCGTGTAGCCGGCCGGCAAGCCATAGGCCTGCGCCGTCGCGCGTGCCTGGGCCACCGCGATCTCCGCTTCGCTGTAACGGCGTCCGGAGATCGCCTCTCGACCGAGCGCCTGCACGCGTTTCCATTCCTGCTCGGCGATGGCGAGCGCACCTTGCGCGTTCGCAACCTCGACCGACGACAGCGTAACCAGCGGTGCGCCTTTGGCAACCTCGTCGCCGAGCTTGGCATGGCGACGCACCACAAGCGCATCAATGCGTGGCGTGATCAAGGTGGTGCCATAGGCGTTGTCGACGACTTCACCCGGGGCCTTCAGCGATTCGCGCAAGACCGCCGGTGCGAGCGTCGCGACGCGAATGCCTGCGGCCTGCATCGCATCCGCCGTCATCCGGATCGGGCCGGCCGCTTCTTCTTCGTGTTCGTCGCCGTGCTCATCGCCTTCGTCGCCATGGTCGGCTTCGGCGGCAGCCGTGGGCTTGGCGGACGCGGCGGCCGGTGCAGGATCGCGACCGCAAGCTGTGAGCGCGAGCAGGGCCATCAACAGTGCGATGGATCGGAAAAAGGAGAGAGCGTTCATGGCGTCACCTTGCTGTTCGTGGCGTCGAATCCGACCCAGGCATCGAGTTGCCCGTTGGCATAGAGGGCGTCGACGAAGGTCCGCCAGACGCGTCCCTGCAGATCGGCGCCGGCCAATGCCGTATCGACGGTTTGCTGAAGTTGAATCAGGTAGTCGGCCGTGCTCAGTTCGCCGGCACGCCACAGGCGCTCCAGCAACGCGGCGCGTGCGTCGACATCGGTGCCGGCGCTGGTGGTCCAGGCCTGCCACGCCTCACGCATGGCGGCGTAGGTTGCACTGGCGCGATCTGCGGCCGCTTCGATTTCGAGCGACACGCGACGCTCCTCGGCGGTTGCCGCATCCGCGTCCGCCCGGGCAGCGACGACTTCGGCGCGGAAACTGTTGCGCACGAACAGCGGAATGCTGACCGACAGGCCGACGACGTTGTCGCTGACGCCGTCGAGGTCGACTTGCCCGCCGCGCAGACTCACGGTCGGGTCGGGTCGGCGATCACGTTCGGCAACCTGGATGCTGCGTGCTGCGCGACGCGTCTGGGCAAGGGCCAACTGCTGCTCGGGCACGCCATCGAGGCGTCGATCGGCAGGTGCCAGCGCCGGCGGCAATGCATCGTCGGCGGACAGTGCGGGCAGCGAGCTGCCGCCGCCGAGGGCGCGCAATGTCTCGCTGGCCGCCGCGGCGTCCGCGATCAACGTGGCTTGCTCGGCCCGGGTTTCATCGCGTGCGAGCAGAGCCAGATCGCGCTCCAGCGTGGAAATGTCACCGACCGCGAGTTGCTTGTCGGCGAGGTCGGCAAACCGCTGCACCAGCGCCACACGTTGTGCACCGAGTTCGACCCGACGCTGTGCCGCCAACTGGTCGGCCCAGGCCTGCAGCCAACTGCGGACGTAGGCGCTTCGCCGCGCCTGGGCCTCGGCACTGGCGACATCGAATTCGGCCGAGCCGAAGTCGCGTCGTGCCGCGCGTTTGCCGGACCAGTCCAGCGTCCATGCCAGACCGGCTGTGGTTGTGCGATCCGGTCCTTCATCGTCGACCGACAGTTCGATTTCCGGGTTGTACAAGGGGCGAGCTGCAGCGTCGGCGCGCGCTCGTGCAGCGGCCAGGGTTTGCTCGGTCGCAGACGCCGCCGGATGTGCAGACCATGCGTCGCGGACAGCCGCGGCCAGTGGATGAAGCGGTTCGGCGCCGACGAGCGGCGCGCAGACGAACAGGGACACGGCGAAGGCAAGGCGCCAACGCCGAGCGCGTCCGGTCGCAGGACCGGACGAAAACAACGAACAAGGCATGAATCATTCCTCTGAACGAAACGAATCGGCCCGTCACGCGCTGCGCGACGGGATCAGGTTCTTCCGGTTCAGACGATGGGCGGCCGCAGATGGCGCTCGGGTGGCGCGTTCGCGTGCGGCGCGACGACGAGTCGCGCCAATTGGACGGCATGCCCAGGGATCAGCGAGCGGGTGTGGTTCGGCAAGGCCACGCCATGGTGGCACTGGCATTGTCGACAGTGATCGGCAGTGTGATCGGTCACCGAACGATCATCCCGATCTTCATCCGTCGCCAGCCAGGCCGGAGCGTCGGCACCGCCGAACAGTTCCGCGAGCTCATGGGGCTCACAGGCCAAGCCGATGCCGATCCGCGTGCAGAACACGAAGAACAGAAACGCCGCGATCAGCGGCAGTCTGCGAATACGTGCGAGTCGGAAGCGGGATCGGGACATCGCAACCAGCCTAGCGAGCGAGGCCGCTGTTACACAATCTCACTGCCGGTGGTGCGGGCCTGTCGGCGAGGCGCGCTACCGCGATGTGTGGGCCAACCCGACCTGCCTTCAATCCGCTCGATCGCACAGCCCATCCGGGTGCCGCCGTGGGGAATCCCCACGGCGGACGAGCACGGGGCGAGCCCGCGGAAATGGATGAGGAACTTCATCCCGCATC
>DATMVT010000008.1:0-33408 GCA_035562895.1 Patescibacteria group bacterium | reverse complement strand
CATGGGCGCGAATCGCTTGGGAAAAAAGGGCGCGGAGCGTAACATGGCCGCCCTGACGCGAAGGACAGCCCGATGATCCGCAGCATGACCGCTTACGCCAGCGCAGAAGGCCCGAGTGCGCGCGGTCGCCTCGCGTTCGAGTTGCGCTCGGTCAACCATCGCTTTCTCGAAGTCGGTTTTCGCCTGCCCGACGAGTTTCGTGCGCTCGAGCCGCGACTTCGCGAGCGCATCGAGAAACGCGTGTCGCGCGGCAAGATCGACGTGACACTGCGCTTTCGTGCCGTTCCGAACGCCGATGCGCTGAGCCTGAACGCGACGCTGGTCGACAACCTGCGCCATCTCGAACAGCGCCTGCTGGTGGCGTTCCCGGAGTCGCGGCCGCCCTCGCGCATGGAAGTGCTGGCATTCCCCGGCGTGATCAATGAACCCGAGATCGACAATGCGACCCTGGTCAGCGAGGCGCTGGCGCTGTTCGATCAAGCCCTCGACGATTTCATCGCCACGCGCACGCGCGAAGGCGAGCGACTGAAGATGGTGCTGGTCGAGCGTCTCGACGGCATCGCCGCGATCGTCGTGCAGGTGCGCCAGTGGCTGCCCGACATCCGCGCCGGGCTGCGCCAGAAGTTCGAGGCGCGCATCGCCGAATTGAAGCAGCCGCTCGATCCCGGAAGGCTCGAGCAGGAGTTGGTTCTGGCCTTCCACAAGCTCGATGTCGACGAGGAGATCGATCGCCTCGGCGCGCACATCGCCGAGGTCCGCAGCCGTCTCGACACGCCCGAGCCGATCGGTCGCCGCCTCGACTTCCTGATGCAGGAATTCAACCGCGAATCGAACACGCTGGGCTCCAAGTCGATCGATACCCGCACCACCCAGGCCTCGGTCGAGCTGAAGGTCCTGATCGAACAACTGCGCGAACAAGCGCAAAACATCGAATAAGGGGACTGACGATGCCCGGTTCCTTGTTCATCGTCGCCGCGCCGTCCGGTTCCGGAAAGTCGACCCTCGTGAATGCGCTTCTGGCGAAGGAGCCCGGCATTTCACTGTCGATCTCCTACACCTCGCGCGGACCGCGTCCGGGCGAGGAGGACGGCAAGCACTACCACTTCGTCTCGCGCGAGAAGTTCGAGGACATGGTCAACGATGGCGATTTCTTCGAGTACGCGCTCGTCCATGGCGACCTGAAAGGGACCGCGCGACAGTCGGTCGTGCCCTTGCTCAACGCCGGCAAGGACGTGCTGCTCGAGATCGATTATCAGGGCGCGCAGCGGGTTCGTGCGCAGGTTCCGGCGGCGGTCAGCATCTTCATCCTGCCGCCGTCGCGCCCGGAGCTGGAGCGTCGCTTGCGCACCCGCGCCAAGGACACCGAAGCCACGATCCTTCGTCGCCTGGCCGATTCGCGCAAGGAAATCGCGCACGCCTGGGAGTTTGATTACGTGGTCGTGAACGAGGATTTCGAGACCGCCCTGGAACAGTTGAGCACGATCGTGCGTGCCACCCGGTTGCACCGTCGCGTTCAGCAGCAGCGATTGAAGGGCTTGGTCGACAGCCTGCTTGCCTGATCGGAATCCTTGCAAATCAACGGGATGTATTCTCTTCATGGCGCGGAACATTGCCCCGGGCGCGCTGCGCTGCTAGCCTGCGCGGCCGTTTTTCCCGCATCTCGCGATTTTTCAGGAGTGGCCCATGGCCCGCATCACCGTCGAAGACTGCCTAGAAGTGGTCGACAACCGTTTCGAACTCGTGCTGATGGCGACCAAGCGCGCGCGTCAGATCGCCAAGGGTGCGGAACCCCTGATCGTGGCCGAGAACGACAAGCCGACGGTGCTGGCGCTGCGCGAGATCGCGGGTGGCCACATCAATCAGGACATGCTCGCCGAGATCGAGCGCCAGGAACGCGAGCGCGCCGAGCGCGAAGCGCTGGAGTGGGCGGCACAGGAAGTGGCCGACGACGATCTCGCCAAGGGTGGCGACGATCTCTGATCGTCGTCTTCACCCAGTTCTGCAACACTCGGCGTCCCTGTCGATGATCTGAGGAGCCGAACCAGTGACCGAGGCGATCGTCCGCGAAAACGCTGACGCGACCGCCGGACTTGCGGTCCACTGGCAGGCGCTCGACCGGAAACTGGCGGAATATCTCGCCACCGATGCACGCGCGAAAGTCGAGCGTGCCTTCCGGCTCGGTGCCGCGGCGCATCATGGACAGACGCGCAAGTCCGGCGAGCCCTACATCACCCATCCGCTCGCGGTGGCCGGCATTCTTGCGGACATGCGGCTCGACGCAGACGGATTGTGCGCGGCCATCCTGCACGACACGCTGGAAGACACGCCGGTCTCGCATGCCGATCTCGCCACACAGTTCGGCGAAGACGTGGCCGAACTCGTCGATGGCGTCACCAAGCTCGACAAGGTCAAGTTCCGCAGCCGCCAGGAAGCCAACGCCGAGAGCTTTCGCAAGATGATGCTGGCGATGGCGCGCGACCTGCGCGTCATCCTGATCAAGCTCGCGGACCGCCTGCACAACATGCGCACGCTGGATGCCATGAGCGACGAATCGCGTCGCCGAATCGCGCTTGAAACGCTGGAAATCTATGCGCCGATCGCGCAGCGCCTGGGCATGAACGCGATCAAGGCGGAACTGCAGAATTACGGCTTCGCCGCCTATCACCCGTTGCGCCATCGCGTGCTCGAAAACCATCTTCGGCAGCTTTACGGCAACCGCCGCGAAGGCGTGGCCAAGATCCAGCAGACGATTGCCGCGAAGCTCGAGCACGAGGCGATTCCGGCACGACTGGTGTCGCGGGTGAAGTCGCCGTATTCGATCTACACGAAGATGAAAGCCGAGCACAAGACGCTGGCCCAGGTGCTTGATGTCTACGGCGTGCGCGTGGTCGTGCGCGAGACCATGCAGTGCTACATGGCGCTCGGCGCGGTGCATGGTTTGTTCAAGCCGGTCGATGGCCGCTTCCGCGACTTCATCGCGATGCCGAAGGCGAATGGCTACCAGAGTCTGCACACGGTGCTGTTCGGGCCCGGCGGCACGCCGATCGAAGTGCAGATCCGCACCGAGGACATGGACCTGCTCGCCGAGCGCGGCATCGCTGCGCACTGGGCCTACAAGAGCGATGGCTCGGCCGGCAACAACGCGCAATCGCGTGCGCGCGAATGGGTGGCCGGGCTGGTCGATGCGCAAGCGCGTGCCGATTCCTCGATCGAATTCGTCGAGCACGTCAAGGTCGACCTGTTTCCGGACGAGGTTTACCTGTTCACGCCCAAGGGCGACATCCTGGCCTTGCCGCGCAACGCGACTGCGCTTGATTTCGCGTATGCCGTGCACACGCATGTCGGCGACCATGCGGTCGCGGCGCGCGTCGATCGCAAGCTCGTGCCGCTGCGCACGCGGTTGAGCAGCGGGCAGTCGATCGAAATCATCACGGCGGCGAGCGCGCAGCCGCAGATCGGTTGGCTGGAGTTCGTGGTCAGTTCGAAGGCGCGCACCGCGATCCGGCATGCGCTGAAGCAGATGCAACACGAGGAATCGATCGAGATCGGCCACCGACTGCTCGATCGCGCGCTGGAGATCATGGGGACCTCGATCGAACAGATCCCCGCGCCCTTGCTCGATGCCTATCTGCAGGAACATCGACTGCGCCGTCTCGAGGATCTGCTGGCCGAAATCGCGCTGGGCAACCGCATGCCGCAACAGGTCGCGAATGCGCTGGCGCGCGATGCCGGATTTCTCGGTCTTGGCGCCGGCTCGCGCGGCCAGGACAAGATCATGGTGTCCGGCGCCGAGCGCGGCGTCGTGTCGTTCGGCAATTGCTGCCATCCATTGCCCGGGGACGACATCGTCGGCTATCTCTCGGCGGGGAAGGGCATCGTCGTGCATCAGGCCGAATGCCCGAACATTCCGGAGTTTCGCAAGAACCCGGATCGTTTCGTCGCGATCGCCTGGGATCGCGAGATCAGCGGCGACTTCAAGGTCGCGCTCAAGGTCGTGGTCGACAACAAGCCCGGCGTGCTCGCGACGGTGGCCGCGGCGATTGCCGAGTGCCAGTCGAACATCGACACCGTCGAGTATCAGGAGCGCGACCTGCGCACCGCGGCGATGCTGTTCGTGATCGAAGTGAAGCACCGCAAGCACCTCGCCGAGGTGCTGCGCCGACTGCGGCGCGCGCCGGTGGTGCATGCGGTCAGTCGTTACGTCGGCTGAGACCGGTTAGCATCGCCCGACCAAGCCTGATCCACGTCGTTCCGGGAGTCCGTCATGCGCGAAATCATCAACACCGCCGCCGCGCCGGCGGCGATCGGCACCTATTCGCAGGCCGTGAAGTGCGGCCAGACCGCGTACCTGTCGGGCCAGATTCCGCTCGATCCGGCGAACGGGCAGCTGGTCGAAGGCGCGATCGACGTTCATATCCGCCGCGTCTTCGACAATCTGCGCGCGCTCTGCGTCGCCGCGGGCGGCGACCTCGGGCACATCGTCAAGCTCAACGTGTTCCTGACCGACCTGTCGAATTTCGGCGAAGTGAATCGCGTCATGGCCGAATACTTCCAGGCGCCTTATCCGGCACGTGCGGCGATTGGCGTTGCCGCATTGCCGCGCGGCGCGCAGGTCGAGATGGATGCGATCGTCGTCCTGGACTGAACCTCGATGAATGATGCCGCGTCGCGGCCGCTGGCGAGTCTGCGTGGTGTCGGTCCGGCGATCGCCGAGGCCTTGTCGCGATTGTCGCTGCACACGCTCGCCGATCTCTGGTTCCACTTGCCTTTGCGCTATGAAGACCGCACGCGGATCACGCCGATCCGCGACTTGCGCGTCGGCGAGAGCGCGCAAGTCGAGGCGGTGGTGGATGCGGTCGAACGTGGCTTCCGCTTTCGGCCGTTGCTGCGCGTCACGGTCTCCGACGACAGTCGGTCGACGCTGACCCTGCGCTTCTTCCATTTCTCGAAGACGCAGGCGGAAAGTTTCGTGCCGGGGATCCGCTTGCGCATCTTCGGCGAAGTGCGCGAGGGCGCCAACGGGCTCGAGATCGTGCATCCGCGCTACCAGCGCGTGCAGCCCGGTGCACCCCTCGAGACGGCGTTGACCCCGGTCTATCCGGCGACCGAGGGCATCGGTCAGGCGACGCTGATCCGCCTCGCGCGGCTGGCCATCGCCGCCTTGCCCGAAGACGACGGTCTCGACGTATTGCCCGATGCCCTGCGACGCATGGCGCATCTTCCGAGCCTTGGCGCGGCGCTGCGCCTCGTGCATGCGCCGTCGAACGAGGCGGATCTCCCGGCGTTGCTCGCGCGGACCCATCCGGCACAGCAGCGGCTGGCGTTCGACGAGCTTCTGGCGCACCAGATCGGCATGCGCAAGTTGCGCCGTCATTTGCGCGCGATGCCGGCCCCCTCTCTGAAGCACGACAATGCGCGGCGCGGCGCCTTCATCGACGCGCTGCCGTTCGTGCTCACCGGTGCGCAACAGCGCGTGCTTGGCGACATCGATCGCGACCTCGTCGCCGGAAAGCCGATGTTGCGACTCGTGCAGGGGGATGTCGGGTCGGGCAAGACCGTGGTCGCGGCGCTCGCTGCGCTGGCGGCGGCGGATGCGCGCGTGCAGACGGCGGTGATGGCGCCGACCGAGTTGCTCGCGGAGCAGCATTTGCAAAACTTCCGGCGCTGGTGCGAACCGTTCGGGCTGCGCGTCGTCTGGCTCGCCGGCAAGGTGACGGGAAAGGCGCGCAGCAAGGCGCTGGCCGACATCGCCGCGGGTGCGGACATCGTGATCGGTACGCACGCGCTGATGCAGGAAGGTGTGGTGTTCGCGAATCTGGGTCTCGCGATCATCGACGAGCAGCACCGCTTCGGCGTGCATCAAAGACTGTCGTTGCGCAACAAGGGACGCGACGGTACGCGCACGCCGCACCAGCTGGTCATGACCGCGACGCCGATCCCGCGAACGTTGGCCATGGCCGCCTATGCCGATCTCGACGTGTCGGTGATCGATGAACTGCCGCCGGGCCGCACACCGGTGCAGACCGTGGCGGTGGCGGATGCGCGCCGCGACGAGATCGTCGACCGCATTCGCGTCGCCTGTGCCGAAGGACGGCAGGCGTACTGGGTCTGCCCATTGATCGAGGAATCCGATCTGCTCGAGGCCAAGGCCGCCCAGGTCACCCACGAAGAACTCCGGCTGGCCTTGCCGGACGTGCACGTCGGTCTGCTGCATGGACGCATGAGGCCGCGCGACAAACAGGCGGTCATGGCGGCCTTCAAGGGCGGCGAGATCCGGTTGCTGGTCGCGACGACGGTCATCGAAGTCGGTGTCGACGTCCCGAACGCGAGCCTGATGGTGATCGACAACGCCGAGCGGCTCGGCCTGGCGCAATTGCACCAGCTGCGCGGACGCGTCGGCCGTGGCGCGGCGGCATCGAGTTGCGTGCTGGTGTGGCAGCCGCCACTCTCGCCGCTCGCACGCGAACGCCTGGCGGTGATGCGCGAAACCAACGACGGGTTCCGCATCGCCGAGAAGGATCTTGAACTGCGTGGTCCGGGAGAAGTGGTCGGCACGCGCCAGACCGGCGAGATGAGTTTTCGCGTCGCCGACCTGGTGCGCGATGCCGAGGTGATGCCGAAAGTGGCGCAGGCCGCCGATTGGCTGCTCGAACACGATCCGCAGGCCGCCGATGCGCTGGTGGTGCGCTGGATCGGCCAGGCCGTGGAATACGCACAAGCATGAGGAGAACGCGATGCAACGACTGCTGATCGATACCGACCCCGGCGTGGACGATGCGCTTGCCCTGTTGATGGCCTACGCCCACCCCGGCACGAAGGTCGAGGCGCTGACCATCACCGCCGGCAATGTCGGCATCGAACATACCTTGCGCAACGCGTTGAATCTCGTCGAATCGGTCGGTGCCGATACGCCGGTGTTCGTCGGCGCGCGGGATCCGCTGGTGCGGCCTGCGGAAGACGCCGCCTTCGTGCATGGCCAGGATGGCTTCGGCGATGTCGGCTTGCCGGTGCCGAGTCGCTTGCCCGAAGCCGAGCATGCGGCTTCGGCGATGGTGCGATTGGCGCGGCTGCACCCGGGCGAACTCACGTTCGTGATGCTCGGTCCGCTGACCAATCTGGCACTCGCGCTCAAGCTCGACCCGGACCTGCCGAGTCGCGTGCCGCGGCTGGTGGTCATGGGCGGGGCAGTGAACGGGCGCGGCAACGTTTCGCGGGCTACAAGCGAATTCAACTTTCATTTCGATCCCGAAGCCGCGGCCGTGGTGTTCGAGTCCTGGCCGCAGCTCGAACTGGTGGATTGGGAGGCGACGCTTGCGCATGGCATTCCGTTCACCGAACTGGCTGGCTGGCTCGCGGCCGACAATCCGCGGGCACGCTTCTACGACGCGATCTCGCGAAAGACCCGCGACTGGATGCAGGCACGCCGCAACACGACGTACTGGCATGCGGCCGATGCCTTGGCGATGGCGGCGGTGCTCGATCCTGTCGCTGCAACATCGTGGGAGACGCGCGCGGTGAAGGTTGAACTGGACGGCACACTGACGCGTGGCATGAGCGTCGTCGACTGGTCGCAACGCATGGATTGGCCGGTGCAGAGCCGCATCTTGATGCGTTACCGGCTCGATCGATTTGCCGAACTGATTCGTGCTGCCTTGTCTTGAGCCTTGAATGACAAGGGAAAATGTCAGAAACCTGAAGGATCTCTCGGGTTTTGCTTGCCAAGGTCGACGTTCGAGGCTAGGATGCGCCTCTTTTTTACGGCCGGTTCCTCGCCATGAAAGCTGACATCCATCCGAAGTACAACGAAGTCGTGTTCCACGACGTCACGGCCGATTTCAAGTTCTTGACCCGCTCGACCATCACGAGCAAGGAAAAGACGACTTGGGAAGACGGCAAGGAATATCCGCTGGTCAAGCTGGAGCTGTCCTCGGCTTCGCATCCGTTCTACACGGGCAAGCACAAGATCGTCGATACCGGCGGTCGTCTCGAGAAGTTCCGCAAGCGCTACGCGAGCAAGTAAATCGTCCGGCGCAGGATCGCGCCGCACGGGGCTGACCAACGCCGTGGCCGAAGGGCCGCGGCGTTCGTCTTTTTGGACTTTGCAAAACCGCGTGCCGCGGTGCGGAAATTTCAAACGCCCGTGCGATAATGCCGGGCGAAAAAAGCGAAGGAGTGTCCCGTGTCCAACCACATCGTGCAGATCACCGACAGCACCACCAGCAAGTCCGCCAGCCTGCCGGTGGTTTCCGGCAACCTGGGTCCGGCCGCCATCGACATCGGCAAGCTGCACAAGGAAACCGGGTTGTTCACCTACGACCCCGGGTTCATGTCGACCGCGAGTTGTCGCAGTGCGATCACCTACATCGACGGCGACGCCGGCGTGCTCATGTATCGCGGTTACCCGATCGAGCAGCTCGCCAAGCATTCGAACTTCCTCGAAGTCGCGTACCTGCTGATGAATGGCGAGCTGCCGAATGCGCAGCAATTCAGCACCTTCGAACACGAAGTCACGCACCACACGATGATGCACGAGGCGCTGAAGAGCTTCCTCGGCGGCTTCCGCCACGATGCCCATCCGATGGCGATGCTGTGCGGCATGATCGGATCGTTGGCCGCGTTCTATCACGACTCGCTCGACATCGAGGATGCCGAGCAACGCCGCCTTGCCGCGGTGCGGCTGATCGCGAAAGTGCCGACGATTGCTGCCGGCTGCTACCGCTATTCGATCGGCTGGCCGAACCGGTATCCGCGCAACAACCTCGACTATTGCACGCGCTTCCTGCACATGATGTTCGAAGTGCCCTCGGAGCCGCTGGTGCTGCCGCCGGTCGCCGCCAAGGCGCTCGACCTGCTGTTCATCCTGCATGCCGACCACGAGCAGAATGCCTCGACCTCGACCGTGCGCCTGGTCGGTTCGACCGGCGCGAATCCTTACGCGTGTGTCGCCGCCGGCATCGCCGCATTGTGGGGTCCCGCGCACGGCGGCGCCAACGAAGCGGTGTTGGAGATGCTCAACGAGATCGGCACCGCCGATCAGGTGGGCAAGGCGATCGAGAAAGCCAAGGACAAGAATTCCGGCTTCCGCCTGATGGGCTTCGGCCACCGCGTCTACAAGAACTTCGATCCGCGCGCGACCATCATCCGCGAGATGTGCCATCAGGTGCTGAACGAGCTCGGCGTTCACGACCCGCTGCTTGAAGTCGCGATGAAGCTCGAAGAGGCGGCGCTCAAGGATCCGTACTTCATCGAGCGCAAGTTGTACCCGAACGTCGATTTCTATTCGGGCATCATCTACAAGGCGCTGAAGATTCCGACCGAGATGTTCACCGTCATGTTCGCGATCGCGCGCACGGCCGGCTGGGTGGCGCATTGGCTGGAGCAGAATGTGACGCCCGATGCGAAGATCGGTCGTCCGCGCCAGGTCTATGTCGGATCGCCTGCGCGCGACTACCTCGATATCGCGAAGCGCTGAGCCAGCGTCTCGGCACGCGCGAAAAAGGCGGCTTCAGCCGCCTTTTTCATTGGCGAGCAAGGCGCGCACGGCGTTGATCGACGCGCGTTGCATCGGTGCATCCGAGGTGCGCGACAGCGGCGCTTGTCGCAAGTGGATTCGCGGCAGCACGGTCAGGTCGATGGCGTGGTCGTCGGCATCGAAGCGCAGGGACGGGAACTCGGCGCTGTGTTCGCGCGTGAGGCGCAGCACGCGCTCGTCCTCGTCGCAGGGAATCTGCTGGTCTTCGAGAAACCGCAATACTTCCGAAGGATCGTCGTCGAACAGGTGCAGGCATACCGCCGAGTGCTCGTCAGCGGTGCCTTCGAGCACGGCACCAACGAGTCGTGGCTCGAATCGCGAGAAGAAGGCCATCGCCTCGACGGCGATTTCGCGCAGTCGCCGCAAGCGCCGCGGCTGCGTCGCCGACTGGAACAAGCGCTGGTAGTCGCGCAATGCCGCTTCGATATCGCGATTCGCGGGCAGGTCGCGCTCGTCGCGGATGCCCAGGCGTTCAGCGGCCTTGCGCTTTGCCGCGCCGAAGTCGCGAACGCCTTGTTCGGCCATGATGCGTGCCGCCTCTTGGGCAAGCCGCGCACGCAGGTCGCTGTTGCGATGGCTGTTCATCGCTCAGAACAGGTCGATGCCTTGCTGCTCGGCATCGTGCTGGTCGGACTTGCTCTCGTCGACGACCGACAGACGCATCAGGTCTTCCGTCTTGAAATATTCGACGATGCCGCCCTCGCTGCCGTCCGCGAGCAGATTGCCGGCGCCATTGATGTGCGCCGTGGTGATGCCGTTCGGCACCAGCAACTCCATCTCCGGTTCCTCCGCCAACGCGACGCGCATGAAGTCGATCCAGATCGGCAGCGCGGTCTGTGCCGCGAACTCGCGGTCGCCGAGCGAAGTGAAGTCATCGTGGCCCATCCACACCGTCGCGACGAGCGCGGGATTGAAGCCGGAGAACCAGGCATCGCGATAATTGTTGGTGGTCCCGGTCTTTCCCGCGAGATCGTTGCGTTCCAGGACCATGGCGCCGCGACCAGTGCCGCGCTTGACCACGTCACGGAGCACGCTGGTGATCAGGAAAGCGTTGCGTTCGTCGATCACGCGTGGTGCCAGCGTGTCTTCGTTGCCTTCTGCCGGTGCGGAATCGGGGCGCGCGGCGGGCTCCGGCGACGGTTCGGCAGGCTGTCCCGATGCGCCGCTGAGCATGGCCGACAGGTCTTCGGCGCTGCCGGCGCTGGCGCTGTCCGCTTCCGCGACGCGCGCGATGCATTGGCGGCAAGCGCGTTTCGACGTGTTGGTGTAGATCACCTTGCCGGTGTCGTCCTCGATCCGCTCCACGCTTGACGTGTCCACCAGATAGCCGCCGTTCGCGAAGACCGCGTAGCCGCGCGCCAGCGACAGCGGTGGCAGTGACGAGGTCCCGAGTGCCAACGACAGGTTTTGCGGCAGGGATTCCGGCGGAAAGCCGAATCGCTGCATGTATTCGCGTGCGAAGCCGATGCCGACCGCATCAAGCAGGCGCACCGACACCAGATTGCGCGACAGCACCATGGCTTCACGCAGCCGCATCGGCCCGAGGAACTTCTCGTTGTCGTTTTGCGGCTTCCACACGCCGCCTTCGGCCGACGGGTCGGCGAATGCGAGCGGCGCGTCGTTCACGATCGAGGCCGGATTGAAGCCGCGTTCGAACGCAGCGGCGTAGACGAAGGGCTTGAAGCTCGATCCCGGCTGGCGATTGCTCTGGGTCGCGCGATTGAACTTCGACAGCGTGAAGCTGAAACCTCCGGAGAGGGCGCGAATGGCACCGTCTTCGGGATCGATCGCGGCCAGGGCGGCCTGCACGCGTGGGATCTGCGACAGCCGCCAGAGGCCCTCGCTGTCGCGTGCGACGCGAATCAGGTCACCCGGCGCCAGCGCCTGCGAAACCTGCTTGGGCTTGGCCCCGAGTGCGCCGCTTTCGCTGCGCGGTCGAGCCCACTCGACTGCAGCAAGATCGAGGATCACGACCTGTCCGTCCGCCAGGATGATCGAAGCGGAGGTGTCGTCGCTGGCCGTGACCAGCCCGGGAACGAGTCCCGAAACCGAGCGATAGGCGCTGACTGCGGCGCGGCGATCCTCGACCGAAGCCAGCGTCGCGAGATCCAGTCGTGCCTCGGGCCCACGAAAGCCCTTGCGCTGGTCGAACGCGAGCAGCCGGTCGCGAACGGCGGCATTGGCCGCTTCCTGCAACTTGGAATCGACGGTCGTGAAGGCCTTGTAGCCATTGTTCATCGCGTCTGCGCCGATGCGTTCGATGACTTCGACGCGGACCATCTCGGCCAGATAGGGCGCATCGAGCTCGATCGCCGGCTCATGAGGAAACGCATGGTTCGGCTCCGCCTGCGCGGCGCGCATCTGATCGGCGGTGATCATGCCGATCTCGGCCATGCGTTCGAGCACGTAGTTGCGGCGGATCAGAGCCCGATCCGGATTCGTCAACGGGTTGCCGCTGGAAGGAAACTTCGGGATCGAAGCGAGCATGGCTGCCTCGGCGAGGTCGAGGTCGGCCAGCTTCTTGCCGTAGTAGAACTCAGCAGCGGCAGCAATGCCGTACGAGCGATAACCGAAGAAGATCTTGTTGAGGTAGAGCTCGAGGATCTCGTCCTTGGTCAGCTCCCGTTCCAGGCGCAGCGCCAGGAAGATCTCGGCGACCTTGCGCGTCAGCGAATACTCGTTGCTCAGGAAGAAGTTGCGCGCGACCTGCTGGGTGATGGTGCTGCCGCCCGGCACGCGCCGGTCATCGGTGGTGGCCAGCAGCCATGCCGCGCGGGCGATGCCGCGCCAGTCGATGCCGGGGTGCTCGTAGAAGCGCGCATCCTCGATCGCGAGGAACGCGTTGCGCACCATTTCCGGAACGTCGGCGATGTCGACCGGGGTGCGCTTGGTCTCTCCGAACATCGCGATCAGCTTGCCGTCCCGCGAATAGACCCGCAGAGGCACTTGCAGTCGGACCTCGCGAATTTCGGCGGCTTTGGGCAGGCGCGGCTCGATCATCCAGTACGCGACCGCAATCGCGGCGACGCCCAGAAGGGCGCCCGTCAGGCCGAGGATCAATGCCCATTTCAGCAAGCGTCGAACAAGTCGTTTCACCGCACCAGACCTGCGTTTTGCTCAAAAGAGCGCGAGTATAGGAGGCATTGCCAACAATTCGGCCCGGGAGTAGCGTCAAGTTCACGATTCAAGGGGTCAAAACAGGGGCTGTTGCTAGATCGTTAAGTTTGGGATTTAATGTAGCTACGCATGAACCGCTCGTAAGAGCCCGTGGGAAGGGGAAAAAGTGTGGGACTGTTCTCAGCAAGTACACCTCCTTTGATCGGCGTGGACATCAGTTCCACAGCGGTAAAGCTGCTCCAATTGTCACAGGCGGGCGGTCGTTATCGTGTCGAGCATTACGCGGTCGAGCCCTTGCCGCCGAATGCGGTGGTCGAGAAGAACATCGTCGAGGTCGAAGCGGTCGGAGAAGCGATCAAGCGTGCATTCGCGCGCAGTGGCGCGCGCACCAAGTTCGCCGCGGCATCGGTCGCGGGTTCTGCGGTGATTACCAAGATCATCCCGATGCAGGCCGATCTCTCCGAGGATGACTTGGAAGGCCAGATCTTGGCCGAGGCGCAGCAGTACATCCCCTATCCGCTGGAAGAAGTCAGCCTCGATTTCGAAGTGCTGGGTCCGGTGAAGGACAATCCCGAACTGATGAATGTGCTGCTTGCCGCGTCTCGAACCGAGAATGTCGACGTCCGCGTTGCGGCGCTGGACGTCGGCGGGCTTGCGGCCAAGGTGGTCGATGTCGAGGCGTTCGCGATGGAGAACGCTTACAAGCTGCTGGCCGACCAGCTCAGCGTGCCCAAGGACGCGACGGTCGCCGTCGTCGACATTGGCGCGACCATGACGACGCTGTCGGTACTGAAGAACCAGCGCACGATCTACACCCGCGAACAGGTGTTCGGCGGGAAGCAGTTGACCGACGAAGTCATGCGCCGTTACGGACTCTCCTACGAGGAAGCCGGCATGGCCAAGCGTCAGGGTGGCTTGCCGGAAAGCTACGAGATCGAAGTCCTCGAGCCGTTCAAGGAAGCGATGGTCCAGCAGATCAGCCGCTTGCTGCAGTTCTTCTTCGCAGGCACCGAGTTCAGCAAGGTCGACCAAGTGGTACTCGCCGGCGGTTGCGCATCGATTGCCGGCGTCGCCGAGATGGTCGAAGAACAGATCGGTGTTCCGACCATCGTCGCCAATCCGCTGGCCGGCATGAGCCTGTCGAATCGCGTCCAGGCGCAGACGCTGGCGCAGGACGCGCCGGCGTTGATGATCGCTTGCGGTCTCGCACTCAGGAGTTTCGACTGATGGCCAAGATCAACCTATTGCCGTGGCGCGCCGAGCGTCGCAAGCAGCGCGAGCGCGAATTCCAGACCATGCTCGGCGGTGCCCTGATCGTGGGTCTGCTCGCCGTGGGTGTGGCTATCTTCCACTGGGACGGACTCAAGGAGGACCAGTCCACCCGAAACCAGTTGCTGGAGCGTGAAATCACCGCGCTCGACGCCAAGATCAAGGAGATCGAGGCGTTGCAGCAGACCCGCGAGCAGCTCTTGCAGCGCAAGCAGATCATCGAACAGCTGCAGTCGAGCCGTACCCAGATGGTGCACATGTTCGACGAACTGGTGCGCACGCTGCCCGATGGCGTTCGCCTGACCGCGCTGAAGCAGAGTGCCGATTCGATCGAGATCGAGGGAATGACGCAGTCGTGGGCGCGCGCTGCCCAATACGTCCGCAACCTCGAGAAGAGCGAATGGATCAGGAAGCCGGACGTCAAGATCATCGATTCGACCACGCCCGACAAGTCGGCGCGTTATCGCTTCTCGTTGACCGCAAACCTGCGCAAGTCCGAAGACGAAAAGGCCGATGTGCCGGAAGGTGAAGTCGACCTCGCCGCATCGGCGAACGCACAGGCGGGAGGTGCGCCGTGAAGTTGTCCGACATCAACAATCTTGATGCGAAGAACTACGGGTCTTGGCCGATGCCGGTCAAGCTGGTCGCGGCATTCCTGCTGTTCGCAGCGGTCGCGGTCGCCGGCTACTTCATGAAGATCAAGCCGGCCAACGACGAGCTCGACATCCTGCGCGCGAAGGAGCAGGAGCTGATCGTCGTGTTTACCGAAAAGCAGGGCAAGGTCGTCAATCTCGAGGAGTACAAGAAACAGCTCGAAGAGATGCGCGAACTGTTGCGCCAGATGATCCGCCAGCTTCCGAGCAAGACCGAAATGCCCGATCTGTTGATCGACATTTCGCAGACGGCGCTCTCTGCCGGCATCGACAACGAGTTGTTCGAGCCGGGACCGGAAGTCGCGAAAGAGTTCTACGCCGAGAAACCGATCACGCTGCGCATGAAGGGTTCGTATCATCAGTTCGGCGCTTTCGTCAGTGGCGTGGCATCGCTGCCGCGGGTGGTCATCCTGACCATGCATGACGTTTCGTTGACACCCTCGGACAAGGGTCCTGCGAACCAGCCCGGTCGTCCTGCGGCACCGTCGGCTTCGGGCGTTCTGGTTCTCGAGGGCACCGTGAAGACCTATCGCTATCTGGACGACGAAGAGCTGTCCTCGATGGCGCCGGATGCTGCTACGGCCACTGGTGCTGCACCGGCGCCAGCCCCCGCAACGCCGCCGGCATCTTGAGGAGCGAGCCATGGGGACATCCAACATGTGGTTCAAATACACGGCTCGAATGGCGACGGTCGCTCTGCTGGTCGTCGTGGCCGGTTGCGCCAAGGGCACCCGCGATCTCGAGGAAAAGCTGGCCGAGATTCGCTCGCGCCAGGGCGCGCCGGTCGATCCGCTGCCGGCAATGCGCGATTTTCCGCCATTCCCTTACACGGCCTTCGAATTGCGCGATCCGTTCGCGCCGTTCTCCGAAGACGAGAATGCGCCCTCGGGCGGCGGTGCGGGTCCCAAGCCGGATCCGGATCGCCCCAAGGAATATCTGGAGTCCTATCCGCTCGACAGTCTCGACATGGTCGGTACCCTCGGGGTGATCGCCGATCTGACGGCGCTGTTGAAGGATCCGGATGGCGTGGTGCACCGGCTGCGGCCCGGCAACTACATCGGCCAGAACGACGGCCAGATCACTGCAATCTTCGAGGACCGGATCGAACTCGTCGAATTGGTTTCCAACGGCAATGGCGGCTGGATCGAGCGTCCTGCGTCGATCGCGCTGGACGATGAATAATCAGGAGTGGCACGCATGAGCACATACACGGTCACGCAACGGTTCGCGCAGGTTTCCGCCGCCGGCTTGCTCACGACGCTCGGTCGCAGGGTTCTCGCCGCGACGTTGACGCTTGCTTCGGTCGGCGCAATGGCCGGCAATCGCGTCGAGGACGTCAGCTATGCCTCGGCTCCCGATGGCACCACCGAGATCACGATCAGGCTGGCCAGTCCGCCGACGGCGCCTCGAGCATTCGCGACCGAGTCGCCACCGCGCATCGCGGTCGACTTCGAGGACACGCAGAACGGCTTGACCGAGCGTCGCATCAATGTCGGCAGCGGGGCCGCGGCTTCGGTCTCGGCGGTCGAGGCCGGCGGACGGACACGAGTGGTCGTGGAACTTTTCCACCCCGCCGCTTTCGAGTCGCGCATCGACGGGAACAATCTCATCCTCGCGGTGGGCAAGGGCAAGTCGATGGCCGCGAGCGCCGGCGCACCGGCCGCTTCCGGAATCACGCAGCCCACCGTCAGCCAGGTCGACTTCCGTCGTGGCACCAGTGGCGAAGGGCGCGTCGTCGTCAGCTTCGACAAGGACGGTGCCGGCACCGACTTGCGCAAAGAAGGCAACAAACTGATCGTCGATCTGTTCGACGTGTCGCTGTCGAACGACTTGCCGATCCGGCTCGATGTCACCGATTTCGCAACGCCCGTTCAGTTCATCGAAACGCGCGAGCGCGCCGGTGGTGCGCGGATGGAAATCCAGACCTCCGGCTCGATCGAGCACATGGCCTACCAGACCGGCAACGAATTGGTGATCGAGATCGCCAAAGTCAGCGCCAAGGATGACGAGCGCAAGAAGCTTGGCGAGCCGGTCGAATACAACGGCACGCCGGTGACCTTCAACATCCAGGACATTCCGGTACGTTCGGCATTGCAGCTGATCGCCGACGTGTCCGAGTTGAACATCGTCGTCGCCGACAGCGTCCAGGGCAACGTGACGCTGCGACTCGTGAATGTGCCCTGGGATCAGGCGCTCGACATCATCCTGCAGGCCAAGGGACTCGACAAGCGCAGCCAGGGCAACGTCGTCTGGATCGCGCCGACGGCCGAGATCGCGCAGCGCGAGCAGGCACTCGAAGATGCGCGCATTGCGCTGGAAGACCGCGCGGAACTGGTCACCGAATACATTCCGGTCAACTACGGCAACGCCGAGGAAATCGCCAAGTTGTTGACCGAGGACGCGCTTCAGGGCGAACAGCAAGGTCAAACTGCCAACCAGCAGAACGTGCAGAAGGGATTTCTGTCGAAGCGCGGCAGCGTCACCTTCGACAAGCGCACCAACACCCTGCTGGTCAATGACACCGCCGACAAGATCAAGGAGCTGAAGAGTTTGATCGCGCTGCTCGACCGCCCGGTCGACCAGGTGCTGATCGAAGCCCGCATCGTCGTCGCAAGCGACACGTTCTCGCGTGAACTCGGTGCCCGTTTCGGCGTGTCCGGCGCCTATGAAGATCACCATGGCAACATCATCACTTCGTCCGGAACGATCCAGGCGACGGACCAGATGATCAACCGCGCGCTGGCCAATCGCCTCTCTGGTCGCTCCAGCGGACTGCCGGTGGCAACACCGGGGGCGAATGGTTCTGGAATCATCGGTCCGTCGCTGACGAACCGTCTCAACGTCAATCTGCCGGCCAGTGCCGGAGCAGGCAGCTTCGGTTGGTCGGTCCTGGCGGCCGATTACATCCTTGATTTGGAGCTTTCGGCGTTGCAGACCGAAGGTCGCGGCGAAGTGGTCGCCAGCCCGCGCGTGATCACCGCGAACCAGCGTGAAGCAGTCATCAGGCAAGGTGACGAAGTCGGTTATGTCACGATTTCGGCCCAAGGTGGTGCCGGGGGTATCCCGATTCCGCAGGTCCAGTTCAAGGACATCCTGATGGAGCTGAAGGTGACACCGACCATCACCCAGGACGATCGCATCTTCCTGGCGATGAACGTGAAGAAGGACGAGTTGGCCGGGTTCATTTCGACTTCGATCGGCGACGTGCCCCAGATCAACAAACGCGAGTTGAACACCGCGGTGCTGGTGGAGAACGGGCAGACTGTCGTCCTCGGCGGCGTTTACGAATTCAAGACCCGAGAAGACTTGGCCAAAGTGCCGTTCCTCGGCGACTTGCCGGCACTGGGCAACCTGTTCAAGAAGAAGACGCGAGAGACGTCGAAAGCGGAATTGCTGATCTTCGTGACCCCGAAGATTCTCCGCCAGCGCGGCAAGAATTAATCGCAACTTTGCATCCGGATTCGAATACAGAACGTGGAGATCGACATGACTAAGTTCGCGAAGGCAGTGGGTGCGTGGATCACGGCACTCGCGCTGGCCAGCTGCGGTGGCGGCGGCGGAAGCGGGGACGGTGGCGGCTTCACCGCGCCTGGATTCAACGTATCGGTGGCACCGGCTCTGTCGCAGACGACGCCGTTCTCGCTGGTGGACGTACCCGTTCGGGTGACGTCGTCCAACGGATCGCCGGCATCTAATGGCACGCAGGTGACGCTGCAGGTGTCTTCCGCGAGCGTCGGCGTGGTCTCGTCGCTGCAGCGCGTCGGATCGGGCGCCGTGATCGGCGAGCGCATCACCGCCACCACCAGCGGCGGCACCGCCCTGTTTCGCTTCCACAGTCGTGGCGTCGGCTCGGTCACGTTGACGGCAACGGCTGCAGACACTTCGGCCGGATCCGCGCAGGTCTCGGCCTCGGCCACGATCGCCGTGGTCGCTGGCCCGTCCACCGATCCGCGCTTGAAGATGACGCCGACGACGACCAACCTGCCGGCCAACAGTTTCGCGGTCGGTCCGTTCTATGGTTCGCCCTACATCGCCGATGTCACGCTCGAGTGGCGCCGACTGGATGGGTCGCTGGCCAACGACGGCTCGGTCCTCGGGGTTTCCGCGACGCCCTTCATCGACACGGTCAACGGTTACTCGACTCCGGATGATGGTTCGACGCCGGCGAACGAGTTCGAGATGATCATGAACACCGGCTCGGTCAAGACCACCGGCGGTCGGGCAACGATCTTCGTCCATTCGGCACAGCGTTTGTCGACCTTTTCGGTGCAGATCACCGGCACGGATCCGGACACCCAGGAAACACTGAGTCAGTCGCTCACGTTCAACGTCATCCAGGGTTCTCCGCGCTTGCCGGCAACGGTGTCGCTGGTTCGCGGCGGTCGCCATGTCTACGCCAGCAACTCGGGCGGCAACACCACCGATCAGATCTCGGCGCGCATCCTTGATGGCAACGGGCTCGAAGTTCCCGATGCGGGAACGACCGGCGCACCGGCGAACAATGTGCAGATCGAGATCGTCGGTGGTGCACAGGGTGGCGAGCGTCTGCAGGCCGTTGCTGCCAATGGCTCCTCGGCCTCGGGCGGCACCGTCAACACGCGTTCCGTGCAGGGCATCGCGAACCTCAGCTACCAGGCGGGTACGCGCGTCGGAACCTTCCAGATCAAGGCGACGGCGGATCGCGCCGACAACAACGTCGACAACGGCATCTCCGATCCGGTTTCCGGAACCACCAGCGTCACGGTGGGCGATGGTCGACTGTTCGATCTCGACATCACGACGCCGACCAGCGAGTCGATTTCCGAGATCGTGTTCTCGGATGGCGTCACCGACCAGAACACCGGCAACTACGTCTTCAACGTCTCCGCGCTGGCGACGGATCGCTACGGCAATCCGGTCATCCCCGGCACCGAGATCCGTTTCGGTTCGATCGACGGTCCGCAGTCGGGCGGCGATTTCGCCATCCATGGTGGTGACGGTGATCCGCAGGAAGGCGGTACCGGCTTCAATGCGCCGACCGGTGCATTCAAGACGGCAGGTGGTGGCGCAGGTCCGAATGACACCTTGATCGTGTTCGGTGAGGAGTCGAACGGCAATCGCGATCTCGAGAGCGCCCGTCGCATCGCCTCGGTGCCGAACAACACCAACCTGACCGTGACCCAGCGTTTCAATCACAACGACGACACCGGCGCGACGGTCAACAATGGCCCGGTTCTCCCCTACGTCATCGGTCGTGCTGAAGATGCCAATGTCACGCCGGCGGCCTTCACCGACCAGTTCGGCGTTGCGTTCGCGCAAATCGCGTTCCCGGCCGTGAAGATCGGCAAGCTGGCCGCGCTCTATGCACAAGGCAACGGCGACATCGTGAACGGCGCGCCGGAACTGGTGACCGATGCCGAGTATCTGCGCTTGCCCGGAATCGCGCCTGGCTCGATCATCGCCTCGCCGAATCCGATCGCCGGAAACACGACGGTCGATGTCGAAGTGTGCTTGACCGATGCGACCGGACAGGGCGTCGCCAACGTGCGCATTCCGTTCACCTTCGAGAACCTGTTCGGCAGCGGCAGCGTCGACAACGTCGCCAACCAGGGTCTGCTGGCGAACCTGACGGGTTCCGATGGCTGCGCCAACGCAGTCGTGCGCACCTCCGGCTTGCCGCAATCCGAAGACCAGCAGGCATCGGTGAAATTCGGCTGGGGTGACCTGACCGACTCCGTCGATATCCGCGTCAACAACAACTGGCATCTCTACGCGTTCCCGAGTCGTACCTCCGGCGATGGCGCCCGCCTGTTCACGCTGCGACTGGTGGACTCGAGCGGTAACCGCGTGCCGGGCGTGCTGATCGTGGGCACGTGCGAAGCGACGTCACCGCAGTTCCTCAACATCTCGACGCATCCGGGCAACACCAATGCGCAGGGTGAGACCACCACGATCGTCGATGCCGACGGCTTCGATGTCGCCGGCGGTGCGGGTGGCGGTGGCGGTGGTGGCGAGGATGCCGGATGCACCTTCCGCACGATCAACAACGAGGCGTCCGTCGACATCGTCTGGGGAGTGCGCGACATTTGCGACCTGTTCAGCCCGACGCCGCCCAGCGGCTGCGACGCCGCGACGTTGACGGTGACGATGCCGGGCACGGGCTCGGTGATGTCGACCAATCCGACGGCGGCACTGCAATGCATCGGCCCCGGCACCTGCGTGGCGAGCTTCAACCCGCTCGAGAACGTCACCCTGAGCGCGTCGGCCAACGCCACATGGACGGACGCATGCTCGACCTGCGGCGCCGGCGTCCAGACGTGCACGGTCGCGCTTGGTGCGACGGGTTCGAATACGCAGTGCACGGTCACCATCCCGTAACTTCGGAAGGTTCCAGACTGGGCAGGAGGCCGCCTTCGGGCGGCCTTCCTGTTTCCGGCGTCCGGGAAATCGATGCGGGCTGTTAGCATCGGCGGGCATCAACACGGAGCCGAGCATGAGCAGCAAGCGCCTGCATTTCGCCGCCGGAGACATCGTGTTCCGGGAAGGCGATCCACCCACCTCGGCGTATCTGGTCGAGTCCGGGCAGATCGAGATCCTGACCGTCAAGGAAGGCGTGCCGATGGTCCTGAGCGTTCTTGGTCCGGGCGACTTGCTGGGCGAAATGGCCGTGATCGACGATGCACCGCGCACCGCCACGGCGCGCGCCTTGAGTGAAGCCAGCCTGATCGAGGTCGACCGTGCCCAGATCAACGAGCGCATCGATAGTTCCGATCCGATCGTGCGCGCACTGCTGAAGGGTCAGCTCAGTCGTTACCGATCCGCGCTGCAGGCCTTGCGCAGCGGCGAGGCCCCGGTTCTGCCTGCGCCGGGCGAGCGACATCGCCACGATGCCGACGGCTACGATGACCAAGCCGTCGCCAAGATCCACCTCGAGACCCAGTTGCGGGATTCGTTGGCCTCGCGTTCGCTGGAGGTCCGCTTCCAGCCGATCTACGAAATCCGCGAGCGCAGAATCAGCGGATACGAGGCGCTGGTGCGCTGGACGCACCCGGTGCGCGGGCCGATCTCTCCCGCCGAGTTCATCGCCCTGGCCGAAGAGACGTCCCTGATCCTTCCCGTCGGTGAATATGTGCTCGAGCGTGTCGCCGAAACCCTGGCGAAGTTGGCCGATCGCGGAGTTGCCCCGTTGCCGTTCATCGCGGTCAACATGTCCGGGCGACAACTGGCGGAATCCGACATGCTGGGCGTCGTCACGACCGTCGCGGAGAAGCACGGCATCGACGCACGTGCAATCAAGATCGAAATCACCGAGAGCCTGATGCTCGATTTCGAACGTGTAGGCGAGTTGATCTCGCGCTGCGACGCGGTCGGCATCAAGGTCGCGCTTGACGACTTCGGCACCGGCTACTCGAACCTCGGGCACCTGCACAAGCTGCAATTCTCGACGGTGAAGCTGGATCAGGGCTTCGTGCGCCAGATGGTCGATGCGCCGCGTTGCCATGCCATCGTGCAGGCGATCGTGCAGATGGTGCACGCGCTGGATTCCGACATCGTCGCCGAGGGCGTGGAGACCGAGGACCAGTTGCAGGCCCTCGATGCCTTGAGTTGCCGCTACGCCCAGGGCTATCTGATCGGGCGTCCGCAGACCTACGACGAAATGTGCCGGAATCACGGTCTCGATTGATCGCAGGGCCATTTCCGGGCGCGGTCCGGGTTCGGTTGCCGCCTCGGGCGGCAGACGGGACAATGCCGGTCTTCGCGTTTCCTTTGCGCCCGCTTTCCCTATTGCGAGAACTGCCATGCCGAACCGTCGTGATCTGGCCAATGCCATCCGTGCCCTGTCGATGGACGCCGTCGAGGCCGCGAAGTCGGGCCACCCCGGCGCGCCGATGGGGATGGCCGACATCGCGGAGGTGCTGTGGAACGATTTCCTGCGCCACAACCCGGCCAATCCGCGCTGGGTGAATCGCGACCGTTTCGTGCTCTCGAACGGGCACGGTTCGATGCTGCTGTATTCGTTGTTGCACCTGAGCGGTTACGACCTGCCGATCGAGCAGTTGAAGGCATTCCGGCAACTACATGCGAAGACGGCGGGTCATCCGGAAGCCCACGAGCATCCGGCCATTGAGACCACGACCGGCCCGCTCGGGCAGGGGCTGGCGAATGCGGTCGGTTTCGCCCTCGCGGAGAAGGTGCTGGCGTCGCGCTTCAATCGCGACGGGCTCGACATCGTCGATCACAACACCTACGTATTCCTCGGCGACGGCTGCCTGATGGAAGGGATCTCGCATGAAGTCTGTTCACTGGCCGGCACCCTCAAGCTCGGCAAGCTGATCGCGCTCTACGACGACAACGGCATCTCGATCGATGGCCAGGTGCGCGGCTGGTTCACCGATGACACCAAGGCGCGTTTCGAATCCTATGGCTGGGAAGTCATCGCCGATGTCGATGGCCACAATGCCGAGGCGATCAAGGCGGCGATCGTTTCGGCCGCGCTCGATCCGGACAAGCCGACGCTGATCTGCTGCCGCACGACCATCGGCTTCGGCGCTCCAACCAAGGCCGGCAAGGAGAGTGCGCATGGCGCTCCGCTCGGCAAGGACGAGATCGCGGGCGCGCGCGCGGCGTTGAACTGGCCGCATGAACCTTTTGTCGTGCCGGACGAGATCTACGAGGCATGGAATGCGAACACCAAGGGCGGACGCTGGGAGTCCGAATGGAACGCGCTCTTCGCGCGCTACGAGCAGGCGCATCCGGAGCTTGCGTCTGAGTTCAAGCGCCGCATGGCGCGCCAATTGCCCAGCGATTTCGCTGCCCAGGCACTCGCCTACGCACGCAAGCTGCAGGCGGACGGTCCGGTGGTTGCTTCACGCAAGGCCTCGCAGATGGCACTCGAGGCGTTCGGGCCCCTGTTGCCGGAATTGATCGGCGGCAGCGCCGATCTCGCGCATTCGAACCTGACGCTGTGGAAGGGCTCCAAGAACGTGAACTCGTCGGGTGCCGAGGGCAACTACGTCTATTACGGCGTGCGCGAATTCGGCATGACGGCGATCGCCAATGGTCTCGCCCTGCACGGGGGCTTCGTGCCCTACGACGCGACTTTCCTGGTGTTCAGCGATTACGCCCGCAATGCGGTGCGCATGAGTGCGCTGATTCCGGCGCAGGCGATCCATGTCTATACGCATGACTCGATCGGCCTCGGCGAAGACGGCCCGACGCACCAGCCGGTCGAACATCTCGCATCGCTGCGCTACATCCCGAACAACCCGGTCTGGCGTCCCTGCGACACGGTCGAGACCGCGATCGCGTGGAAGCATGCGATCGAACGCAAGGCCGGCCCGAGCTGTCTGGTGTTCAGTCGCCAGAACCTGCCGCACCAGTTGCGCAGCGACCAGCAGCTGCTCGACATCGAACGCGGCGGTTATGTCCTGCTTGATCCGCTGAATGCCAAGGTCGAACTGATCCTGATCGCCACCGGCTCCGAAGTCGGTCTCGCGATGGACGCCGCACGCGTGCTTGACGGTGAAGGCATCGGCGTGCGCGTGGTCTCGATGCCGTGCACGCAGATCTTCGACGCGCAACCGATCGAATGGCGCGAAGGCGTGTTGCCCTCGTGGTGCCGCGCGCGCATCGCCATCGAAGCCGGCGTCGGCGACTTCTGGCGCAAATACGTCGGCCTCGACGGTCACGTCATCGGCATCGACCGCTTCGGCGCCTCGGCCCCGGCCGAGAAGCTCTACCCGTACTTCGGCTTCACCGTCGACAAGATCGTCGAAGCGGCGCGCAAGCAGCTCGGGCGCTGAGACGAGTAGCAAGCCCTCGACAAGAAAACGGCGCCGAGAGGCGCCGTTTTCTGTTGGACTGTCGTGCGACGTCGCTTACGCCGCCGCGTCGCGATACTCGTCCGGGGTCGGGCAGATGCAGACGAGGTTGCGGTCGCCGTAGGCGTTGTCGACGCGGTTGACCGGGCTCCAGTACTTGTCCTGGCGTGACATGCCGCCGGGGAACACGGCTTCCTCGCGCGTGTAGGCTCGGGTCCATTCGGCGTCGGTCAGATCGTGCACGGTATGCGGGGCATGGCGCAGCGGGCTGGCCTCGATCGTGTAGCGGCCATTTTCCACGTCGGCGATCTCGTTGCGGATCGCGATCATCGCGTCGCAGAAGCGATCGATCTCGTACTTCGACTCCGATTCGGTCGGCTCGATCATCAAGGTGCCCGGCACCGGAAAGCTCATCGTCGGGGCATGGAAGCCGTAGTCGATCAGGCGCTTGGCGATGTCGTCGACGGTCACGCCGCTGCTGTTCTTGAGTGCGCGCGGATCGACGATGCATTCGTGCGCGACGCGGCCGTTGTGGTTCTTGTACAGCACCGGGAAATGCGCATCGAGGCGCGCGGCGATGTAGTTCGCGTTCAAGATCGCGATCTCGGTCGCGAGCTTCAGGCCATCGCCACCCATCATCAGGATGTAGGCGTAGCTGATCGGCAGGATCGAGGACGAACCGTACGGCGCCGCCGAAACCGGCCCCACCGGTGACTTGCCGCCATCGAGCTCCGGATGGCCCGGCAGGAACGGTGCGAGGTGTGCCTTCACACCGATCGGGCCCATGCCCGGTCCGCCGCCACCGTGCGGAATGCAGAAGGTCTTGTGCAGGTTCAGGTGCGACACGTCGGCGCCGAACTGGCCCGGTTGGCTGAGACCGACCTGCGCATTCATGTTCGCGCCGTCCATGTACACCTGGCCGCCGTGCTGATGCACGAGGTCGCAGATCTCGCGGATCTGTTCCTCGAACACGCCATGCGTGGACGGATAGGTGACCATCAATGCCGCGAGGTTTGCGCTGTGTTGCTCGGCCTTGGCGCGCAGGTCGGCCAGATCGACGTTGCCTTCGGCATCGCAGTTCACGACCACGACGTCCATGCCGACCATCTGCGCCGAGGCGGGATTGGTGCCATGCGCACTCGACGGAATCAGGCAGATCTTGCGATGCCCTTCGTTGCGCGAGCGGTGATACGCGCGAATCGCGAGCAGGCCGGCGTATTCGCCCTGCGCGCCAGAATTCGGTTGCAGCGAGACCGCGTCATAGCCGGTGATCTCGACCAGCCAGCGCTTCAGGTCCTCGAACATCTCGCGATAGCCGTGCGTCTGCTCGGCCGGCGCGAACGGATGCAAGGCGCCGAACTCGGGCCAGGTGATCGGCACCATTTCCGCGGTGGCGTTGAGTTTCATCGTGCACGAGCCGAGCGGAATCATCGCGCGGTCCAGCGCAAGATCGCGGTCAGCCAGCTTGCGCATGTAGCGCAGCAATTCGGTCTCGGTGCGATAGCGGTTGAAGACCGGATGCTTGAGGCAGCTGCCTTTGCGTGCGAGTTCGGCCGGAATCGACGCCGCCGTCTTCGCGGCGACGTCGGCGAAACGCAGCTGACCGCCGAACGCCGCCCACACCTGTTCGACGACGCCGTCGGTCGTGGTTTCGTCGAGCGCGATACCAATGCGGCCATCGTTGAAATGGCGGAAGTTGATCCTCGCCGCGAGCGCGTGCTCGACGATCGCGGCGCGGTTCGCGCCGGCGTCGACGGTGATCGCATCGAAGAACGCGCCCTGGTCGACCTTGACCCCGAGTTGGCGCAGACCGGCGGCGAGGGTTGCGGTGCGACGATGCACCGCGTTCGCGATCGCCTTCAGCCCTTCCGGACCGTGATACAGCGCGTACATCGACGCGATCACCGCCAGCAGCACCTGGGCCGTGCAGATGTTCGAGGTCGCCTTCTCGCGGCGGATGTGCTGCTCGCGCGTCTGCAGGCTGAGGCGCGCGGCGGGCTGGCCGCGCGAATCGATCGACAGGCCGATGAGGCGACCCGGGATCGAGCGCTTGATGGCGTCGCGCACGGCCATGTACGCGGCATGCGGGCCGCCGTAACCCATCGGCACGCCGAAGCGCTGCGTCGAACCGATCGCGATGTCGGCGCCGAGCTCTCCCGGCGGCGTCAGCAGGGTCAACGCCAGCGGATCGGCGGCCATCACGCTGATCGCGCCAGCGGCCTTGAGTCGAGCGATCGCGCCGCGGAAATCACGCACGTCGCCGCGCGTGCCCGGGTACTGGAAGATCGCGCCGAACACCGCGCTTGCATCGAGGTCGGTGTCGGGGTTGCCGACGACGACGTTCCAGCCGAGCGGTTCGGCGCGCACCCGGATCACCGCGATGGTCTGCGGATGGCAGTCGGCATCGACGAAGAAGGTCTGCGACTTCGACTTGCTCGAGCGTTCGGCCACCGCCATCGCCTCGGCGGCGGCGGTGCCCTCGTCGAGCAGCGAGGCGTTCGCGACATCGAGCGCGGTGAGTTCGCAGATCATCGTCTGGAAATTCAGCAGGGCTTCGAGACGGCCCTGCGAGATCTCCGGCTGGTAAGGCGTGTAGGCGGTGTACCAAGCCGGATTCTCGAGGATGTTGCGCTGGATGACGCCGGGCAGGAGCGTGCCCGAATAGCCTTGCCCGATCAGCGACGTGAAGACCTGATTGCGATCCGCGAGCGCGCGCAGGCGCGCCAGCGCATCGACTTCACTCAGCGCGGCGCCCATCGACGTCAGCGCACCGCTCATGCGAATGCTCGCGGGAACGGTTTGCGCGATCAGTTCGTCGAGGCTCGTCGCGCCGATGGCATCGAGCATCTCGCGCTGCTCCTGCGGCGCAGGGCCGATGTGGCGGTCGGCAAAATCGCGGGCAACGTGGGGCTGGCGCAGGGAAACCGGTGCGGACATGGCAGGCTCTCGAATGGGGACGGTCAGGCGTGCGAACGCCGTGTGTGGGCCCCATCTGTATCCGTGCCTGAGAGCGTTATCCCTTCGGCGGGCGCGGCATCCTGGGATGTGCGCCTCTTTCCAGATGTTCTGCTGCTGCTCGCGGTCCTTCTGCCTGAGAGTTTCCGGGGCGGTTGCTCCTTCGGCGCCGACACCAACCCGAGGGTCGCATCGGTCTCTCCCGCAAGCGGCGTGCAGGTTACCACGCGCCATCGGCGCCTCAGATGGCGCCACCGTAAAACTTGCGGAACTCCTCGAAAACCGCCGAATCGAACGCACGCAACGCCTGTGGGCAAGAAAAATAGGCCTCGGTCGCGACCGCGAAGAATTCCTCCGGCGCTTCGGCCGCATACGGATCGATGTCGGTTTCCGGTTCGGCATCGGCCTCGTCGGCTTCCTCGACCTGCGCGCGCAGACGGTCGAATGCCGCTTGCATCACCGCGATCCAATGCCGCCGGGCCGCGAGATCGCGGATCACCGGCACGCCGTCGCAGGCGCCATCGCGGGCGTCGATCTTGTGCGCGATCTCGTGCAGGATCACGTTGACACCCGAGAACGGCTCGGCGAGGTCGGCCTCGATGTCGGCGACCGACAGGATGATCGGGCCGGACTGTTCATCGGCCTCGCCGATCAGGTCTTCGTCGAATTCGTGTGCAATCCCGTCTTCGTCGTGTTCATGGCGGCGGGCACGAAACGCACCCGGATACAGGATCACGTCGCGCCAGCCGGACAGCGTCTCAGCGGGCAAGTACAGCGCAGGCAGGCAGCACTGCGCGGCGACGATCAGGCGCAGGCGTTCGTCGATCTCGAGTCCGTGCGTGGCATGGAATTGCTTGTCGGCGAGGAAGCCGGAGACACGTTCGCGCAGGCGCGGCTGCGCGGATTCATCGAGGCCGTCGAGCAGGCGCACGTCGCGCCGGAGGATGTCCCAGGCGCGATCGTCCAATGTCGCCGGCGTCGCGCGCCGCAGCCATCCGAACATCCGTCAGATGTCGGACTTGAGCGCGCCAGGCAGCAACACCTTCCAGCGCTGGCGTGCCGCCTTGTTGATGGGACGGTTCGCGGCGGCGCCATCGATGGACGGAGCGGCCGATGAGGCCGCTGCCGGTGCACCCGCGTCGAGGGCGTCACTGCGATCGCCCGGGCAGGGCAGTCCGGACTGCTGCACGCTCGCGCTCGACGATTTGGCAGCAATCGGCCACGTCGCGCCCAATGCGAGCAGGGCAAATGCGAAGGGAAGTACGGACCGGATCATGCGCGTCTCCTCGTCACGAGCGGGCTGGTCGCCGCACGCTTGGCGGGAAGCCTGACCTCGTGCTTTTCAGAGCGCAAGTGCTGGGATTCACAAAGGTCCATCCATGTTGCTGCGGTGGTTGACGCAGTGCAGCAAGCGGAATCCGTTGGCCCTGCCTACACTCGCCCATCATGATTCAAGGGGAGCAGCGCGTGGCTGCACAGATCAGCGTGCAACGGCTCTCTGGGTACGGCTTGCGTCGCGCCCTGACGGCCGGAATCCAGCGCGTCATCGCGCGACGAGACGAGATCAACCGCATCAACGTGTTTCCGGTGCCGGACGGCGACACCGGGACCAATCTCGCGTTCACGCTGAACGCGGTGCTGCAAGGCGTGCGCGCGCCGAGGCTGGCGAGCGCCGGCGAAGTGCTGCGCCGTGCCGCTGCCGAAGCCATCGACGGCGCACGCGGCAATTCCGGCGCGATCATCGCGCAGTTTTTCCAGGGCGTTTCGGAAGCGCTCGGCCCGAGCAAGCGACTCACCCCAGACGCGTTGGCACGCGCGGTTTCGCGCGGCTCCACACTGGCGCGCGAAGCGATGGCCGAGCCGCGTGAAGGCACGATCCTGAGCGTGATCCAGGCGTTCGCGATCTCGTTGCGCGAACAGGCCGACTGCGGCCGTGATTTCCGCACCGGATTCCGCAACGCGCTCACCGTGGCGCGCGAGGCACTGCGACATACGCCGGACCAGCTCGCGGCATTGCGTGCGGCCGGCGTCGTCGATGCCGGCGCGCTCGGATTCGTCGACATGCTCGAGGGCATCGACGAATACATCGAGACCGGGCGATGCATCGCCGGCAGCGAACTGCCCGACGAGCTCGCCGCGGCAGGCGTCGATACCGCGCGCGGCGTCGAATACACCGACGGCCACCGCTATTGCACGGAATGCGTGATCAGCGGCGACGGCGTCGATCGGGGCGCGCTGAAGGCGGCGCTGCTGGCCCTGCCGATTTCCAGCCTGGTCATCGCCGGCACCCGCGAAAAGGTGCGCATCCATGCGCATCTCGACGAGCCGACGCAGTTGTTCGAGACCGCGGCAAGATTCGGTGCGGTGTCGCGCGAGAAGGCCGATGACATGCGCGCCCAGTCGAAGTCGGCGCATACGCGACGCGAGCAAGTGGCGATCGTGGCGGATTCGGGCGCCGACATTCCGGCCGAGGCGATGGATCGCTTGAACATCCACCTCGTGCCGGTGCGATTGTCGATCGGGGGGCGTGACTATCTCGATCGCGTTTCGATCTCGCCGCGCGAGTTCTACAACGAGCTGCGCACCAGTCCGGTGCCGCCGCGCACCTCGCAGCCGCCGCCCGGCGACTTCCGGCGGTTGTTCGAATTCCTGCTGTCGCATCACGAGCGCGTGGTCGACGTGTCGCTCGCACGCGGACTGTCCGGAACCTTGCAGTCGGCGGAGTCGGCGGCTGCGCGTACCGACGCGGCGCGCGTCGCGGTGTTCGACAGCTGCAACGGGTCCGCTGGCCAGGGCCTGCTGGCGATCTGGGCGGCCGAGGCAGCGCTGGCGGGCTGGTCCTCCGAGCGCATCGTCGAAGGGCTGGCGCGCATGCGTCCGCGCAGCACCTTGTATGCGGTCGTGCGCGACATCCGCTACGGCATTCGCGGCGGCCGCGCGCCGAAGCTGGCGGGACCGCTGACGCGCTTGCTGCGCTTCTCGCCGGTCGTGAAAAGCAAGGCCGATGGTCGACTCGGCCTGGCCGGTGCGGTCTGGGGACGCGACGACCTGCCGGAGAAATTCGCGCGCAACATCTCGAATCGACTGGATCCATCGCGCACGTGGCGGCTGATCATCGGTCATTGCGATTGCGCCGACGATGCCGAACGCGTGCATGCCACGCTGTTGCGACTGGTCCGCAACATCGATCGTGCGTGGATCATGGAAGCCGGCGTGGCCATCGGTGCCCATGCCGGCCCGGGATCGCTGGTCATCGGCGTGCAGGACTACGAGCCGCCGCAGTCGTGATGCTCGTCGTCGGAAAAGTGCTCGTTGCCTATCTCGTGGGGTCGGTGTCCGGCAGTCTGCTGCTCGGGAAGCTGCGCGGCGTCGACATTCGCACCATGGGCAGCGGCAATGCCGGCGGCACCAATGCGCTGCGCACGCAGGGCCTCAAGTTCGCATCGGGGGTGATGCTGATCGACGTCGGCAAAGGCGCGCTCGCCACCTGGATCGGACTTCAGGGTGCAGCCGATCCCGACATCGCGCTGCGCGTCGCGCTGGCATGCGGACTGGCGGCGATGTTCGGCCATGTCTGGCCGGTGTTCCATGGATTTCGCGGCGGCAAGGGCGTCGCCACCGTGATCGGCTTGTTGCTGGTGCTGTGGCCGATGTTGCTGCTGCCGATGATCGGGGTGTTCGCACTGGTGCTGACCACCACCGGCTACGTCGGGCTGGGTTCGATCCTGGCCGGATTCACGATGCTGCCTGCGGCGTGGGTCTTGACGCAGGGCAAGCTCGCGATCGAGTGGTGGATTGCGGGCGTCGTCGTCGCGTTTTTCCTGTTGTACACGCATCGCGTCAACGTGCAGCGCCTGCGCGCCGGCACCGAGAACCGCTTCGAGAAGGCGCGGGTGCTGGCGCGCCTGCTGGGCCGATGAATCCGCAATCGCTGGATGCATTGATCGACCTGCTCGCGAAGGGCGCCGCGCAGAGCGGCGAGGATCTTGCGCAGGCGCTCGGCATCTCGCGCGCGGCGGTGTGGAAGAAGATCGAGGCATTGCGCGAACTCGGCCTGGACGTCGATGGGCGGGCCGGCAGCGGCTATGCGCTGGTACGGCCGATCGAACGCCTGGATGCCGCCCGGATTCGCGATCGACTTCTGGCGTCGGCGAATGCAGCCATGAGCGATCTGCGCATCGTCTCGGTGATCGACTCGACCAATGCCGCGCTGCGCGCCGAAGCGGCGAGCTTGACGTCGGGCAGCGTGTTGCTCGCGGAGGCACAGACCGCCGGGCGTGGTCGCCGCGGTCGTGCCTGGGCATCGCCGTTTGCCGCCGGGTTCCTGGGATCGCTGTTCTGGCGTTTCGAGCGCGGCCTGGCCGATCTCGGCGGCCTCAGCCTCGCAGTCGGCATTGCACTGGCCGAGGCCTGGCGCAGGCGCGGCATCGACGTGCGCGTGAAGTGGCCGAACGATCTCTGGATCGATGGCCGAAAGCTGGCCGGGATCCTGGTCGAAGCCGGTGGCGAATTCCACGGGCCGAGCCACGTCGTCGTCGGGCTGGGATTGAACATCGCCTTGCCGCCCACCCTGCGCGACGCGCTCGATCAACCGGCGACGGACCTGGCGACGCACCTGCCGGCACCGATGTCGCGCAATGCCGCGGTCGCGGTCTGCATCGACGCGCTGCTGGGCGCCTTGCAGCTGTTCGAGCGCGACGGCTTTGCGCCCTTCGTCGCGCGTTGGGACCGGGTCGACGCCTTGGCGGATCGCGACGTGAGCGTGCACGAGACCCAGGGTCACTGGACCGGCATCGCGCGCGGCATCGACGAGCATGGCCGCTTGCTGGTCGAGGCCGACGGGCGGCGACATCGGATCGATGCCGGCGAGATCAGCATTAGACTGACCTGATGGACCTGCTGTTCGATCTCGGCAACACCCGCATGAAGGTCGCCTGCCGCGATGCGACGGGCGTGCGCGCGCTTGCCGCACTGGCGTGGGACGCGCCGGACTTCCTTGCGCAGTGGCACGCGCTCGAATTTGCGGCAGCGGAACGCATCGCGATCGCGAACGTGACGCGCAGCCATCGCCTGGATGCACTGCAGGCCCTGCTGACGGTGCGCTTCCCCGCGGTTCCGGTTCGCATCGCGCAGACGCTGGCGCAGTGCGGTCGCCTGCGCGTTGCCTATGCGCAGCCGGCGAAACTTGGCGTCGACCGGTTTCTTGCATTGCTCGCGGCGTCGCAGTCGGCGCAATTGCAGCTGCTGGTCGGCGTCGGTACGGCGATGACGATCGATGCGCTGGCTGCGGACGGGCGCCACCTCGGCGGGACCATCGTCCCGGGCGTGCGCTTGATGCGCGAAGCCATGACGCGCGCTGCGCCGAATGTCGATTGGCATGAAGGCGCGCATTGCACGGACTTCGCCGCCGACACCGCGACCGCGCTCGAATCCGGAATCTGGTGCGCATTGGCGGGTGCGGTCGAACGCAGCGTGCAGCGCCTGGCGATGCGTGCGGAATCCGCGCCGCAGGTCATCCTGCACGGCGGTGATGCGCCGATGCTCGCTGCACAGCTCGGAACGCCGGCACGTCGCGATGCCCTCCTGGTCATGCGTGGACTGGCCGCGTATCTCGATGCCGGCGTGGCACAATCGCGCGCCTCGTCCGATTGAGTCCTGCGATGTTCGCGCGCGTCCTGTTCCTGCTGCTGTTGGCGGCGAATCTCGGTTTCGGCGCCTGGCTGGTGCTGGCACCGCCGGTGGCGGTGGCGCAATTGCCGCCGACCGATCCCGGCGTCGCGGTCCTGACCCTGTTGAACGAACGCGATGGCGCTTTGGCCGATGCCGCCGAACTGGCGCGCGCGCCGGAGCCGATCGGCGCCGATCACGACCTGCGTTGCACGACGCTCGGTCCGTTCCCGACGCAGTCCGACTTGCGCCGCGCGATGACGGCCCTGACGCAGTTGACCGAACGCATCCAGTTCCGCGAATCGCGTGCACTGCGTTCGCGCGGCTGGTGGGTGTACCTGCCGGCCTTCGCTTCACGCGACGCTGCGCTGTCGGCCGCGCGCGAGTTGTCATCGAAAGGCGTGCGCGATTACTA
>DATMVT010000007.1:0-1658 GCA_035562895.1 Patescibacteria group bacterium | reverse complement strand
CCAGGCCTACGGCATCGAGCTCAGCGCGGCGCAACAGGTCACCATGCTGCTGATCCTGATGGTGACTTCGAAGGGCATGGCCGGCGTGCCGCGCGCCTCGCTCGTGGTCATCGCCGCGACGCTGGCACAGTTCAACATCCCGGAAGCCGGCCTGCTGTTGTTGCTCGGCATCGACCACTTCCTCGACATGGCGCGCTCGGCCACCAACGTGATCGGCAACTCGGTCGCCACCGCGGTCGTGTCGAAGTGGGAAGGCCAGTTGCGCAGCGAGGCCGAAGTCGCCGCGGAACTCGCAAACGCGACCAAGGCGGAACTGCCGCACCATCCGATGTAGATCCGGCTACCGGCACTCAGTTCGCCGAAGGTGCAAGTTCTCGCACCGCCGCCGGAATCTCCGCAGCCGTTGCCACCTGGCGCAGGCGCGGCGAACTCGCGTCGAAGCCCTGCCCCTGCTCCATCGCCCACAACAGGTGATACGGCACGTACACCGCGCTTGCGCCCAGCGCGAGCACCGGCTCGATGTCGGATTTCGGCGAATTGCCGATCATCAGGAATTGATCCGGGCGAATGCCGACTTCGTCGAGCACGCGCCGGTAGGTCGGCACGTCCTTCTCGCTGACGATCTCGATGCGGTGGAACCAGTTGCCCAGGCCGGACTTCGCGATCTTGGCTTCCTGATGGAACAAATCGCCCTTGGTGACCAGCAGCAGCGTGAACTCCTTCGCGACCTCGGCCACGGCATCGACGATGCCGGGCAGCAACTCGACCGGATGTTCGAGCACGGCGACGCCGAGGTCGACGATGCGCTGGAGGTCGGTCGCGCTGATGCGCGCATCGGTCATCGCGATCGCCGCCTCGATCATCGACAGGGTCATGCCCTTGGCGCCATAGCCGAAGCGCTTGATGTTGCGACGTTCGACGTCGAGCAGGCGCGCATGCACGTCGGCATCGGCGACGTCGATGTAGGTGCCCAGCACGCGCTCGAAGACCGCCTGCGCGTCGCGAAAATGTCCCTCGCTGTGCCAGAGCGTGTCGTCGGCGTCGAAGGCGACGTGAGTGATCATGCCTGCACCAGTTTCAACGCGGCCTCGAGCACGGTCGCATCGGTCGGCAGGATCAGGTTCGCGGCGCCGGCGAGCGGCGTGTAGGTGTCGTCGCCAACGACGCGCACCAGTGGCTTGGCACCATGACCGCCTTCGACGATTGCGGTGATCACGCCTTCGCCGATGCCCGCGCTGCGTCGGCCTTCGTCGAGCACCATGATGCGCTCGCATTCACCGGCGTGCTTCGCAATCGCCTCCGCGTTCAGCGGCTGCAGCCAGCGCAGGTCGATGACGCGGGTCTTCTTGCCGGTTTGCGCCTCGACTGACTTGGCCGTGCGCAGCGCGAACGGCACGCCATTGCCGAAGGTGACGATCAGCAAGTCCTTGGCGTCCGGGTGATGGACGCGCTCGGCACCGAATTCGATGGCCTGGTCAGGCGCCGGATACGGGAACGACCACTGCGCATCACCGGCCTCGTACAAGTCCTTGGTCATGTACAGCGCGATCGGTTCGAGGAAAGCGCAAACACGACCATCGACCTTGGCCATCGCCGCCAGCGTGCGCAGCATCATCGCGGCGTCGTCGCCGCGCGAGGGGCAGCCGACCACCAGGCCC
>DATMVT010000006.1:0-2245 GCA_035562895.1 Patescibacteria group bacterium | reverse complement strand
ATTCGGGTTCGGCGGGCCGAAAGCCTTCGAGGATGTGATCGGCGTCGGTGGACTGGACCTCCGGCACCCAGACCGAAACGTAACCGGGCAGCAGGCCGAAGCCACCGGTCAGGTTTTCGCCGTGGATCTCGGCCGGAATCCCGTCGTCACAGAGCCGGTCGCGCACCAGATGGGCGTCGATCAGATTCTCCGCGACATAGACGCAGCGCATGCGCGCTTACTGCTCCATGAGTTCGACGCCATCGAGCCCCTGCGACAGCGAATGGGCATCGCCGCCCTGCGCGAGCTTGATGCGCAGACGCACCTCGTTCGCCGAGTCGGCGTGACGCAGGGCATCTTCGTAGGAAATCTCGCCGGCCTGATAGAGCTCGAACAGACTCTGGTCGAACGTGCGCATGCCGAGGTTGGTCGATTCCTTCATCACTTCCTTGATCTTGTGGATCTCGCCGTCGCGGATGAAATCCTGCACGAGCGGCGTGCCGAGCAGGACTTCCATCGCCGCACGACGACTCTTGCCGTCCGGCGTCGGCACCAGTTGCTGCGCGACCACGCCCTTCAGGTTCAACGACAGGTCCATCAGCAGCTGCGGCCGGCGGTCTTCCGGGAAGAAGTGCAGGACGCGATCGAGCGCCTGATTGGCATTGTTCGCATGCAGGGTGCACAGGCACAGATGACCGGTTTCGGCGAAGGCGATCGCGTGCTCCATGGTCTCGCGGGTGCGCACCTCGCCGATCAGGATGACGTCGGGGGCCTGGCGCAGCGTGTTCTTCAGCGCGTTTTCCCAGGAGTCGGTATCGATGCCGACTTCGCGCTGGGTGATGATGCAGCCCTCGTGCTTGTGCACGAACTCGATCGGGTCCTCGATGGTGATGATGTGGCCGGTCGAGTTCTGGTTGCGATAGCCGATCATCGCCGCCAACGACGTCGATTTGCCGGTACCGGTCGCGCCGACGAACATGATCAGGCCGCGCTTGGTCATCGCCAGCGTCTTCACGACCGGCGGCAGGCTCAGCTCCTCGACCGTCGGAATGCGCGTCTCGATGCGACGCAGCACCATGCCGACCTGGTTGCGCTGGTAGAAGCAGCTGACGCGGAATCGGCCGACGCCCTGCAGCGAGATCGCGAACTGGCATTCGTGGGTCTTTTCGAACTCCTCGCGTTGCGAGGGCGTCATCACGTTCAGCACCATGTCGCGGCATGCCTGCGGCGTCAGCGGCGCCTGGGTGATCGGCGCGATGCGTCCGTTGACCTTCATCGACGGCGGAATGCCGGCGGTGATGAACAGGTCCGAGCCCTTCTTGTGGACCATCAGTTTCAGGAAGGAGGTGAAGTCCACGCTACTCATGTTGTTTCTCCGGGCCGGATCTCCGAACGATGCATCGATCCGGCATCAATCGAACAGTTTCTTGTCCTTGGCGTAACTCGACGCCTGGGTGCGCGTGATCAGGCCGCGCTTGACCAGATCCTGCAGGCACTGGTCCAGCGTCTGCATGCCGACCTGGGCACCGGTCTGGATCGACGAATACATCTGCGCGACCTTGTCCTCGCGGATCAGGTTGCGGATCGCCGGGATGCCGACCATGATTTCGTGGGCGGCGACGCGTCCGCCGCCGACCTTCTTCAGCAGCGACTGCGAAATCACCGCGCGCAGCGATTCCGACAACATCGAACGCACCATCGGCTTTTCGCCGGCGGGGAACACGTCGATGATGCGGTCCACCGTCTTCGCCGCCGACGAGGTATGCAGGGTGCCGAACACCAGATGCCCGGTTTCCGCGGCGGTCAGCGCCAGGCGAATGGTTTCCATGTCGCGCATTTCGCCGACCAGGATGTAGTCGGGATCCTCGCGCAAGGCCGATCGCAGCGCCTCGTTGAACCCGTGCGTGTCGCGATGCACTTCGCGCTGGTTGATCAGGCATTTCTGCGACTGGTGCACGAATTCGATCGGATCCTCGATGGTGAGGATGTGGCCGTACTCGTTCTTGTTGATGTGATCGACCATGCCCGCGAGCGTGGTCGACTTGCCGGAACCGGTGGGGCCGGTGACCAGCACCAGGCCTTGCGGCACGTCGATCAGCTCCTTGAACACCTTGGGCGCGTTCAAGTCCTCGAGCGTCAGGATCTGGCTCGGAATGGTTCGGAACACCGCGCCCGCGCCACGGTTCTGGTTGAACGCGTTGACGCGAAAGCGCGCCAGCCCAGGGATTTCGAACGAGAAGTCGGTTTCGAGGAATTCTTCGTAGTC
>DATMVT010000005.1:0-18625 GCA_035562895.1 Patescibacteria group bacterium | reverse complement strand
ATCGAGCAGGCGGCCCATGGCATTGAACTGCGGATAGCTGGAGTCGCCGAGGCCAAGCACCGCGAATTGCAGTTGATCGAGTCTGGGCGCACGCCGGCCGGACACGAATTCGACGAAGCCGCGTGCATCGTCCGGCGGTTCGCCCTCGCCCTGCGTGCTGATGACGACGAACAACACGCGCTCGTCGGCCAGTTCGCGAGCCGGATAGGCGTCGGCGCGGATCAGGCGTACGTCGGCACCTTCGCTGCGCATCACTTCGGCCAGACGCTCGGCTTCGCGCTTGGCGTTGCCGGTCTGGCTGCCGAAAAGCACGGTCACGCGCAACGCGATCGCCGCCGCTGCAACCGGCGTCGCCACCACCGCAAGGGCCGGCGCACCGCGTGCGGCGAGTCCGGCGGCATAACCGGAGATCCAGTGCAGCGCCGAGGCATCGAGACCGTCGGTCAGTCGCGCCAGCAGCGCGCTGCGCTCGGCATCGAGCAGCGGAAGCGGCGGGAAGATCGGCTGTGCAGACATGGCGGCCACTCGTTCGGAATGTCGGCCAGACTAGGTCCCGTGCGCGCGACGCAGAAACAATCGCTGGCGATGAACTTATGCCCGCACGGCATTTCCGGCGCCGCAGCCGTCGCCGGACACTGCCGGGGCAATGTCACGGGCGCCCCATGTTCTCGACTGCTTTGATCCCCTTCATCGGCATCGGCCTGATCGCGCAATCGATCGACGGCGCGCTCGGCATGGCCTATGGCGTGACCAGTTCGACCCTGCTGCTCGGGCTCGGCATGGCGCCGGCGCTGGCCTCGGCCAGCGTGCACATGGCCGAGCTCGCGACGACCGGCGTGTCCGGCCTGAGCCATGGCTTCTTCGGCAATGTCGACAAGCGCCTGCTATGGCGTCTTGCCTTGCCCGGCGCGTTGGGCGGCATGGTCGGTGCCTTCGTGCTCAGCCATCTGCAGACACCTTGGCTCGGCGCGGTGGTCGCGGCCTACCTGCTGGTGCTGGGCGTGTCGCTGGTGCTGCGCGCGTGGCGCAATCGCACACCGGATGCCACGCTGAAGCCCCGTCGCACCAAACGCCTCGCACTCGCCGCGGGTTTCCTCGATGCGGTCGGCGGCGGTGGCTGGGGGCCGATGACGAGCACCAGCCTGATCGCGCAGAACCTGCCACCGCGCATCGCCATCGGCACCGCGAACGCCGCCGAATTCTTCGTCAGTCTCGCGATCAGCGCGGTCTTCCTCGGCACGATCGGCCATGTCTACGGACAGGCCGTCGTCGGCCTGCTGCTCGGCGGCCTGATCGCCGCACCGTTCGCGGCCTGGCTCACCCGCCACCTGCCGGCGCGCATCACCACCGCGGCGGTCGGCGGCCTGGTCAGCGTGTTGAGCGTGATCACGCTCGGTCGGCATCTGTTCGCCTGAGGCGCGATGCAGACCGACGTGGCATCAGGGCGGAACCAGAGTCTCGAAGCCATCCCCGAACACGTCGTCGGGTCTCGGCGCCGGGGGTGTGGCCGCCGCCCAGAATCCGCCCGTGACCGCGAAGCCACCCCCCGTCGCCGGATGCAGCGGCTCGGCGTCCGGCTGGCCGATGGTGCCGTGCACGCTGTAGACGCCACCGCTGGATGAGCCGCCACCACCATCGATGGTCCAGACGTCAACGCTGTACGTCGTGCCCTGCGTCGACTTCGCCGCATCACTCGACCACGCATTCGTCGCGAACAGAGCGAACGCCATCCATGCCGGCGTCAGCCACCGCCAGCGGATACGGTTCACAAGCAACTCCGCGTGCCGCACTTGGCGAACTTCACGCCCGCCGAACCGTCATAGAACGTCTGGTAGGCGATGATCGGCAACCCGTCCTGGCCCAGCGTGATCGAATGGCTGCCCCCCAATTGCTGACCACCGCCTTCGATGGTGCTGGTGGTCAGACCGAAATTGCATTGCGTGGTCGCACAGCGAACAACGCTGACTGCCGAGTCGCCACTGTTGAAATAGCTGATCAGCGGCATGCCGTCCGGCCCCTGCGCCAATTTGATGTTGTATATCGTGCCCGAGGGGGTCGGAATCGTCACGATGGAGTTGCCCGAGCTGCATGCCTGATTGCCGCAACGCATGAACTTGACGCCACTGACGCTGTTGTCGCGATAGGCGATGATCGGACGGCCGACATGATTGATCGTGATGGCGGTATGTGTACCGACGTCGTTCGCCGGATCATCGGCATTGGTGATGGTATTCGTGCTGCTGCAATCGGCGGAGCCGCACTTCAGCACGCGCAACGCGTTGTTGAAGTAATAGCTCATCACCGGCAAATCATCGGCACCGATGGCCAGGCTGACATAATCGCCGGCACCCGCTCCGTTGTCCGGGATCACGACCAGCGCACCAGAGCAGTTGACGTTGTTGCATTTGGCCACCCGCAGCGCGCCGTTGGCTTGGAACGCGATCACCGGCAAGCCGTCGCCGGGCACGGCGATGGCGGTGTACATGACGGAATTGACATCGATGACCGTCGACAAGGCGGCACTGGTGCACGCCGCGTTGTGGCACTTCGCCACTTTCAATGCACCCAGGGTCAGGTCGGCATAACTGATGATCGGCAAGCCATCGGCACCGAGCGCCAGTGCGCTGTAGCGACCAGTGTTGTTCGTATCGTCGACCACGGTCACGATCGGCGTGCTGCGGCAGGCGGCATCGACGCATTTCGCCACCTTCAGGGCACCGGCCGTGCTGTCCCAGTAACTCATCACCGGCAAGCCATCTGCCGGGACTGCCAGCGACAGTCCTTCCCCCACGCTGTTCACGGGATCGTCGATGACGCTGATGCCGGGCAACCCGCTCTGGGCGGCGGCGGCCAGCGCGCGCGCGTGCAGGGCTTCCGGTGCCGGTCGGATCAGCTGGCGCGGGGACAGCACGGTATGGCTGGCGACGCTGTCTCCGGGACGGACGCGGAGTTCCAGATAGCGTTCCTGACCCGCGAACGCCGCACCGAAATCGAGCTCGATGGTGAACACGCCATCCTCGACCGGCACATTGTCGAAAGGTGTCGCGCAGACCAGCGCGGTTGGTCCCCCAGGCGAATCGAACAGGCAGGCCTCGATGTCGTAAAGCCCGGTCGCGACGTCACCCGAGGCCTTGAGCTGGCCCTGGTAGGTGAACGCCGTCCCCAGAGGCGCGGCCAGCGCCACGGCCGAGGCGCAGGACAGGATCACCGGGAGAAGCGAACGGATCTGCATGGCGGAACCTCCTTCGTGCGGACAGTGAATGCGAACTTCTGCATACAGAACGTGAGTTTGTCCAGTCTCGGCCGCTCAACCCGCTTTGCGCCGGAACAGCGCACGCGTCCAGACCGCGGCGTACAGTACGCCGAACAGGGTCAACCAAGCCGCAGGGTCGGGGTCACGGGGCCGGGAATCAACACCGGCCCCGCGTCTCTTCAGAATCTACTTGAGCACCAGTTCGCGGATCATTTCGGTGCCGAGGATCTTGCGCATCGACTCACGCTCGGCGTTGGCCTTGCGCGAGGCCTCGCGATCCATGCCCGTCACCTTCTGCGCCACCGGTTCGGCACGATCGCCGAGGCCGTCGAAGGCGGCCATGTTCGGATAGGTCACGACCAGATAGATGTTCGGTTCATCGGGGGTGCGCGGGCGCGTCGACTGGACGCTGTAACCGAGGATGATGCCGGCCTGCTTCTGCGCCTCCATCACCGGCTTCCAGTTGTTGCGCAGGTGCTTCACGTAGTGGTCCCACTGGCCCACTTCGGTGCGCACCGCCGTGACCACGGTCACCGGTCCTTCGTTGAAATCGTCCTTCTCTCCGGCCCAGAGCGGCGCGGCCCAGAGTGCGAGTAGCGCGGCAATCCACACAATCGTGCGTTTCATGGCATTCCCCCAAGGTTCACAAGCCGGGAAGAGCCCCGGCACGAGGCACGCTACGCTGCTCTCCACATGGGGTCAAAGCCTTTGTTGGACTTGAGACCGTACGGCAATTGCAGCGCACAAGCTCATGTCGAATCTCAGGTTTTGCGACAGTCTGAGACAACACTTCAGGTGTTGCCGAACAGCCCCGGATACTGTAAACATTTACAGCATGAACGAACCCCTCAGCCCCCGCCAGAAAGACGTGCTCGAACTGATCGAACGATCGATCGCCGAGCGCGGTTATCCGCCGACCCGTCCGGAAATTTCGGCCGCGCTCGGCGCGACCAGCCCGAACGCCGCCGAGCAGCACCTGCGTGCGCTGGAGCGCAAGGGCTACATCGCGATCCTGCCGGTGGCACGCGGGATTCGGGTGTTGAAGCCGACGCGCAGCCTGCCCGTGCCGCGTCGCGCCGCCGCCAACGACGAACGCGTGCTGCGCCTGCCGCTGATCGGTCGCGTCGCCGCCGGGCAGCCGATCCTGGCCGAGCAGTCGATCGAGGACGAACTCGCGCTCGACCCGCAGCTGTTCACGCCGACGCCCGACTTCCTGCTGCGCGTGCGCGGCGACAGCATGCGCGATGCCGGCATCCACGACGGCGATTTCGTCGCGGTGGCGCGCAGCGGCGGCGATGTGGCGAACGGCCAGATCGTGGTTGCGCGCATCGACGACGAGGCCACCGTCAAAACCTTCGAGCGCAAGAACGGGCGCATCCGCCTGCTGCCCGCGAATCCCGATTACACCCCCATCGACGTCGACGGCGACCTGGTCATCGAAGGCCGCGTCGTCGGCGTCATCCGCCGGAGTCTCTGACATGGCCGCCACGATCGAATCCCTGCTGCACCGCCCCGATGTCTGGCGCGGCGGCGACCGCCACGCGACGACGCCGACGCTGGCCAGCGGCCATCGCGAACTCGATGCCGCCCTGCCCGGCGGCGGCTGGCCGCTGCAGGCGCTGACCGAGATCTGCCATGCGCGACCCGGCCTTGGCGAACTGAGCCTGATGCTGCCCGCCTTCGCCCGCGCGATGAGTGACGAGCGCTGGCTGCTGTTCGTGTCGGCACCGCACCGGCCGTATGCGCCGGCGCTGGCAGCGGCCGGCATCGACCTCGAACGCTTCGCGCACCTGCGTTGCGCGACCACCGAACAGGCGCTGTGGGCGGCCGAACAGGCGCTGCGCAGCGGCGTCTGCGGCGCGGTCGCGCTGTGGCTCGGGCAAAGCGATGCGAATGCGCTGCGCCGCCTGCAACTCGCGGCCGAAGCCGGGCACAGTCTCGCGGTCCTGTATCGGCCGCTGGCGCATGCCGAGCAGGCTTCGCCGGCGGCGTTGCGGCTCGCGATCGAGGGCGAACAACTGCGCATCGTCAAATGCCGCGGCGCCCTCGGCGAGATCGGCCGCTTCGTGTTGCGCCGTTCGCCGCAGGGCGTGAGCGTGCATGCCGAAGCCGCATCGGCGCGCGTGCTGCCGTTCGTACGTGCACGCTGAGGTCGCCGCCATGCTCTGGCTCGCGCTGCAGTTCCCGCGCCTGGCGCTCGACACCCGCCCCGGTGCCGAAGCGCAGTCCGAACCGCTGGCCATCATCGAGGCTCAGGGTGCCCGACGCATCGTCGTCACCGCGAATGCCGCGGCCCGCGCGCAGGGCGTACGCGCAGGACAAGTGCTCGGTGCGGCACAGGCGCTGTGCGCGGGCTTGAAGACGGAAGCGCGCCGGCCGAAGGACGAAGACGCGGCGATGCAGAACTTGGCGCTGTGGGCGCTCGGTTACAGCGCGCAGGTGGCGCGCCATGGCGAACACGCGCTGCTGGTCGAGATCGGCGCCTCGTGCCGCTTGTTCGGCAACGAACGCAAGTTGCTGCAGGCCATCGCCACCGACCTCGAACGCGAAGCCCATGCCTGCGCCGCCGGCGTCGCCGCCACGCCCGCCGCCGCGCGTCTGTTCGCGCAGGCCGGCATCGGCCGCATCGTGCGCGATACCGACGCCCTGCGCGAGATCGTCGCACCACTCGCACTCATTCATGGCGACTTGCCCGTCGGGACCTGCGAGGCGCTGGCCGCCGTCGGCGTGCGGACCTACGGTGCGCTGCTGCGTCTGCCACGCGCCGAAGTGGCGCGGCGTTTCGGCCAGATCGTGCCGGATCATCTCGACACCCTGCTCGGCCGTCGTGCCGACGTGATCGTGCCGATGCGCATCGCCGAGCGCTTCCACCAGCGCCTCGAATGGCCGTATGCGATCACGAGCAGCAGCGCCCTGCTGTTTCCGGCACGACGCCTGCTCATGGCCGCGGCGCACTGGCTGGTCGCCTGCCAGCGTTCGACCACGCGCCTGCGCTTCGCGTTCGCGCACGAGGACCATCCGGACACCGTGATCGATCTCGGCCTCGGTCAGGCCAGCGCCGATCGCGAACACCTGGTCGCGGTCGCACGGGCGCGCCTGGAACGCCTCGCCCTGCCCCAGGGCTGCATCGCACTGACGCTGGAACTGACCGAAACCCAGGCGCTGGACGCGCCGTCGCGCGACCTGTTCGTGCGCCATGGCGAAGCCCCCGAAGACGCGCAGCAGCTGCTCGACCGCCTGCAGGGTCGACTGGGCGATACCGCAGTCGAGCGCTTTGCCGTGCAGGCGGACCATCGACCCGAACGTGCATCGCGACCCGATGCTGCGACGACCTCCCGAAAGGATCGCGACGCGCGCGTCGCTCCTGCAGAAGCGCGTATCCCACCGCGTCCGATGTTCCTGCTGCCGCAACCCACACCGATCGGACAATGGCCGAGCTTCGACTGGCGCAAGGCGCGGCTCAGCCTGCCCGAACGCATCGAGAGCGGCTGGTGGGACGAAGCCGACGCCACCCGCGACTACTACCGCATCGACCAGATCGACGGCGCGCGCCTGTGGGTCTTCCGCAACCGCCAGGCACCCCACGACTGGTTCGTGCAGGGGATCTACGCGTGACCTGCCATGGCCGTCGCCTACGCCGAACTCCATTGCTTGTCGAACTTCACGTTCCTGCGCGGGGCATCGTCGGCGCTCGAACTGTTCCAGCGCGCGAAGCAGCTCGGTTACGCCGCCCTCGCGATCACCGATGAGTGTTCGCTCGCCGGCATCGTGCGTGCGCACGAAGCGGCGGAGAAGACCGGTCTCAAGCTGATCGTCGGCGCCGAATTCACCCTGGTCGATGGCACGCGGCTGGCGCTGCTGTGCATCGACCACGACGGCTACACCCACCTGTGCCGGATCATCACGCAGGGGCGGCGCGCGTCCGCGAAAGGCACGTATCGCCTGACCCGCGGGGATTTCAACGGACGCGGCGAGGGTTTGATCGCGCTGCTGCTGCCGCAACTGACGCCAGCCGACATCGACGCCATCTGCTGGGCACGATCCGTCTTCGCCGAGCGCGTGCATCTCGCGGTCGAGCTGCATCGCGGCGCGCAGGACGCGGAACGACTGGCGGCCCTGCTCGCGCTCGCCGACGCCCATGGCCTGACGCCGGTGGCTTGCGGCGACGTGCACATGCACGTGCGGGCCCGACGTGCGCTGCAGGACACGCTGACGGCGATCCGCCTGAACACCCCGGTCGCCGAGGCCGGATTCGCGCTGCATCCGAACGGCGAACGCCACCTGCGCCGTATCGAGGACCTGGCCGAGATCCATCCGCGCGAACTGCTCGATGCCAGCGTGCGCATCGCCGAGCAATGCCGATTCACGCTGAAGGACCTGAACTACGAATACCCGCACGAACTGGTTCCGCAAGGATCGACCCCGGCGCAGCATCTGCGCGAACTGACCGAGCGCGGTGCCCGCGCGCGCTGGCCCGAAGGTGTTCCGGAGCACGTCCAGCGCCTGATCGAGAAAGAGCTCGCGCTGATCGCCGAGCTGAAGTTCGAAGCCTTTTTCCTGACCGTCGAGGACATCGTCCGTTTCGCGCGCAGCAGGAACATCCTCTGCCAGGGCCGCGGCTCGTCGGCGAATTCGGTGGTCTGCTTCTGCCTCGGCATCACCGCGGTCGACCCGGCGCGCATGAACGTGCTGTTCGAGCGATTTCTCTCGAGCGCGCGCGGCCAGCCGCCGGACATCGACGTCGACTTCGAACACGAACGCCGCGAGGAAGTGATCCAGTACATCTACGCGAAGTACGGACGCGAGCGCAGCGCGCTGGCCGCGACCGTGATCCGCTACCGCACGCGCAGCGCGATCCGCGATGTCGGGCGCGCGCTCGGCCTGCCGCTCGACAGCGTCGAGCACTTCACCCGCGCCATCGGCGGCTGGGATTCGCACACGGTCCTCGAAGCCCGCCTGCGCGAACACGGCTACGACCCGGACGCGCCGATCCTGCGCAAGCTGATTCGCCTGGTGCGCGATCTGCGCGGCTTTCCGCGGCATCTGTCGCAACACGTCGGCGGCTTCGTGATTTCCGAGCATTCGCTGGCCTCGCTGGTACCGGTCGAGAACGCGGCGATGCCGGAGCGCACCATCATCCAGTGGGACAAGGACGACCTCGAGACGATGAAGCTGCTCAAGGTCGACGTGCTCGCGCTCGGCATGCTCAGTTGCATCCGCCGCTGCCTCGACCTGCTGCGCACGCATCGCGGCTGCGACTACACGCTGGCGACGATCCCGGCCGAAGACCCGGCGACCTACGCGATGATCCAGCAGGCCGACACCCTCGGCGTGTTCCAGATCGAGTCGCGGGCGCAGATGAGCATGCTGCCGCGACTGAAGCCCGAACGTTTCTACGACCTCGTCATCGAGGTCGCGATCGTGCGCCCCGGGCCGATCCAGGGCGGCATGGTGCATCCCTACCTGCGCCGTCGCAGCGGCGAGGAACCGGTCACGTATGAACTGGAAGAGCTTCGGCCCGTGCTCGAACGCACGCTCGGCATTCCGCTGTTCCAGGAACAGGTGATGAACCTGTCGATGGTGGCGGCGCAGTTCAGCGCCAGCGAGGCGGACGAACTGCGCCGCTCGATGGCGGCGTGGAAGCGCCACGGCGGCCTGGAACATCTGCGCGAGAAACTGGTCGGGCGCATGCGCGCGCGCGGCTACAGCGAAGATTTCTGCCATCGCATCTTCGAACAGATCAAGGGCTTCGGCGACTACGGCTTCCCGGAATCCCACGCCGCCAGCTTCGCCATCCTCGCCTACGCATCCAGCTGGCTGAAATGCCACGAACCTGCGGCCTTCGCCTGCGCGCTGCTGAACTCGTTGCCGATGGGCTTCTACGCGCCGGCGCAGATCGTGCAGGACGTGCAGCGCCACGGCATCGAGGTACGCGCGGTCGACGTGCTGCACAGCGATTGGGACTGCACGCTGGAGGGCGAAGCCCTGCGCCTCGGCCTGCGCCAGATCGACGGCCTGCCGCAGGTCTGCGCCGAACGCATCATGGCAGCACGCCGCGATCGTCCGTTCGCCGACGTGCGCGACCTGGTCGAACGCGCCGCGCTCACTCGTTTCGAACAGGCACGACTGGCCGACGCCGACGCGTTGCGAGGCCTGTCCGGCGATCGTCATCGCGCACGCTGGGACGTGGAAGCGCTGGCCGCGCCGACCGCGGTGTTCGGGCAGGCGCGCATCCGTGAGGAAGCGGTCGCGCTGACCCAACCCGGCCTGTTCGACGACGTCACCGCCGACTATGCCCACGTCGGTTTGTCGTTGAAGGCACATCCGGTGTCGCTGGTGCGCCCGCCGCTGCGCGCGCGGCGCGTCTTGTCCGCATCCGAACTCGCGCAGCGTCCGCACGATGCACGCGTGCGCGTCGCCGGCCTGGTCACGGTGCGACAGCGGCCGGGCACGGCCAGCGGCGTCACTTTCGTCACGCTCGAAGACGAAACCGGCATCGTCAATCTCGTGGTCTGGCTGCGCGTCGCCGAAGCGCAACGGCGCGTCCTGCTGGAATCGCGCCTGCTCGCCGTCGACGGCCGCGTGCAACGCGCCAACGGCGTGCAACACGTGGTCGCCGAACGCCTGCACAACTACAACGCCCTGCTCGGCGAGCTCGCCACCCGCTCGCGGGATTTTCATTGATGTGCGACATTGAGGGGTCGAACAACAATGTGGATGTCGATGCCCAACCCCCGCCACCGCCAAGGCCTCTGGCTCGCGTTGATCGCGGCGGTGCTGTTTTCGGCCAAGGCCATCGTCGCGAAGCTGATCTATCGCCACGGCGTCGACGCGACCACGGTGCTGGCGCTGCGCATGCTGTTTTCGCTGCCGGTGTTCGCGACCGTGGCAGTGATCGAAACGATGAAGGCGCATCGCAGCCAGCCCGCACTCGACGGAAGCACGCGCGGGCGGATCGTGCTGCTCGGGCTGCTCGGCTACTACCTGTCGAGCTTCCTCGACTTCTGGGGACTCGAATACGTCAGCGCCTCGCTGGAACGCCTGATCCTGTTCCTGAACCCGACCCTGGTGCTGCTGATCGGCCTCGTGTTCCTGGGCAAGCCGGTGGCGCGAGCGCAATGGATCGCGATGATCGTCAGTTACGCCGGCATCGTGCTGGTGTTCGCCGAGAACCTGCGCGTCGACGGCGACCATGTCGCGTTCGGTGCCTCGCTCGTGTTCGGTGCCGCGCTGAGTTACGCCGTCTATCTGCTGTTGTCGGGCGAATTGCTGAAGCGGATCGGCAGCCTGCGCCTGGTCGCCTACGCGATGTGCGTGTCGACCGTCGCCTGCCTGGTGCATTTCGCGATCACCAACGACATCGGCGACCTCGTGCAGCCGCGTGCGGTCTACGTGCTGTCCGCGATCAACGCGCTGTTCTGCACGGTCGTGCCGGTCTACTTCACGATGTTCGCGATCGACCGCATCGGCCCGGCCGCGACCTCGCAAACCGCGATGGTGGGTCCGGTATCGCTGCTGTTCCTTGGCTGGTGGATCCTCGGCGAGGCCATCACGCCGATCCAGATCGCCGGGACTGCGGTCGTGATTTCCGGCATCGCGCTGCTCGCCCGCCACAACGCGGCGATCGCGAAACGCGTCGATCCCGTCGAATAAGCGGCCGGCGCCACGCGAGGCACCGGCCGCAGCCACGTTCAACGCATCGACTTCTGCACCATGCCGAGAATGTCGTCGAACGGATTGCCGTCGCCATCGAGGTCCAGCATCGATGCCAGGCCACCGGCTCCGCCCTTGGACGCACCCTGGACCTGCTGGCCACCGCCGAGCAGACCGCCCAGCAATCCGCCGAGACCACCGAGCCCGCCACCGGAAGGTGTCGCAGCACCCGCCTGCTGTTTGGCCATCGCGCCGGTGACCAGCATCGCCAGCATCGGCAGCATTTTCTTCAACAACTCCGGACTCAGGCCGGATTGCTCCGCCGCGCGCTGCGCCACATTCCGGCTCACGTCCTTGGAACCGAAGATCTGGCCGAGCACGTCATTGCCGCGATTGACCTGGGTCGGCTCCGGCGACAGCAGGTTGTCGAGCAGTCCGCCGCCACCGAGCTGACCCAGCAGCCCACCCAGCGCGTCCATCCCCGACGGCTGCGCGCCGGCCTGTCGCTTGAAGCCGCCAAGGATCGCCGGCAACAAGGCCTGCGTCCCGGTTCTCACCTGCGCCTCGCTGACGCCCAGTTCCTTGGCGATCGAGCCCAGTCCGCCGGTCGAAGCAAGCAGATCCTGAATGTTCATCGTGAATGCCTCCGCAACAGGACCGTCAATCGAGCAGGTCGGTCGGCACGTTGCCGCCATTCGCGGCAAGGCGCGCCAGCACGGTCTTGTGCAGCCACATGTTCATCTTCGCGGAATCGCCCATCGACTCGTCGGGGCACCCGAGTTCCTTCGCCAGATCCTTGCGCGCGCCGAGGCTGCTGTCGATGTCGAGCAGCTTGAGCAGATCGACGATCGACGTGCGCCAGTTCAGCTTCTGCGCGTTCTTCGCGGCACGTGCTTCCAGTTGCGAAACCACGTCCACGATCGCGATCGGCTTCGCTGCCTCGATCTTGATCGCTGGCGCATCGGCGGACGCCGCGGCCTTGGGCGCACTCGCCTTGGGCGGCTCGACGAAGATCGGCTCCAGATCGGCCTTCTTCGGTTCAGGTGTGGCGGCCTTGGCACTGCCGAAGCCGAGCGTGTCGAGAATCTTGTCGAAAAGTCCCATGCGAACCTCCTGTACGAGTGAATCACCGTCGACGCGACGCGCCGGACGTTCCGCACGATGCGGAAACCCGTTTATAGCATCGCCAGGATGCTGCAAGGAGCAACCGAGACGACGCTAAGGCAATGCCAGCCGCAGACGCACGCGCCGCAGGTTGCGCCGTTCAGTCGGGGCATCGTCGAGCACGGTGATGTCACCGAACATCGTCGTGTTCAGGCGCAGGCGCTTGAGGATCATCTCCGTCGATTCCATGCCGATCACGTCCAGCGTCGCGATGTACGCATCGCCGTCTTGTTCGACCTCGCTGACGCTGATCATCGCCTGCTGCATGCGCTCGATCTCGTGTTGCACGCGCATCACGCTGGGGTGCCAGGCTGGCGTCGATCCATCGTCGGCGGTACCGAACAGGAACTGCATGCTGTAGCCATTGTTCGACCAGATCGGTGCGCGCTTCACGTCATACGCGATGCCGGCGTCACGCAAGCGATCTTCAAACGCGATCACGTCGACGTCGCGTGGCGCATTCAGGCTGGCGAGCACGCGATCGCCGCTGTCCTGAAGACCGCCGAGGTTGACGCTGCCGAGCAAGGACGGCGTGAGCATCCGGCGCAAGGTCTGCACCGACGCGGATTCGGGGATCGGCACGTACTCGACCGGTTTCGGCTCGCTGATGTGCGGCCAGCGGATCGCGTCACCGAGCGTCTGCGCGGTGCCGAGCTTGGGAATGCTGACGCGCGCCGAGTCGTAGCGGTAGATCGTGGTGCGTTCGCGACCACGAAACGACGTGGCCAGCCCGAGCCCCTTGCCCGAACGCGACAACGACACCGTCGACTGCCCTTCCAACCAGCCTTGGTCAGTCTGGCGACTCGCGCTGGCGGTGCCCTTCAACACGATGGACGACCCCGCGCAGACGTAGTCGAGGCCCTGCGTCAGCGTGCGTGTCGGCTGCGTGGACATCGGGCTGCTCTTGCCGCTCTTGATCCAGAACTGCAGCGCGGTGTCGGTCCGACCGGTGATCTTCACTTCGCTGTCGGTGAACCCGGCCATCTGCAATCCCAGCACCTTCAGCGCATCGCCCAGCACCGGCCCGAAGCCATCGACCCGGTAATGCCCAGCCAGATCGGGACAGTCCTGCGCCGCGGCATCGCGCGGCGAAACGCTCGCGACGCACGCCCATGCCGTGAAGACAAGCGACATCCATGAGCCAGGCCGACCACGTCGATTCGCGCCCATGCCACTCATCAATGCTTGTGCACCGCCGACTTCGGGCAGTGGCACGGCGCGCTGGGGCCGTATTCAATGCCGAAGCTGCGGCCGTCGCGGTGGCGTTGCCAGTAGAACTCGGGCGCCTTGGCGTTGTGATGGCCGATCTCGGCCATATCGGCGTCGACGTCGAACAGGCGACCGTTGACCATGACGTAGCGCGTATCGATGGTCGAACGGATGTTGTCGAGCGGGTTGGTGTTCAACACCACGAGGTCGGCGCGCTTGCCCGCTTCGATCGAACCGAGTTGCTTCGACAGGCCGAGCAGGTCGGCACCATCGATGGTCGCGGCGCGCAGCGCTTCCCAATTGCTCATGCCGCCCTGCGTCAGGCTCCAGATCTCCCAATTCGGCGACAATCCCTGCAACTGACCGTGGCCGCCGATCTGGACCTTGATGCCGGCATCGCGCATCGTCTTCAGCGACTTCGCGACTTCGATGTGGTGGTAATCCCAATCCGGCGCCGTTTCGCGGCGTACCGCACGCGCCGCCAGCGTCTCCTTCGGGAAGAAGCGGTTGAGTTTCTTGTCTTCCCAGACGTTGTCGCGCGCATACCACCAGTATTCGCCGCTCAGACCGCCGTAGCTCACGACCAGCGTCGGCGTGTTGCGCACGTCGGTCTGCGACCACAGCCTGATCACGTCCTGGTGCAACGGTGCCACCGGCAGGTTGTGTTCGATGCTGGTCGCGCCGTCGAGGATCATCGGCAGGTTGTGGTTCAAGGTCGAACCGCCCTCTTCCACCACCAGCATGCCGAGTTCGCGCGCCGCCTGGTTGATCATCTGGTGCTGTTCGCGACGCGGCTGGTTGTAGCTCTTCACGCTGAAGGCGCCGTTCGCCTTCATGCGCCGCAGGTGCGCGCGCGCATCGTCGAGCGAATTCACCACCGCCTTGAAGTCGCCATCGGCGCCATACAGGATGGTGCCGGTCGAGAACACGCGCGGCCCGACGAGCTTGCCGGCCTTCTGCAATTCGGCTTGAGAGAACACGGTTTCGGTGGTCGCCGACGGGTCGTGCATCGTGGTCACGCCGAACGCGAGGTTGGCGTAGTAGGCCCAGTTCTGCTGAGCGATCACGCCGCCATTGAAGTGATTGGCATGCGCGTGCACGTCGATGTATCCAGGGACGATCGTCTTGCCGCTGGCATCGATGCTGCGCGCATTCGCCGGCACCACCACGTTCGTGCCGACCGCCTTGATCGTGTCGCCTTCGACCAGCACGGTGCCACGCTCGATCACTTCCTCGCCTTTCATCGAGCCGATGCGTGCATTGGTGAACGCGACCACGTCCTTGGGCGTATCGACCGGCACCTGCACGCCGATCGCGATCCCCTTCAGCGACTTCGCATCCGGCAACTTCGCGGGCGCGCCCGGCACGAAGGCGAAGGCGTCCTTGAGCTGGCGTGTGTGGTACTGGTCGCCAACCATCCAGTGCACGGCACCACTGTCCTGCGCCCAGTGCAGATAGGAACCGACATCGGTCGAGATCTTCGCGACCGGAATCGCCGTCGTGTCCTTGCCGAGTTCGATGACGCCGCCGGTCTTCGGCATCGGTGCGAGGTAGGCATTGAACAACTCGGTGAACGCAACCCATTGGCCGTCCGGACTCACCGACACGAAGTCGGTGTACTTGAGCGAGAACACGTCGCGCGGCTCCTCGCCGTGCAGGCCCACACTCTGCAGTTTCTTGCTGAGGCCGCCGCCGGTCAGGAAGGTGACGCGCGTGCCGTCCGCGGTGAATTGCGGTTCGTAACCGTCCTTGGCGATGCGCTTCGCTTCACCGCCCGCAGCCGGCATCCACCAGATGCCCTGCTCGCCGCTGTTCAGCGAACCGGTCAGCGAGGAGCCACTCTGCTTCGACCAGACGATCTTCGATCCATCGCGCGAATGCCGCGGCGAGTAATAGAAGCCGGGCTGGCTCGTGAGCACGCGTTCTGCTCCACTGACGAGATCGCGTTCGACGATGGCGCCCTGCTTTGCGTCGCTCCAGGTCGTGTACAGCAACTTCTTGCCGTCCGCGCTGAAGCTCGGCTGGTATTCGAAGGCGTCGGAACGCGTCGTCAGGCGCCGCGGTGGCTCATCCGGCAACGCGCGGGTCCACAACTGGCCCACGGCGTGGAAGACGATGGTGCGGCCGTCCGGACTGGTCGCGACATCACGAATCATCTTCGCGGTGAACGCGCCGGCATCGAGTTTCTGTTCGAAGCGCAGCGGCGCCGCGACGGTTTGCTCCACGCTCGCGGTGAACGGAATCGCGGTGGGCGCGCCGGTGGTTGCGTCGACGCGCCAGAGTTTGCCTTGTGCCCAGATCACCAGCGCCGTCGAGTCCGGCAACCAGTTGAAATTCGGATACGGCCCGAACACCGCCCAGCCTTCCTGCTGGTCGTGCGACAGCCCGTTCCACAACGGTTTCACTTCACCGCTGGCGAGATCGATCGTGTGCAACACCGAAGTATCAGCGACGCGTTTCACGAAGGCCACGGACTTGCCATCCGGGGACGGCTGCGGACGCACGGCGCCACCGGCGGTCGCGACGATGGTTTCCACGTCGCCGGAGTCGCGATCGAGGCGCTTGATCGCATAGATCACGCCGTGAGGATTCTTGTTGTATTCGAAGGTGCTGCCGCCGCTCACGTCCTCGGAGAAGTAGATGTACCGACCATCCGCGCTGATCGCGGGTTCGCCGAGATCCTGCTGATCGTTCTTCTTCTTGGTCAGTTGCAGACCGGCGCCCCCAGTCTTGTGAAACATCCAGAGCTCACCGGCGCCCAGCGAACGCTCCGAAGTGAAATGCTTGCGCCCGACCAGGTACTGGCCGTCCGGCGTCCACACGGGATTGTTGAGCAGGCGGAAATCTTCCTTCGTCACCTGCGTCGCACCGGAACCATCGCGTTTCGCACGCCAGAGATTGTTGCCACCGGCACGGTCGGACGTGAACGCGATCTCGCCGCCATCCGGCGAAAAGCGCGGTTGCACGTCCCAGGCCGGACCCGAGGTGATGCGCTTCGCTGCGCCGCCTTCGATCGGCAACGTGTACAGATCGCCGAGCAGCGAGAACACGAGCGTCTTTCCGTCGCGACTGACATCGAGATCCATCCACGTGCCTTCGTCGGTCGTGAACGTCACCTGCTTCACCGGTCCGTGCGCGGCATTGACGTCCCACTTCGGTGCATCCTTCTTGTCGTCGGCGAACACCGCACAAGACAGGGACAGTGCGACAGCGAGGGCGAGCGGACGACGCAGCATGGAAACCTCCGGACGGGACAGGCGGCCATGCTAGACGAAGCACTGCGGTCACGATGCGACCGGTCGTCACAGCCGGCGCACGACTGATCCGAATTGCCGACGCCCGGCACGCAGCCGGGCGTCGAGCCTGCGAACGCTCCGAATCAGGGCTTGCCGCCGACGGTCATCACGTCGCGGTTCTTCTCGACCAGCTTCAGGCCAATGCCCTTGACATCGACGAGCTGGTCGATCGACCGGAACGAACCATGCGCCTCGCGATGCTCGACGATGGCGGCGGCCTTGGCTTCGCCGATGCCCTGCAGCGCGGTCAACTGCTCGGCGCTGGCGGTGTTGATGTTGATCTGCGCGGCGAACACGCCGAACGAGGCGAAGCAGAGCACGAGGGCGAGGAACAGCGACTTGAACAGGTTCATGGCAAATCTCCTTGTGTGGTTTGGATTCCGGCGTCGGCAAGTGCCGCACCGGATGACGCACATACTGGAGATCGCCGCGTCGCGCTTCTTGCGTCCGCATCGCAAACCGGCGCCGGTCATTGCCGGATCGAGCCTCGGAAATGTCGCAGGCCGGAAAAACGAAGCCCGCCATGGCGGCGGGCTTGTCCTGTTAAGTCGGCGCCAGGTTCAGGCCTGGGGTGCCGGCGTCCCTTCCACCGGACCCGGCGTGGGCGCGTCGGGCTTGTTGTCGTCGCTCTTGCCCCAATCGCGCGGCGGACCGGGCTTGCGGCATTCCATGATGGCGTCGATCTGGAACGCGTCGATGGTCTCCCATTCGAGCAGCGCGTCCGCCATCGCATGCAATTGCGGCAGATGATCGACGAGAATCTGCTTGGCGCGGGTGTACTCGCGGTCGAGGATCGTCCGAACCACGCCGTCGATGCGGCGGATGGTGTCGTCCGACACCGACTTGTGCTGGGTCATCGAGCGACCGAGGAAGACTTCTTCTTCCTCGTCGCCATACGCGACCGGACCGAGTTCGTCGGACAAGCCGTACTTGGTGACCATGTTGCGCGCGAGTTGAGTCACGCGCTGGATGTCGTTGGACGCGCCGGTGGTGACCTTGTCGTTGCCGAAGATGATTTCTTCGGCGACGCGGCCACCGTACAGCGAGGCCATGCGGCTCTCGAGGTACTGCTTGCTGTGGCTGTAGCGATCCTGTTCCGGCAGGTACATGGTCACGCCGAGCGCTCGGCCACGCGGGATGATCGACACCTTGTAGACCGGGTCGTGATCCGGAACGACGCGACCCACAATGGCATGGCCAGCTTCGTGGTAAGCGGTGAGCTTCTTCTCGTCGTCGCTCATCACCATCGACTTGCGCTCGGCGCCCATCATGATCTTGTCCTTGGCGCGCTCGAAATGCTCCATGCGCACGTTCTTGGCGTTCTCGCGCGCCGCGAACAACGCGGCCTCGTTCACGAGATTGGCCAGATCGGCGCCGGAAAAACCGGGCGTGCCGCGCGCGATGCGCGACGGATCGATATCGTCCGCCAGCGGCACCTTGCGCATGTGCACCTTGATGATCTGCTCGCGGCCGCGCAGGTCCGGCAGCGGCACCACGACCTGGCGGTCGAAGCGACCCGGGCGCAACAACGCAGGATCGAGCACGTCCGGGCGATTCGTCGCAGCGATCACGATGATGCCCTCGTTGCCCTCGAAACCGTCCATTTCGACCAGCAACTGGTTCAGGGTCTGCTCGCGCTCGTCATGGCCGCCACCGAGACCGGCGCCGCGATGGCGTCCGACGGCATCGATTTCATCGATGAAGATGATGCAGGGCGCATGCTTCTTGGCCTGTTCGAACATGTCGCGCACGCGGCTGGCACCGACGCCGACGAACATTTCGACGAAGTCGGAGCCGGAAATCGTGAAAAACGGCACCTTGGCTTCGCCGGCAATCGCCTTGGCGAGCAGGGTCTTGCCGGTACCGGGCGAGCCGACCATCAGCACGCCACGCGGAATGCGGCCACCGAGGCGCTGGAATTTGCCCGGATCACGCAGGAATTCGACCAGTTCCTTGACTTCGTCCTTGGCCTCGTCGACCCCCGCGACATCGGCGAAGGTGATCTTCACCTGATCCTCGCCCTGAAGTCGGGCGCGCGAACGACCGAAGG
>DATMVT010000004.1:0-2468 GCA_035562895.1 Patescibacteria group bacterium | reverse complement strand
ATTTGGTGGTCTTCATCTTGTCGAGCATGAATTCCATCGCGGCCATTTCGTCCATCGGATGCAGCAGCTTGCGCAGGATCCAGATCTTCTGCAGCAGGTCGGGGTCGATCAGCAGCTCTTCACGGCGCGTGCCGGAACGGTTGATGTTGAAGGCCGGGTAGACGCGCTTCTCGGTGATGCGACGGTCGAGGTGCACTTCCATGTTGCCGGTGCCCTTGAACTCCTCGTAGATCACCTCGTCCATCTTCGAACCGGTCTCGACCAGCGCGGTGCCGAGGATGGTCAGCGAGCCGCCCTCCTCGACCTTGCGCGCGGCGCCGAAGAAACGCTTCGGACGCTGCAGCGCATTCGCATCGACACCGCCGGTCAGCACCTTGCCCGAGCTCGGCACCACGGTGTTGTAGGCGCGCGCGAGGCGCGTGATCGAGTCGAGCAGGATGATCACGTCCTTCTTGTGCTCGACCAGGCGCTTGGCGCGTTCGATCACCATTTCGGCCACCTGCACGTGGCGCGACGCGGGCTCGTCGAAGGTCGAGCTGATCACTTCGGCGCGCACCGAGCGCTGCATCTCGGTCACTTCTTCCGGACGCTCGTCGATCAGCAGGATGATCAGGTGCGCTTCCGGATGGTTGTGCACGATCGCCTGCGCGACGTTCTGCAGCAGCATGGTCTTGCCGGCTTTCGGCGGCGAGACGATCAGGCCGCGCTGGCCCTTGCCGATCGGCGCCATCAGGTCGAGGATGCGGCCGGTGATGTCTTCCGACGACCCGTTGCCGCGCTCGAGGTGGAAGGCCTGGCGAGGGAACAGCGGCGTCAGGTTCTCGAACAGGACCTTGTTCTTGCTGGCTTCCGGCGGCTCGCCGTTGATCTCGTTGACCTTGAGCAGGGCGACGTAGCGTTCGCCGTCCTTCGGCGAGCGGATCTTGCCGGTGATGTAGTCGCCGGTGCGCAGATTGAAGCGGCGGATCTGGCTCGGCGAGACGTAGACGTCGTCGGGGCCGGCCAGGTACGACGCTTCGAAAGCGCGCAGGAAGCCGAAGCCGTCCTGCAGGATTTCCAGCACGCCTTCGGCATCGATGCCTTCGGGGGTGCGAGTCAGCACCTTCAGGATCGAGAAGTTCACGTCCTGGCGGCGGGCGCGGGCCACGCCTTCCTGGATCCCCATGCGCTCGGCCAGGTCGATCAGCGCCGCCGGCGACAAGCGCTTCAGCGCCGTCAGGCTGGTCGGTGCATCGGTCGGAATCGTGTAGTTCGCGCGCAGTTGCGGCTGGGCGTAGTCACGTTCGCCATTGCCGCCGTTGCCGGCGCCTTCGCCGTCACCCTGGTCGGCCGGAATGCCGTCGTTGTTGTTGCGCGGACCACGATCGCGGTCCTTGTCCTTGAAGCGCTTGCGGAAGCGGTCGCGACGCGACATGCGCTGCCCACCTTCGCCGGCTTCGCCACCCCCGCCCTCACCACCTTCCTGGCGCGGGCTGTTGTCTTGGGATTCGCTGCCGCCCGGGGCAGCCTCGGAAGTCGACTTGCGCGACTCGGAAACGGGCGTATCGGTGTCGGGCACCGGAGTATTTTCGGACACGGGAGTCTCGCGCATATGCGCTCATGGTGTTCGTGGGGATTCGGGACAACGGGACGTCTCGTCCCGGTCTACGCAGCCACGTTCTGCGGCTGCGCGTGTCGCGCGATGAAGTCATCGCGTTCAGACGGGAGAGGACACTAGCACCGCCATTGCAGCGGGCACAAGCCGCCCGGCCCGAAGGCCGGGCCGGTGGAGCCTCAAAGATTCTTGTCGATCAAGCTGGTCAGCTGCGACTTCGACAGCGCGCCGACATGCGTCGCCTGGACCTTGCCACCCTTGAACAGCAGCAGCATCGGGATGCCGCGCACGCCATAGTTGCGCGGCGTCTTCTGCGCGACATCGGTGTTCACCTTCACGACCTTGAGTCGGCCGGCATAGCTTTCCGCCACGTCATCGAGGATCGGCGCGATCATCTTGCACGGACCACACCATTCGGCCCAGAAGTCGACCAGGACCGGCTCGTCCGACTGCAAGACGGTGGCGTCGAAGGTGGTGTCGTCGGCATGGGCAATACGGTCGCTCACTGAAATCTCCTTGATGGGCGCGGACTTGCGCCGGACTTGCGGTACACTCGCGAGGTCGCGCGGCAGCCTTGATCCACAGGATCGGCCCCGCGCGCTTGCCGGGGGCGTCGGATTGTCGCCCTCACCCGGGGGCCGATCAAGCGCGTCCCCGACCTGCCCGCGGAGTTGCGGGCGATTCCGCGCCATACAAGGCCGCACCCGAAAGGCAACAGAAAAAGAATGTCCGACAAACCTCTGACCGATATCTGCTTCGAGAATTTCAGCCTCCATCCGGATTTGCTGAAGGGACTCGAAACCGCCGGTTTCATCCGCTGCACCCCGATCCAGGCACTGACCCTGCCGCTCACGCTCGAAGGCCGAGACGTCGC
>DATMVT010000003.1:0-2336 GCA_035562895.1 Patescibacteria group bacterium | reverse complement strand
GGAAGTCCCACAGGGCCGCGACCAGGGCGTCCGGATTGGTCGGGTCGATGTCCAGGTCGGAACAGCCGGTCGAGACATTCGCGCCCGCCAAGACCCGGGTCCAGGTCCGGCCGGCATCCAGGGTCTTGTACAGGCCGCGTTCGTCGGAATCGCTCCACAACTTGCCGGGCGCGCAGACCCAGGCCGTATTGCCGTCCTTCGGATGCACGATGATCTTGGCGATGCGTTCACTCTCGGGCAGGCCGAGGTGGGTCCAGGTATCGCCGCCGTCGGTCGAGCGGTACACGCCGTTGCCGACGGACACCGAGTTGCGCGTCCAGCTTTCGCCGGTGCCGACCCAGACGTTCTGGCGGTTCGAGGGATCGATGGCGATGGCACCGATCGACTGCACCGGCTGGTCGTCGAACTTCGGCGCGAAGGTCGTGCCGCCATCAAGCGACTTCCAGACGCCGCCACTCGCGGCGCCGACGTAAAGCACGGTCTTGCCGTCCTCGTTGTAGGCGGCGAGCGCGCTGATGCGCCCGCTCATCGCGGCCGAGCCGATGTTGCGGATGCCGAGGCCGGAGATCGTCGCGCTGTCGATGGCCGCGGCCTGCACAGGCAGGCTCGTGCACGCCGCCAGCACCACCGGCCCGACCGCGAACAGCAGGGCATTCTGCAGAGGCTTCATGGGCGGGCTCCTTCGGGAAACGCGAACAGGGCGTCGGGCAAGTCGATGTTGGCTTCGGCGCGTTCGTAGGTGACGGTGGACTTCTGTGTCGAACCCTTCGCCCCCGAGGCCACGGAGAAGGGAATCCAGACACCATTCACCTGCTCGTAGTCGCCGAGGTCGGCTTCGCCTTCGAAGACGCTGCCGCGGTACCAGCTCTTGCCCACCACGCGGATCTCCAGAAAATGATCCGGATCGAAGTAGTAGACGGCCTCGTTGCCGGTCACGAAGACGACCCGCAGCTTGTGCGCTTCGGTGCCTTCGATGTCTTCGGTGCCGAGGTACTCGACCTTGTGACCCTTCTTGGCGTAATCGACCAGCGGCCCTTCGAGATCGGACTCGATGCGCATGTCCTTGAGATCGTCGCCGCTGAGCTTCTGCGGTTCCTTGCGACCGCCGAAGGGCGAAATGCTCCAGCCCTGTTCGCCGTCGAAGGCGCGCACCTGGGTCATGCCCTGGATCGAGAATTCGCTGCGCACCTTGCCCGGACGCTTGAGGTCCGCGACCGTGGCCTCGAAACCGCCGGTCTGGAGCTTGCCGGTCAGCTTCAGCGCGGTGATCGCGCGGATCTTGTCGAGCCCGCCACGCGCCTCGATGTTCTTCGCGATCAGTTCGTCGGCATCCATCGCCAACGCGCCGAGGGGCCAGGTCAAGACCAGCCCGAGCAGGAACCAAGCGCGCTTCATCGGTATTCTCCCATGAGGATCCATGGGCGCAGACTAGGTGCGCTCGCGCCTGCTCGGCAATGCCGCATGTCGCGACTGTGACGAGCCGTGGCTGCCGCGAGCCGCGCGCTGACCATGACTTCCGGCGGATGAAGCGGGCGCGTCATTTACTACACTTGTCGTACTACAGGTGTAGAATATGTCCGAATCCGAAGAAACCGATGTCTCGCTGAGCGACCTGCAACTCGATCTGATGCGGGTGCTTTGGACGCGTGATGAAGCCAGCGTGGCCGATATCGCTGCCGCGCTGGAAGAGCGCGCCCTGGCGCACACCACGGTCGCCACCCTGCTCACGCGCCTCGCGAAGCGTGGCCTGGTGACGGCTCGCCGCGACGGTCGACAGCTGATCTATCGCGCCGAAGTGGCCGAGCCGGATGTGCGCCGCAGCATGGTCGGCGGATTGTTGCGCAGCGTGTTCGGCGGCGACCCGAAGGCGCTGCTCGCGCACCTGGTCGACGAACGCGAGGTCAGCAGTCGCGACCTTGATCGCGTGCGTGAATTGCTGTCGCGCAAGCCGGGACGCAAGCCATGAGCGCCGTGCTGCAATTCGCGGTCGCGGCGCTGGCCTACGGGACCATCGCGGTGGGCCTCGTGTGGCTGCTGGAGCGCCTCGGCGCGCTGCGTGATGGCGCCATCGCCGAAACGCTGTGGCGCATCGCGTTGTATGCCGGTCCCGCCGTTGCGATCGTCCAGGGCGTGCTGCCGCATGCGCGCGACATCGCGACTGACCTGATCGCGCGGCGCGAGGTCATCGTGGCAGCGCCGTCGATGGTGCCCATGCCGCACATCGCCGAGTCGCGCGACGCATCCCCAGCCGGGGTCCCTTCCGCCTTGCGCCGTGCACACTCCGGCGCCGATGCGGATTTGCCCTGGGTATGGTCCGAAGCATTCGCGACGATGGT
>DATMVT010000002.1:0-2476 GCA_035562895.1 Patescibacteria group bacterium | reverse complement strand
CGATCAAGAAACTGGAAGACGGCACTTTCGAGATCAGCATCGGCCGCAAGGACAAGGTGCTGGCGAAGAACGTGGTGCTCGGCATCGGCCTGCAGGGCAACATCCGCAAGCTCGGCGTTCCCGGCGACGACGCGCCCTTCGTGCAATACACGCTGGACGACCCGGACGAATACGAAGGCGAGACCATCATCGTGGTCGGCGCCGGCGACGCTGCGATCGAGAACGCCGTCGCCCTGTCGAAACAGAACCAGGTCGTCGTGGTCAATCGCCGCGACGAATTCGCGCGCGCCAAAGAGGGCAATCTGCGGGCCATCAGCAAGGCCATCGAAGACGGCGTCATCGAGTGCTACTTCGGTACCGCGCCGGAGCGCGTCGACAAGCTGTCGGTCGGGCGCAAGCCGGGTCGATTGATCCTGAACACCCCCAAGGGCCGCGCGCAGGTGCTCTGCGATCGCATCATCGGTCGCCTCGGCGCCAACCCGCCGCGCGCTTTCGTCGAAGCCTGCGGTGTGATCTTCCCCAACGCCGATCCATCCGCAGTGCCGGCGATCAGCGCCAAGTACGAAAGCAACGTGCCGGGTTTGTATATCGTCGGCGCGCTCGGCGGCTATCCGCTGATCAAGCAGGCGATGAACCAGGGTTATGAGGTGGTCGAGTACATCCTCGGCCGCAGTGTGGAGCCCGCCGACGAACCGCTGTTGCGCGCAAAATTCCAGAGCATGCCGGGCTTCAGCTCGGTGTCGACGGCGCTGGAGAAGGTGCAAAGCGCGGTACCGCTGCTGGCGACGATCACGCCACTGCAACTTCGTGAATTCATGATCGATTCGGGCATCCGCACGCCGAAGGCCGGCGAGGTGCTGTTCAAGCGCAACGATTACACCAACAGTTTCTATTGCATCGTCGAAGGCCAGGTCGAAGTGCTGGTCGACGAAGCTGGCGGCAAGCGCGTGGCGCTGGGCGCTGGCGAGTTCTTCGGCGAGATGAGCCTGATCTCCGGTCGCCGACGCAGCGCCACGGTTTACGCCGGCGCCAACTGCGTGTTGATCGAGACACCGCGACGCTCGATGACCAAGCTGATCAACTCGGTCGACGCGGTGAAGAAACTGGTCGACCGCACTTTCGTCGAGCGTGCGATCCGCGCCCGTTTCGGCGACGAGGCAACCGGTGCGCAGATCAAGGAAGTGGTGTCGGGCGCCACGCTGCAACGCTTCAAGGCCGGTGAGACGCTGTTCCGCGAAGGCGATGAGGGCGACTGCCTGCATCTGGTACGGGTCGGCTCGCTGACCATCTCGCGCACCATCGGCGGCCGCGACATCGTGCTTTCCTATGTACCGGCCGGCAATTACGTCGGCGAGATGGCGGTCATCGGCGGCAGCAAGCGTTCGGCCACCGCCAAGGCAGCGGTCGCCACCGAGACCATCCGCGTCGAGCGCGACGCCTTCCGCAAGCTGATGAACCAGAACCCGCTGCTGCGGGCCAAGCTGGCCCAGGAAGTCAAACAGCGCACCGCCGAGAACATCACGATGCAGGCCGCCGCATCCGGTGGCGACATCATCTCCTTCCTGGTCGGCCAGGGTCTGGGCGAAGCCACCGACGTCCTGCTGATCGACGAATCGCTGTGCGTACGCTGCGACAACTGCGAAAAGGCCTGCGCCGAAACCCACGGCGGCACCTCGCGACTGGACCGCGAAGCCGGGCCGACCTTCGCCAACGTCCACGTGCCGACCTCGTGTCGCCATTGCGAACACCCGCATTGCATGAAGGATTGTCCGGCGGACGCCATCCATCGCGCGCCCAATGGCGAGGTCTACATCGCCGACAACTGCATCGGCTGCGGCAATTGCGAACGCAATTGCCCCTACGGCGTGATCCACATGTCGGCCAAACCGAAGAAAAAGCCGGGGCTGCTGCAGTGGTTGTTGCTCGGCGCCGGCCCGGGCCCTGGCGAATCGCCCTACGACCCGGACAGCCATGAAAAGAAAGCGGTCAAGTGCGATATGTGCAAGGACATCAAGGGCGGCGCCTCGTGCGTGCGCGCCTGCCCGACCGGGGCGGCAATCCGCATCAGCCCGGAGCAACTGCCTGAATACGCATTCGCCCGGGGGCCGTAACGATGCATGACTCCATTCTCGACTATCGCGGCTTCCGTTATCTGTGGACGGCGCTGATCCTGTCCATCGGGTCGATCGTGGCCTATCTGTGGCACGACCCGATCGGCGTGCCCAACGGCGGATCCTGGCTGGGTTACACGCTTGGCACCATCGGCGCGCTGCTGATCTTGTGGCTGCTCTGGTTCGGTGTGCGCAAACGCCGCTATTCCGGTGCCAGCGGCAGCGTGCGCGGCTGGCTGTCGGCCCACGTGTACCTCGGCACCACGCTGATCCTGATCGCTTTCCTGCACGCCGGCTTTCAGGTCGGCTGGAATATCCACACGCTGGCGCTGGTGCTGATGTTGCTGGTGATCTTCAGCGGCTTC
>DATMVT010000001.1:0-47901 GCA_035562895.1 Patescibacteria group bacterium | reverse complement strand
ATCACGTTCACGACGGCCGCGGACACCGCACCTTCGGTCCAGACCATCACACCGGCCCATCAGGCCAGCGGCATCGCGGTCAACGCCAGCATCGCGGTCAGCTTCACCGAGAACGTCCAGGTCACCGATCCGTGGATCACGCTGTCGTGCCTGCCGAGTGGCGCCCATCCCGGAACGCTGTCCGGCGGTGGATCGAGCTACCAGCTCGATCCGGGATCCGACTTCACGCCGGGCGACGCCTGCACGGTCACGCTCACTGCGGCGAACATCGTCGACCAGGACGGCGCACCGCAGACGCTCGATGGCCAGAGCACCTTCACTTTCGATGTCGCGCCGGACCTTGCGCCCAACTTGCTGAGCACGTTCCCCGCGGACAACGCGGTCAACGTCGCCGTCGTCAGCAACCTGACCGTCACTTTCGACGAGCCGGTAAGCATTGCCTCACCGGCGCAGGCGTTCGCGATCGCATGCGGCGCGACCGCACATCCGTTCGCCCTCAGCGACACCAACCAGACCACGTACACGCTCGATCCGAACGATGACTTCGCGCTCGATACCGAGTGCACGCTGACCATCGTCGCGAACGAAATCATCGACATCGATGGCACGCCGAACGAACTCACGGCGGGCGCGACGATCACGTTCACGACCAGTGCCGGCGTGTCCGGGTATTACGAGCGCGTCGATCCGACCAGTTGCCGTGCGCTGCGCGCCACCTTGCATGGCGTCATCGACGATCACCATTCGGTGTCCTACGGCCCGGTGGCGGGTCCGAACAACGACACTTGGGAGCTGCTGGAACCGGCGGATGTCGATCCGCTCGATCCGACCAAGATCCTCGACGTCTACGAGAACAAGAAGTTCGCCCGAGTCACCGATCGCGCATCCAGCGTGTGCACCGGACGCTACAACCGCGAACACACCTGGCCGAAGTCGCTGGGCTTCCCGAGCGAGACCGGCGACATGGGCCTGCCCAATGCACCGCATACCGATGGCCACATGCTGTATCTGTCGAACTGCGACTACAACAGCCACCGCGGCAACAGCCCGTACCGCACTTGCGCCACGCCGGGAAGCTGCAGTGCCGACCCGACGCAGCTGAACCATGGCGAGGGCGGTGCCGGCGTGAACAACCTGTACACCGGCTCGTTCTATGACACCTGGCCGAAGCGTCGAGGCGATGTCGCGCGCGCCGTCCTGTACATGGATTTCCGCTATGAAGGCGGCACGCACTCGACGACCAACCAGAGCGAGCCGGATCTCGTGCTGACCTATGGCGCCGATGGCGGCACGCCCGGCAGCCTCGACACCCTGCTGGCGTGGCACAACGCCGATCCGCCGTCGAACCCGCAGTCGAACGCACCGCTGGACAACATCGAGGTGCTGCGCAACGACAGCATCGAATTGATCCAGCACAATCGCAATCCTTTGATCGATCACCCGGAATGGGCCGCGACGATCTTCGCCAGCCCCTGCAATGGCCCGGCCGTGGTTGCAGTGGATGACGACTTCACGACGGCGAAAGACACGCCCCTCAACGCGCCGTCACCGGGCGTGCTGCGCGACGATCACAACGGCGTGAGCAAGAATGGCCAGGGACTGACCGCGTCTCTGGCGATTCAGGCGCAGCAGGGCACCGCGGTCATCACCAACGGTGCGACCGGCGCATTCACCTACACGCCGAACCCGGGCTTCTGCGGCACCGACCAATTCACCTACCAGGTCACCAATGGCAGCGTCATCGACCAAGGCATTGCCTACATCGTCGTGACCGGCACGAATTGCAGCGTGGGCCCCACCGACGCCATCTTCGACGACAGCTTCGAGACCGCGACGCCCTGATCGGGGTATCGCAATCGGCCGGATGGGCGCGCCGCCTATCCGGCGGCGGCTTCGGTCTTGAAGAACGGCTCGACCGGGCCGCTGTGCTTGAAGGTGATCGGGTTGCCGCGGCGATCGAGCGCGCGTCCCGCGGCGACGCGGATCCAGCCCTCGCTGACGCAGTATTCCTCGACGTCGCTGCGCTCGACACCCTTGAAGCGGATGCCGATGCCGCGGGCGAGCACGGCTTCGTCGTAGAACGGGCTGCGCGGATTGACGGAAAGGCGGTCGGGAAGCGTGTCGGACATGGCGCGGACTCGGTGACGGGAATGCGAAGCGCGCAGTCTAGTGGCTGTCGCGGCGCGCGCGAACTTGTGCCGCTGGCCGCGGTCACCCTCTTGTCAGCACCGACGCTATCGCGGCCTGCCATGCGCTGCCAAGATTGCCGGTCTCCAGGTTTCCCTCAGGTTTCGGATCGCCCATGAACGTATTCGCACATTGGCCGGGACGCGTGTTCGCGTGGCTCGTCCTCGCCGTCGCCGGCACGCCGGCCCAGGCCATCGACGAGAAAGACCTGCTGCCCGTCGACGACGCCTTCCGCCTCGAAGCCGAGGCGGTGACCCCGGGCTGGATCGAGTTCCGCTGGAAGGTCGCGCCCGGCTATTACCTGTACAAGGAGCGCATCAAGGTCGTGCTGGCCGAAGAGGCCACGTTCAAGGCCAATCCGTTGCACCTGCCGCCCGGCAAGATCAAGGAGGACCAGTTCTTCGGACGCATGGAGACGTATCGCGACAGCGTCACCGCGAAACTCACCGGCGCCGCCGCGGACGGCGTGACGCTGCTGCGCTTCAAGGTCAGCTACCAGGGCTGCGCCGATGCCGGCATCTGCTATCCGCCGCAGCGCAAGGAAGTGGTGGTGTCGCTGCCCGACCCGGCGCGCGCCCTGCCCGACGCCGCCGCGATCGATCCTGTCGCCACGGCCGCTCCGGCGCTGGCGCTGCCCGGCACTGCAGCAGCCTCGGCGCCCGCGGACGTGCCGGTGGTCGTCGCACCTGTGCCGTTCAGCCTGCCCGGCACCGCGGCTGCGCAACCGGCCGCGGTCGATGCGCTGCCGCTGCCCGAAGAGGAAGCCTTCCAGGTCGAAACGATTGCCGTGAGCGGGACCGAATTGCTGGCGCGCTTCACGATGCCGAAGGACTACTACCTGTATCGCGACAAGACCGGCTTCATCCTCGAGGACCCGTCGGTCGGTGAACTCGGCGCACCGCGCTGGCCGCCCAGCCGCAGCTTCGACGACCCGGAATTCGGCCGCGTCGAAGTGTTCTTCGATCTGGTCGAAATCCCGATCGTGCTGGCGCGCAAGGAAGGCGCCGCGCGTGACCTCCAGTTGCGCGTGAACCTGCAGGGTTGCCAGCTCGACGGCATCTGCTATCCGCCGATGACACGCATCCTCACCATCGCGATGCCGGCCGCCAGCGCCGAAGAACTGGCCGCGGCACGCGCCGCGATCGCGCCGGTCTCACCGGAGCTGCGCGCCGCCGAACCCGCCGCGGCCGCCGAAGGCAGTGCCGACTTCTTCGCCGACAGCCTGCGCGGTGGCAACCGCTGGTTCGCGATGCTGGTGTTCCTGCTGGTCGGCATCGGTCTCGCGTTCACGCCCTGCGTGTTCCCGATGGTGCCGATCCTGTCCGGCATCGTCGCCGGTGCCGGCGACAACCTGAGCACGCGCCGTGCCTTCGTGCTGTCGCTGGTGTACGTGCTCGCGTCCGCGGTGGTGTTCACGATCGTCGGCGTCATCGCCGGACTCGCCGGCCAGAACCTGCAGGCGCTGTTCCAGAAGCCGTGGATCCTGGTCAGCTTCGCGATCGTGTTCGTCGCGCTCGCGCTGTCGATGTTCGGGTTCTACGAATTGCAGCTGCCCAGCCGCTGGCAGACGAAACTGACCAGCACCAGCAACAAGGTCGAAGGCGGATCGCTGTGGGGCGTCGCGATCATGGGCGCGCTGTCGGCGCTGATCGTCGGCCCCTGCGTCGCGCCGCCGCTCGCGGGCGCCGTGGTCTACATCTCGCAGACCCGCGACCCGATCTTCGGCGGACTGGCCCTGTTCTCGCTGGCGCTCGGCATGGGCCTGCCGCTGCTCGCGTTCGGAACCGGCGCCGGCCACTGGATGCCGCGTGCCGGGCGCTGGATGGAACTGGTCAAGGTGGCGTTCGGCATCGCTTTCCTGTGGCTGGCGATCTGGATGCTGGAACGCATCCTCGACCCGGTCTGGATCATGTTCCTGGCCGGCATCCTGCTGGTCGGCAAGGGCGTGCATCTGCACGCGCTGGAGCGCCTCCCGGAAAATCCGACCGGCTGGCAGAAGACCTGGAAAGCGATCGGCCTGATCTTCGTCATCCTCGGCGTGCTGCAGTTCATCGGCATGGCCTCGGGCGCACGCGACTGGACGCGACCGCTGGAAAATCTCGGCAGGAGTTCCGCGAGTGCCGTCGGCGGCGATGGCGCAGCCGGTGAATTGCGCTTCGACAAGGCGAACTCGAACGATGCGCTCGATGCCGTGATCGCGAACGCGAAGGCCGCGGGCAAGCCGGTGCTGTTCGACTTCTACGCGGACTGGTGCATCGAGTGCAAGCGCATGGAACGCACCACGTTCCGCGATCCGGCGGTGATTGCCGCGGCGAACGGCTATGTGCTGGTCAAGGCCGACGTCACCGATCAGTCCGACGCGCACGTCGCCCTGCAGCAGCGCTTCGGCATCATCGGCCCGCCGGCGACGCTGTTCTTCGATGCTGCCGGCAACGAGATACGCAACGAGCGGCTGATCGGATACGAAGCCGCAGCCGAGTTTTCGGCGCGCCTGACGCGAGCGGGATCATGAGCCTGTTTCGCCCGGCTTTCCTTGCACTCGCCCTGCTGTGCGCGCATTCGCCGCAGGCGCAGGAAGGGACCGACACCCAACAGGTTCGCATCGACGTGCCGTCGCTGAACACCGCGATCGGCGGCGAGTTCTTGCTTCCCGCCGATCCCGCCGAGGACCGGCGCCGCTCGATCCGGCTCAGCCGCACGCCGGTGTTCGCGACCCCGGTGGCGCGTGTCAAAGGGACCGGCCTGATGTTGCGCAACCGCTTGCATGCGCCGGTGACGATCGACCTCGAACTCGACGGACTCAGCAATGCCAAGCTCGCTGCCGCGATGATGCCGCGGGTGACCCTGGCACCGCTCGAATCGCGCGAAGTGATCCTCGTGCAAGGGGTCGACCTGATGCGCACCGGCTCGGCCGACTTCAGCCTGAAGTCGACCGTGGGTTCGCCCGACGCGAAACCGGATCAGCGCCATGTCTACGCCTGGCCGCTGGCGGAAACGCGGCGATCGCGCATTTCGCAAGGCTTCAACGGGCCGACGCACGACGAGGAATTTTCGCAGTTCGCGATCGACATCGCGGTGAAGGAAGGCACCCCGGTCGTCGCGGCGCGCGCAGGCGTCGTGGTCTTCCTGGAGGACCGCTTCTTCGAGTCGGGACTGGATCGCACCAGCTTTCGTGACAAGGCCAACCACGTGCGCATTCTGCATGACGACGGCAGCATGGCAACCTATGCGCACCTGGCGCCGGACAGCGTGCGTCTGGTCCCGGGTCAACGCGTGGCGGTCGGCGACGAGATCGGACGCAGCGGCAACACCGGCTTTTCGTCGGGTCCGCACCTGCATTTCGCCATCCTGGTCAATCGCGACATGAAGATCGTTTCGGTTCCGTTCCGCATGGACGGCGTCAAACTGCCGCTCGCCAAGGACTGAACGTCACCGCGCCATCAGGTGCGGCATGACCTTGCGCTTGAGCAAGGCGATCAGTTCCGGCTGCATGAAAGTGTAGTCGTCGGCCACGTTCAGGCAGACGATGCGCTGCTTCGACAACTGCGCCCGGAATCGCTGGCGCAGCTTGTCGCGATGCATCGGCTCCATGACGAAGATCAGGTCGGCCCCAGCGACGAGTTCCGGCGTCAGCGGCACCTCCGCGTCCTGATCCGTGCCTGCCGACGTCACTTTGATGCCTGGCCACGCCGCGAAGACCTGCGCCGCGGTCGGACTGCGCCGCTTGTTGCGGCTGCAGACGAAGAGGACGTGTTTCAACGCGACTTCGACACCGGCTTGCGCGGCTTGGGCTTGAGCATGGTTCCCGAGCAGTGCTTGGCGCCGCAACGGCAGGCCCAGGCGGCCTTGAGTTCCTTCGTGTACGGCTCGTCGAGGACGATGCCGTAGTCGTAGGTCAGCTCTTCGCCGTTCACGATGGCGCGCCTGGCTTCGATGATCACGCGGTCGTGCTTCGGGTTGCCGTCTTCGGCGTCGACCTTCCAGGCGCGGCAATTCGGATCGCAACTGTGGTTGATCCAGCGCGCGTCGTTGCCGTCCTGGTTGCCGTCGATGACGTAATCGTCATTCAGCGTGAACAGGAACGTGTGGCCGGAAATCGAGGTGCCACCGTAACGATGGTCGGCACGCGCGTGCGTCAGGCGCTTGCCGCCGTACTCGATGATTTCCTGCCCTTCGGCAATGTCCGCGATCGCGAACACGCCATTGCCATGGATCGCCGAACTGCGCATTTCGATCAGGGGCTTGCTCATCGGGTCGGTCCGTTGGCCGCAAATTGCGCGGCACTCTCTTGATGCACCGCGTCGATCAGCGCGCGCAGGTGTTCGGGATCGATCGTCGGATGGATGCCGTGACCGAGGTTGAAGACGTGGCCGGGATGCGGACCGAACGAGCGCACCGCCTTGCGGCCCTCGGCGCGAATGGCGTCGACGCCGGCGTACAGCACGACCGGATCGACATTGCCCTGCACGGCGACGCGGTCACCGACACGACGCCGCGCCTCGTCCAGGGTGATCGTCCAGTCGAGCCCGAGCGCATCGACGCCGATGTCGGCCATGGCTTCGAGCTGGCCCATCGCACCCTTCGAATACAGGATCAGCGGCACCCGCGACTCGCCCTCGCCGCGCTTCAGCGCTGCGGCGATCTGCGCCATGTAGCGCAGCGAGAACTCGCGATAGTGATCGGCCGACAAAGCGCCACCCCAGGTGTCGAAGATCATCAGTGCCTGCGCGCCGGCGTCGAGTTGCGCCTGCAGGTACGCGGTGACGCTCTGCGCCAACACATCGAGCAGGCGATGCGCTGCCGCAGGCTCGTTCCACAGCAATGCCTTGGCGCGCTCGAAGTGATCCGAACCGCCACCTTCGATCATGTAGCAGGCGAGCGTCCACGGACTGCCGGAGAAGCCGATCAGCGGCACGCGGCCGTGCAGTTCGCGGCGGATCAGCGCGACGGCATCGGTGACATAGCGCAAGGTCTGATCGATGCGCGGCACCTGCAGGGCATCGATCGCCGCGACGCTGCGGATCGGTCGCGCGAACCGCGGACCTTCGCCTTCCGCAAACGTCAGGCCGAGGCCCATCGCATCCGGCACGGTGAGGATGTCCGAAAACAGGATCGCCGCGTCCAGCGGAAACCGGGCGAGTGGCTGCAACGTGACTTCGCAGGCCAGCTCCGGCGATTGGCACAGGTTCATGAAGGAACCGGCCTTGGCCCGCGTCGCGCGATATTCCGGCAGGTAGCGGCCGGCCTGGCGCATGATCCACACCGGCGTGCGGTCGACCGGTTGGCGCTTCAGCGCGCGCAGGAATCGATCATTCGCCAGCGGCGCGAATCCGTTCGACATGGGGTTCAGAGTCCTTGCGTGATTTCGGTCTGGAGCGCGCCGATTCGGCGTGGCCATTGGGCGAGCAGGCCGGCCACCTGCGGCAACTGCGCCTGCGCCGCCTTGGCCGAGTTGGCGTCGGCAAAGGCACCGTGCGCGAGCAGCCAAGTCGCTCCGTTCGACCCGCGCACGCGCAGGACGTAGCAGGTCGCCGGATCGAGTCCGAGTGCGGCGACAAGGCGCGGAAATTCGGCCGCGGTCGATGCATAGGCAAGTTGCAGCGTGAAGGCCGTCGCCGGCAACTGCGTGAAGCCCTCGGCATCGCCGAGTGGCGCATCACTGACCGGTGGCGCAAGCGCCGGGATCGATCCCGGCGACGTCGCAAGCTCGGGCTCGGAAGGCACCACGGCGACCGGCTCGGGCTCAGGCGCAACGGCAACCGCTTCGGTGACCGGTTCCGGCAGAACTTCCGGTGCGACCGCGGGGGATGCATCCGGCACCGGCGCCGTCGTTGGCACGCCCTGCTCGGCGGCGATCACCGCCTCGGCGGCATTGGCCGGCTCGGGCGGCGCATCGTCGATCGGCGCATACGGCGTGTCGCGCATCGGGTCGGCCAGGAACGGTGGTGGTGGCGGAGACTCCTCGACCACGTCGGCCACCGGTTCCGTTTCGGTCTGCCAGGACGAATCGCTGCCCGCGGCTGATGCCGGCACAGACACTGCCTCGGCGTCCGCCGCGGGCGGCGTGTAGTTCTCGGGCGGCGCGTCGGCGGTACCACAGTCCCAGTCTTCACCATCGGCCGCCGGCACGCACACGTGCTGCACCCCCGGTGCGAAGACGCGCTCGTCCTCCGCACCTGTGGCGGCTCCGGCCAGACACAGCAACGGCACGCACCACAGCCTAGGATTCATAGCGCGACCCCGCGGGCGCATCGATGCCCTGACAGAACATGACCTGAAATCCCTTGCGCAATTGCTGGTCGCGCACGCCCATCATCGCGCTCTCGGCACTGTCGCGTTGTTCGTAGAATTCGCGCTTCAACGAAGCGCGACCGCCGGTCTGGCCCCATTCGCGCAACAGCGACCAGCCGCCAAGCAGGTCCTGCTGCAGGATCAGGTGGTAATAGCGCGGCGCCTCGTTCGGGGCCGGCTGGGTTTGCATGAAGATGCGCATGGCCGCGGAGTTTAGCGGGAACCCCGCATGCGTCGCCTGTGAATTCAGGTCGCGGCGAGGCGCAGCCAATCGCCGACGGCAACCGCTTCGGCACGCGCACCCGGATCGATCCCGGCGGCGGCCATCTGCGCGCTGGTTGCGACGCCATCGAGGGCGTTGCGCAGCGTCTTGCGGCGCTGCGAGAAGCCGTGCCGGACCAGGACTTCCAGGCGTTCACGCGGATGTGGCGGGATCTCGCTCGCTGATTTCGGGGTCAGGCGCACGATCGCCGAATCGACCTTCGGCGCAGGTGTGAACGCGCCCGGCGGCACCGTGAACAGCGGATCGACGCGACAATATGCCTGCAGCATCACGCTGAGCCGCCCGTAGACCTTGTTGCCATGGCTTGCGGCCATGCGTTCGACCACTTCCTTCTGCAACATGAAGTGCATGTCGCGGATGACCGGCGCATGGTCGAGGGCATGGAACAGGATCGGCGAGGAAATGTTGTACGGCAGGTTGCCGACCAGGCGGATCGTGCCGCCCGCCGCGAGTGCGGTGAAATCCACCGTCAGCACGTCGGCTTCGACGATTTGCAGTTCACCGTGCTTCGGCGCTTCCGCCTGCAAGCGCGGGATCAGATCCCGGTCGATCTCGATCGCAGTCAGCGTCTTGATGCGATCCAGCAGCGGCCAGGTCAGCGCACCTTGCCCGGGCCCGATCTCGACGATGCGCTCGCCCGGCTGCGGATCGATCGCGCGCAGGATGCGATCGATGATGCCGCGCTCGTGCAGGAAGTTCTGGCCGAAGCGCTTGCGGGCGATGTGCGGACTGTCGTTCATGCCGGCATGCTCGCACGTCGGCGCCGGACCAGGTCGATCGCCAGTGCGGTCGCGGCGAACAGGCTGCCCGAATCGGCGGCGCCGCGACCCGCCAGATCGAGCGCCGTGCCGTGGTCGACCGAGGTGCGGATGTAGGGCAATCCGAGGGTGATGTTGACGGCGTGGCCAAAGCCGGCGTGCTTGAGCACCGGCAAACCCTGATCGTGATACATCGCCAGCACGGCGTCGCACGTGGCCAGTTCACGCGGCAGGAACGCGGTATCGGCCGGCAACGGTCCGCGCAGATTCAAGCCGTCGGCACGCAGCCGTTCGAGCACCGGGATGATCACGTCGATCTCTTCGCGCCCGAGATGTCCGCCCTCGCCGGCATGCGGATTCAGCCCGAGCACGAGGATGCGGGGCGCATCGATCGCGAACTTGTCGCGCAGATCGCCATTCAGGATGCGCAGCGTACGTTCGAGGCGATCGGCGCGGATCGCATCCGGCACCGCACGCAGCGGCAAATGCGTGGTCGCGAGCGCGACCCGCAGCGTGTCCGCGACCAGCATCATCACGACGTCCCGACCGACGCGATCGGCGAAGAATTCGGTATGGCCACTGAATGCGAAGCCGGCGTCGTTGAGGATCGATTTCTGCACCGGCGCGGTCACGAGGGCGTCGAACCGGCCCTGCTCCGCACCTGCGGCCGCAGACGCCAGCATCGCGATCACCGACGGCGCGTTTGCAGCATCGAGATGACCGAATCGAACCGCCCGCGCCACGGATTGCGTCTGCACCACGAGATGGCCGGCACAATGGCGCAGCGCCGGCTTCGCGGCGTCGAATTCGGACAGCGACAACGGCAATCCGATGGCCGCCGCGGCCTGCAGCAACAGATCGGGATCGGCGATCGCGACCAGTTGCGCCGCGTGCGCCTGCTGCGCCAGTCGCACCAGCAATTCCGGGCCGATGCCGGCCGGTTCCCCGGCCGTCACCGCGATCCGCGCGACGGCGTGCGTCACCGCCGCGACTCAGCCGGCGAGACGATTTTCGATGTAAGCCTCGGCGCGGATCTCGCGCACGTACTTGTCGTACTCTTCCTCGGCCTTGCGATTCACCAGGGTCTCGCGCGCCTGGGCGCGACGGGTTTCCTTGGTGCGATCCATCTCGCGTTCGCCGTCGCGTCGCACGATGTGCCAGCCGAGGTCGGTGCGGAACGGCGCCGACAGTTCGCCGTCCTTGAGCAAGGTCATCTGGTAGTCGATCGCACCGCCGTAATCGCCGGTCTGGAACCAGCCGAGATCGCCACCCAGGTTCGCGGTCGTGTTGTCCTCGGAATATTCGCGCGCAAGGTCACCGAAATCGGCGCCTTCGACGATGCGCTTGCGCAGCGCGTCGATGCGCTCGCGCGCCTTCTCGTCGGTGAGCAGTTCGCTCGGCTTGATGACGATGTGGCGTGCGCTGAATTCCTTGACCATCACCTTCGATTCGGCGCGGGTGTCGGCGAGATGAATCATGTGGAACCCGTTCGGACCACGCACCGGCTGGGAGACGTCGCCTTTCGACATGGTCGCGACCAATTCCGTGAACGCGCTCGGAATCTGGTCGTAGCGGCGCCAACCGAGATCGCCCCCTTCAAGCGCCTGCGGCGTTTCCGAGTGGCGGATCGCCGCGTCCGCGAAGCTCAGCGTTCCGGCGACGATATCGCCATGCAGTTTCTCGGCCTTGGCGCGCGCCGCATCGACCTGCTCCGGCGTCGGCGATTCGGGAAGTCCGATCAGGATGTGCGAGAGGCGGACTTCGCCGGCCTTCATGGCATCGCCGGACAGGAAGATGTCGACTTCGGTATCGGTGACGCCGACGCGCGACTGCACGAATCGCGCGCGCAGACGCTGGATCAGCAGTTCTTCGCGCAGGGTCTGGCGGAATTCCTCGAAACTGAAGCCATCGCGGATCAGCGACTGGCGCAGTTGCGGCACGTCGATGTTGTTCTGTTGCGCGATGCGCTGCACGGCCGCATCGACATCGGCGTCCGCAACCACGACACCGGTCTGTTCCGCGCGCCCCATCTGCACGCGCTGGTTGATCAGCCGTTCCAGCACCTGCTTGCGCACGATGTCCATCGGCGGCATCTCGCCGCCACCGCGCGACTGGTACTGCTTCACGATGCTGTCGGTGGCGCGTTCGAGCTCGCTGTGCAGGATCACGTCCTCGTCGACGACGGCGACGATCTTGTCCAGCGTGTCGCTGGGCAAAGCCTGCGCACGCAGGGTGATCGGACCAATGGCGGACAGCACGAAAACGGAAGCGATCAGGAGGCGATTCATGGGGTTCGCGGACTCTCGGAGTAGAGGTTCAGCCTTGCAGAACGGGGCTGGCGCAGCGCTGAACAACGGGCGCTTAACGAAGCCCGAGCATAGCACGCGACAGGAAATCCTCGGTCCTTCGACCGAGTGATCCGAGCCCCTTGAGCTCCAGTTCCAGCATCAGGCCGTTGTTCGATTCGCCTTCGAAATTGCGCACGTAGCGTCGCGCCAGCACGCGCACCGCGTAGCAGCAGGCTTCGTATTCGAGGCCACCGAACGCCTCCAGCAACTGGTTGTCGCGCAGGCTCTGGTTCCAGCGCGTGATCAGGCGCCACTGCGGCCCCATCGGGATCAGCCCGGCGACATCGATCTGCTCGAGCTGGCCACGGCGATAGCGATAGGCGAGCCTGGCCAGGCCGCGATCGCTGTAGCGCCAGGTGCTCGCCGCATAGCCGAGCTCGGTCCAGTCGTTGTGCGCATCCCATTGTCCGCCGAGGCTGAAGCTCAGCTGGTCGTTGACCAGCCACTCGGCCTCCGCCGCCCAATCGGAACCGCTGCGATCTTCCGCCTGCTGGCCAGGCAGGACCACGCGCGGCGCATCGAAATAGTGCACTTGGCCGAGACTCAGGCGCAGGCGATCGCGGCCATGCCCGTCGATCACGCGCGAGGTCAGCGCCAACGTCGCCTGTCGCGCATCGCCCTGGCGATCGGCGCCCGTGAAGCGGTTGTCGCGGAACAACGAGGCGAAGCTGTAGGACAGGTCCTGCGTGTCGAACAAGGGCAAGTCGGACTGGTCCTCGTACGGCACGTGCAGCGCGTAGACCCGCGGTTCCAGCGTCTGTGTCCAGTCGCCGGCGCCGACCTGCAGGGCTCGCTCGAAGAGCAGGCCGGCATCGAGACTGGCGATGCTTACACCGCGCGTCGGCGAGCGATCGAGATCGCGCTCGAGGACGTAACTGGTGTAGCGATAGCCGAGTTGCGGACGCACGAACCAGCCGGAAGATTCGAACGACCAGCGCACGAATGGATGCAGGTCGAGGCGATCGCCGTTCAGCGCATCGTCCTTCTGGAATCGCACCCATTCCGAGATCATGCCGAACTGCGGCCCGCTCAGGTTCGGACTGAGCATCTCGAACTGCGCGCGCGGCAAACGCCGATACGGCTCATCGGCCGGCGTCAGGCGCGGATCGGTGACTTGCTGGCGGTCGCCGCCAAAGCTGGCATTCCACCAAGCGCCACGACCGCGCAGATACGCATGCGACGGCAGCAGGCTGGTCGCGACCGAGGTCAGGGACTGGCCGAAGTCCTCGAAATAGCGCTGGTCCGACACGTCGTGCAGGCTGGCATCGACGAACCAGTTCGCGCCGAACTGGCCTTGATGCACCCAGTCGAATGCGGAACGGCGCTCACCGTTGCGGTCATCCGATCCGAGCCAGGTGAAATCGACTTCGCCACGCTGGGTTGCGCCGAGGTAGCGGAACTCGCCGCCGAGCATGGCGCCGCGATCGCGGATGAAGCGCGGCGAGATCGTCGCGTCGTAGTTCGGCGCGAGGTTCAGGTAATAGGGCAGGATCAGGTCGTAGCCGGCATCGTTGGAACTGCCGAGCGTCGGAATCAGCAGGCCGCTCTGGCGCCGGTCATCGATCGGGAATCTTGCATACGGCAAGTACAGGACCGGAATGTCACCCAGGCGCAACTTGACCTGACGCGCGCGACCGATGCCGGCTTCCTGGTCGAGATCGATGCGCGCGGCCTGCAGCTGCCACGCCGGATCATCGGGATCGCAACTGGTGAACGACGCGGCGCTCAGCCGCGTCTTGCCCTCGGCATCAAGCGTCGCCGCGTCGGCGCGACCATTGCCGCGGCCATCGCGCAACTGGAATTGCAACCCGGTGAGGCTGCTTGCACCGGTCTCCTGCCAGATCGCGCTGTCGGCACGTGCCAGCAGACCTTCGTTCTGCAAACGCATCGGCCCCGGACTCTGCATGGTGCCATCGGCGGCGTTGTAGTCGATTCGTTCGCTCCACAGCCACTGGTCGGCGCGATTCACGACGACCTCACCTTCCAGTCGATATTGATCTTCGCCGAGTACGCGCACGCTGCCCGCGCCGACCTCGGTATTCGCGACTGCACGCTGCTCCGGCGTCAACGCGGCACCCGCCACCGACGGAAACAGCGGCGCCACGCAGGCCGGACAAGGCGTCGCGACCGCACACGAGACCGTGGCGGCGTTCGCAAATGGCGAAGCCGCAAGGAACAACGAAACGAAGACGGCGCGACGCATACGAACCCGGCGGGAAAGACGCGTAAGCTTGCCAGCGCCCGGGCGGTCCCCGCAATGAAACCGGAGAAATCCATGAACGAATACCCTCACAAAGTCAGCAAGACCGACGATCAATGGCGCGCCCAACTGGACCCGACTCAATACGCCGTTTGTCGCTGTTCCGGCACCGAGCGGCCGTTCACCGGCAAGTATTGGGACCACCACGAGGACGGCGTCTACCGCTGCGTCGGCTGCGGCGCGGGCCTGTTCGACTCGACCACGAAGTTCGAATCCGGCAGCGGCTGGCCGAGCTATTTCGAGCCGATGTCGAATGCCGCACTGCGCACGATCGAGGACGACAGCCACGGCATGCGCCGCATCGAAGTGCGCTGTGCCGGATGCGATTCCCACCTCGGCCACGTCTTCCCCGACGGCCCCCGCCCCACCGGCCTGCGCTATTGCATCAACTCCGCTTCGCTCGATTTCGAGGCACGCTGATGGCTGAACGCTCGATCCGCCGGACCGAACTGCCCGCGCACGCAATGCTGCGGCGCTATCTGCACGATGGGCATTACGCGGATTGTTATGTGGTCGAGGTGCCGATGGCGGTGTCGCAGGCCGAGTTCGTCGAGGCGTTCTACACGACGCCGTTGTTCAAGCTGGAGCGCGCGATCCTCGCGGCGGTGGTGCGCAAGCCCTCGACCGATGCCGATGCGCGCGCATTGGCGCACGGCGAGTGCGAGGCCTTCGCGGCCTGGACGGTGGAGAACCGCAGCGACACGCAACTGCTGCTCGCCGACTTCATGGGCCGCACCCGTTCCTGGCTGATGGCCGAACCGACCGGCATCGGTGGAACGCGGCTGCATTTCGGCTCGGCGGTCGTGCCGAAGCGCGATCGAGACACCGTGCGACAGCGCCCCGGCGGCGGTTTCGGCCTGATGCTCGGCCTCCACAAGCTGTATTCGCGCGCCCTGCTCGCCTCGGCCCGTCACCGACTTCGCGGCAAACTTTCCTGAACTGTGCAGGTAAAGCTTTGCCGTGTGCCGACCGAAACGGTACCATTCTTGTCCCATATCGGTTGCCGCCTCGATGTTGCGCGTTTCCAAACTCACCGACTACGCGACCGTGCTGATGGCGGCGCTCGCCGAACTGCCCGAGGAACTGGCCAGCGCCAGCGACCTCGCGGAACGCGCGCAAATCGAGTTGCCGACGGTCAGCAAATTGCTCAAGCAACTCGCGGGCGCCAGCCTGATCGAATCGCGGCGCGGCGTGAACGGCGGCTACCGCCTGGCACGGAAGGCACGCGACATTTCGGTGTTCGACATCGTCACCGCCATCGAAGGTCCGATCGGCATGACCGAGTGCAGTGTCCATGAAGGCAGCTGCCATCACCAGACGCGCTGCCTGATCCAGCACAACTGGCGGCGCATCAGCGCCGCCATCGGTGACGCCCTGCGAGGCGTGACGCTGGATGAATTGCGCTCGCCCGAAGTCGTCAAGCCCGCGCGCGGCAAGTCCGTGCCGATCCGCGTCACCGTGGCCTGAGGAAGCAGCGATGAGTGAAGTCGAAACCCTGATCGCGAACCGCAAGTACGAGGCCGGCTTCAGCACCGACATCGAGACCGAGATCGTCCCCAAGGGGCTGGGCGAAGACACCGTGCGCCTGATTTCGGCGAAGAAGAACGAACCGGAGTGGTTGACCGAATGGCGACTTGCAGCCTATCGCCATTGGTTGACGATGGCGCCGCCGCACTGGGCCAAACTCGACATCGCGCCGATCGATTTCCAGGACATCAGCTACTACGCGGCGCCGAAGAAGAAGTTCAAGTCGCTGGATGAGGTCGATCCGAAGCTGCTCGAAACCTACGACAAGCTCGGCGTGCCGCTGCACGAACGCGCGCGCCTCGCCGGCGTCGCCGTCGATGCCGTGTTCGACTCGGTCTCGCTCGGCACCACCTTCAAGGAGGAACTCGGCAAGGCCGGCGTGATTTTCTGCTCGCTGTCGGAAGCGGTGCACACCCACCCCGAACTCGTGCGCCAGTACCTCGGCACCGTGGTGCCCACCGGCGACAACTATTTCGCGGCGCTGAACTCCGCGGTGTTCTCGGACGGCAGCTTCGTGTTCGTGCCCAAGGGCGTGCGCTGCCCGATGGAGCTCAGCACCTATTTCCGCATCAACGCCCGCGACACCGGCCAGTTCGAACGCACCTTGATCGTCTGCGAGGAAGGCGCGGTGGTCAGCTATCTCGAAGGCTGCACCGCACCGATGCGCGACGAGAACCAGCTGCACGCCGCGGTCGTGGAGTTGGTCGCGCTCGACGACGCCAGCATCAAGTATTCGACCGTGCAGAACTGGTACCCAGGCGACGAGAACGGCGTCGGCGGCATCTACAACTTCGTGACCAAGCGCGGCGAATGCCGCGGCGCGCGCAGCAAGATTTCCTGGACCCAGGTCGAGACCGGCTCGGCCATCACCTGGAAATACCCGAGCTGCGTGCTCAAGGGCGATGATTCCAGCGGCGAGTTCTATTCGGTCGCGCTCACCCACCATCGCCAGCAGGCCGACACCGGCACCAAGATGATCCACCTCGGCCGCAACACCAAGTCGAAGATCATCAGCAAGGGCATCAGCGCCGGCCGCGGCCAGAACACCTATCGCGGCCTCGTCAAAGTGGCGAAGGACGCCGATGGTGCGCGCAACTACACGCAATGCGACTCGCTGCTGATCGGCAAGCGCTGCGGCGCCCATACCTTTCCGTACATCGAAGTGAAGAATCCGAACGCGGTCGTCGAACACGAGGCGACCACCTCGAAGATCTCCGACGACCAACTGTTCTACTGCCTCGCGCGCGGCATCGCCGAGGAAGACGCGGTCTCGATGATCGTCGACGGCTTCTGCAAGCAGGTCTTCCGCGAACTGCCGATGGAATTCGCCGTCGAAGCCAAGAAGCTGCTCGAAGTCAGCCTCGAGGGCGCGGTCGGATGAGCATGAAGCCGGCACTGCGCGACGCATACCGCCACGAACATGCCGCCGCCGATGCGGCGACTGCGCGTGGCGAACTCGATGGCACGTTCGCGCATCTGGAACGCGCGCACATCCTGAGCCAGCGCTTCGCGTTCGCGCATGCGTGGACGCATCTGCGCATGCTCGCGGTGGGCTGGCGCCGACGCGATGTGCGCGAGGTCGTCGGTCAAGTATTCCGCAGCGTCGCGGCGCTGACGAAGTCGAAGATCTGGGTGCCTCCCGGCAATACCGGTGGCACGAACGTCAATCCCTTCCTGCCGATGCCGGTGCCGCCGGATCTGCGCGACTATCTGGACTGAGCCATGCTGAAGATCGACAACCTCCACGTCCGCGTCGCCGGCAAGGACATCCTCAAGGGCCTCACGCTCGACGTGAAGGCCGGCGAAGTGCACGCCATCATGGGCCCGAACGGCGCCGGCAAGTCTACGCTCGGCTACGTGCTCGCGGGCCGCGAGGGCTATGAAGTCACGCAGGGCTCGGTGACCTTCAACGGCCAGGACTTGCTGGCACAGGAACCCGAAGCCCGCGCCGCGACCGGCGTGTTCCTCGCGTTCCAGTATCCGGTCGAGATTCCGGGCGTGAACAACACCTACTTCCTGCGCGCCGCCTACAACGCCCAGCGCAAGCATCGCGGCGAGCCCGAACTCGATTCGATGGCCTTCCTGAAACTCGTGCGCGAGAAGCTCAAGGTGCTGCACCTGAAGGACGAGCTGCTGAACCGCGCCGTCAACGAAGGCTTCTCGGGCGGCGAGAAAAAGCGCAACGAGATCTTCCAGATGGCCGTGCTCGAACCCGCGCTGGCCATCCTCGACGAGACCGACTCCGGCCTCGACATCGACGCGCTGAAACTGGTCGCCGAAGGCGTGAACCGGCTGCGCTCGCCGGAACGCGCCTTCCTCGTCATCACCCATTACCAGCGCCTGCTCGACTACATCGTGCCCGACGTCGTGCACGTACTCGCCGATGGCCGCATCGTGCAGAGCGGCGACAAGGACCTGGCGCTGAAGCTCGAAGAAGAAGGTTACGCCTGGATCAAGGCGCGCAAGCGCGAAGAACAGGCGGCGTTCGCGTCATGAGCGGACTGCAACACGCCCTGTTCGCGGCAGCACCCGAGCGACTGGCCGACCTCGCGCTGCCCGGGCCGCGTGATGAACGCTGGCGCTACAGCTCGTTGCGGGCGTTGAATGCGCGCACGTTCACGACGGCGCCGACCACCGCGACGCCGCTCGGCGACGCGATGCAGGCGCGCATCGCGTCGTTGTCGCCACGCCTCGTCTTCGTCGACGGGCGGCACGATGCAACGCTGTCCGATCTGGCCGCACTCGGCGATGCCCTGACGCTGGACGCGTCGGCGCCGTCGGGGAGTCCCCCGCCGCATTGGCCGTTCGCGCGCGCCGCTGCCGTCGCCGCGCCGACGTTGGCCCTGCACATCTCGGCCGCGTGCGCGACACCGATCCATCTGCTGTCGATCACGACGGCGGCGGCGCAGGATGCCGTGGTCCAGCAGTCGCTGCACGTTGAACTCGCGCCCGGCGCCGAGGCATCCATCGTGCATCATCGCCTCGGTGAATCCGACGGCACCGCCTTCGTCAACCTGTGGCGCGATCTCGCGCTGGCCGATGGCGCGCATCTGCACTGGCTCGAAACCGCCGACGAAGGCGAACGCGCCAGCGTCGTCATCGGCACGCACGCCGTACTCGCTGCGTCCGCGCGCTTCGAACTCGCCGAAGTCGCCGCGGGTGCCGCGTTGTATCGCCATGATCTCGACGCCACCCTGGCCGGCGAGCAATCCGAACTGATCGTACGTGGCTGCACCATGGTCACGAAGCGCCGCCACGCCGACGTCAACATCGACGCCCGCCACCGCGCGAAGAACACGCGTGCCGACATCGTCTGGCGCGGTCTCGCCGACCAGCGCGGCCATGCGATCTTCGCCGGTCAGTTGATCGTCGAGGAAGGCGCCGACGGCGCCGATGCCGGGCTCAGCAACAAGAACCTGCTGCTGTCGCCGCATGCCGAGATCGACACCCGGCCGGTGCTCGAAATCTACGCCGACGAAGTCAAGGCCGCGCACGGCGCCACCGTCGGTCGCCTCGACGAGGGCGCGCTGTTCTACCTGCGCTCGCGCGGCATCGGCGAGTCCGAAGCGCGCCGCATCCTGCAACTTGCGTTCGCGCGCGAGCCGCTGCTGCAATTGCCCGACGCCCGAATTCGCGAGTTCGCGCTCGCAGCGCTGGCACACGTGCTCCCGGAAGAAGCCACATGAGCCGGCTCGACGACATCGACGCGATCCGCGCCGAATTCCCGCAACTCGCGCGCCGCATCCACGGCAAGTCGCTGGTCTATTTCGACAACGCCAACACGGCGCAGAAGCCGCGCGCCGTGATCGACGCGGTGAGCGGCTACTACACCGAGCACAACGCCAATGTCGCGCGCGCCGTGCACACGCTGGGCGAAGAAGCGACGTCGTTGTACGAAGCCGCGCGCGACAAGCTGGCGGGGTTCGTCGGAGCGCGTTCGCGCGAGGACGTGGTCTTCACGCGCGGCACCACCGAGTCCGTGAATCTGGTCGCTTACAGCTTCCTGCGTCCGAACCTGCAACCCGGCGACGAGATCCTGGTCTCGCGCATGGAGCACCACGCCAACATCGTGCCCTGGCAACTGGTCGCCGCCGAGACCGGTGCCAAGGTCGTGCCGGCGCCGATCACCGAGGCCGGCGAACTCGATGTCGAGGGCATGATCGCGCTGATGAACGCGCGCACCCGACTGGTCGGCCTGACGCATGTCTCCAACGCACTGGGCACGATCAATCCGGTCAAGCGCATCATCGACGCGGCGAATGCGCGCGGCATCCCGACCCTGATCGACGGCTCGCAGGCAGTGCCGCACTTCAAGGTCGATGTCGCCGCGCTCGACTGCGATTTCTACGTGCTCACCGGCCACAAGCTGTTCGCGCCGACCGGCACTGGCGCCTTGATCGCGAAGCGCGTGCACCTGGACGCGATGCCGCCGTTCATGGGCGGCGGCGAGATGATCCGCAAGGTCTCGTTCGAAGGCACCACCTTCAGCGACCCGCCGCACAAGTTCGAGGCGGGTACGCCGAACATCGCGGGATTCATCGGACTTGGTGCCGCCATCGACTGGTTGAACGCGGTCGGCATGGACGCGATCGCGAGACGCGAGGCGATCCTGCGCGACCGCATGCTCGATGCCCTGCGCGGCGTCGATGGCCTGCGCCTGATCGGTGCGGCGCGTGAACGCGCAGCCGTGTTCTCGTTCGTGGTCGAGGGTGCGCACGCGCACGACATCGCCACCCTGCTCGACCACGAAGGCGTGGCGGTGCGTTCCGGGCACCATTGCACGCATCCGACCATGCAGTTCTTCGGTCTGCCGGCGACGGTGCGCGCCTCGCTGTCGTTTTACAATACCGAAGCGGAGATCGCCGCCTTTGTCGCCGCACTCGCGAAAGTGCGCAGGATGCTGGCTTGATGAGTGCGCACCCGTCGACGCGTTACTCGGACATCGTGCTGGCGCACAACCGCGCACCGCGCAATTGCGGCTGCCTGGACGACGCGACCCATCATGGCGTCGCCGAAAACGCGATGTGCGGCGACCAGCTCGAACTGTCGTTGCGCATGCGCGACGGCGTGATCCAGGCGGCGATGTTCGACGGCGAGTCCTGCGCCATCACCACGGCCTGCGCGTCGATGCTGACCGAAGCCTTGCGCGGCGCCGAAGCGGCGTACGTCGCTGCATTGCGCGAAGAGGTGCAGGCGATGTTCCGGTCCGGTCCTGCTGCGCGCGACGACTTCGCCGCGTTCGCGGAACTCTGCCACCACCCGGCGCGGCAACGCTGCGCGCTGTTGCCGTTCGATGCCGCGCTGGCGGCCCTGAAGTCCAGGGAATGACCGTGCTCCGGTTTCGCACAGCGACCGTCGCGGACGTCCGGGCCATCGCCGATCTGGTCCAGTCCGCCTATCGCGGCGACGCCAGTCGCGTCGGCTGGACCACCGAGGCCGACTTTCTCGACGGTCAGCGCGTCGATGCCGACGGTGTGCGCGACGTCATCGAGAACGCGGGTGGCCGCATCGTTCTCGCCGAACGCGATGGCGAACTGGTCGGCAGCGTGCAGGTCGAGCAGATCGACGGGCGCGGCTATTTCGGCATGTTCTCGGTGCGCCCGAACCTGCAGGGCGGCGGCATCGGCGATGCCTTGTTGCGCGAGGCCGAACGCATCGTTCGCGCCGAGTTCGGCTGCGCGACGATAACCTGCACGGTGATCTCGATCCGCGCCGAACTGATCGCCTGGTACCGACGCCGCGGTTACCGCAGCACCGGCGAATTCAAGCCCTTCCCCTATGGCGATGAACGCTTCGGATTGCCGAAGCGCGACGACTTGCGCTTCGAAGTGTTCGCGAAGGATCTGACCTGATGGACGGCTGGACGCACGTTTGCGAACGCGACGCGATGGCCCCCGGCGAACACCGCGTCGTCGATGCCGACGGCACGATGATCGCGGTGTTCAACATCGATGGCGACCACTACGCGATCGAAGACGTCTGCACGCACGATGGCGGCGAACTCGCCGGCGGCCCGATCGACGGCTTCGAAATCGAGTGCCCGCGTCACGGGGCACGTTTCGACGTGCGCACCGGTGCCGTTTGCGCGCCGCCGGCCTATGCGCCGACAGCGAGCTTTCCGGTGCGCATCGATGCCGACGGCGTCTGGACGCGCGACGACCGCTGGGATTGACTCAGCGCCCGGCCACGCTGCCGCGCACGCCGGTCACGCACAGACTCTGCGGGTCGTAGGACACCACGGTCGGCACACGCGCGAACGCGTCATCGCTACCGACCGCACGCGATTCGACGATGGCATCCATGCGCGTGGCCTGGCGTTCGACACGGACGCGGTATTCCAGGCCGGCCTCGGGGACCAGACGCGTGCGCAATCCGATCGCGTCGGTGCCGCCCGGGATGCCGGTGCGCGCCGGCTTGAAGGCCTTGCGCACGAACACGAACTCGACGGGCTCGCCGGCGATCAGGTCACGATCGAAATGGCGCCGATGCGTCCGTCGCGGATCGCTGCCGATGACGTAGTGGTTGCGTCCCAACTGGCCGAGATCGCACTGGACGCCATCGCGGTACTGTTTCACCACGACCGGCTGCCCGCGATTCTCGAAACGGATCGGTACGACGTCGGTGGCGGCGACGCTGGTCGTGATCGACGCCAGCAGCAGCATTGCCCACACGTTCCGGTCAGTCATGACGGCCACTCCAAGCACCGCGGATCGCGGCCACTCGAACGTAACGCGAGTGGACGCTCGTCGCCCATGCCATTCGCGCGACTTTCGACCACGATTCAGCGTTCGATCAGGTCGCTGAACGCGGCGCGATGCGCAGGATCAAGGCCATGCCACCGCCGTCGATCCGCGCCGCGATGCGATCCTGTTCGCCGGGATCGGACCACAGCGTGTCGCCCGCCGCCAGCGTGGCGCGCTCGCCCTGCAGATGCGCATGGCCATCGAGCAGGTGCAGGATCAGCCAACTCCCCGCCGGCTGGTGCAGGATCATCGAACCGACCAGCGGCCGCACCAGCACCTCGGCGTCGAGCAACGGATCGGCCAGCATCAGGTTGAAGTCCTCGCTGGCGCCGTCCAGCGGCACGCCCTCGACGACGTCGTCGCCGCTGAACGCGCACAGATCACCGACGCGATCGAGTTGCCGCACCGGTTGTCCGTCGAAGCGCAGCTCGATCGCCCCGCCGCGCGCCAGCACCAACCAGCGACGCACGCCCGGATACTTGGAAAACGGCGCCTGCGCATCGATCACGGCGCGCGACAGCCGGAAGCGGAAGCCGGTGGCGTTCGTGGCCGATGCGACCAAGGCGATCTCGCGGGTCAGACCGAGGCCGTTTTTCCACGGCACCGGCTCGAGCTCCCGGTAATGGATGAGGCGGGGCGCGTTCACAACAGCAGCCAGCTGGCCAGCCCGAGAAAGGTGCCCATGCTGACGATATCGGTGGCGGTGGTCAGGAAGATCCCCGAAGCGGTCGCCGGATCGGCACCGAGCCGCTTCAGGCCGAGCGGGATCGCCGACCCGGCAATCCCCGACAAGACGCAGGAACAGGCCATCGCGAACACGCAGATCGCGGCCAGCATCGGGGCATCCGGGTTGTTCTGGGCGCGCGCCATCAGGAACAGCGCGAACCCCGCGACGAGGCCGACGATCAATCCGTTCCACCAGCCGAGCAAGGCTTCCTTGGCGATCAGCTTCCAGCCCTGGCCAGGCTTCAACTCGCCGAGCGTCATGCCGCGCAGCGTCACTGCCAGCGCCTGCGAACCGCTGTTGCCGCACTGCCCGGCGAGCACCGGCAGGAACACCGCGAGCAGCACGATCTTGTCGATCGCTTCCTGGTAGTAGCCGACCACGGCCGCCGCGAGGAACGCGGTCAGCAGGTTCAACTGCAGCCACGGATGCCGGAACTTGAAGCTGCGCGTCCAAGGCGTCGCCAGCCGCTCCTCCTTCTCGACGCCGACCATCGAACCGGCCTGCGCGGAAATCTCGAAGGCCTGCTGCTCGAACAGCACCTGCCCGCGGACCGATCCGACCAGGCGGTTCTCGGCATCGCACACGGGGTAAGCCGGATAGTGCCGCGTGACCACGGCGCGCATCGCGTCGACCTGAGCCATGTCGGGCCGCAGCGCGAACGGCTGCTTGACCATGACGGCGCTGAGCGGCTGGTCCTTGCCGGCGAACAGCAGTTCGCGAAATGCGACGACACCGACCAGACGACCATCCGCCTCGGTGACGAAGACATAGATCACGAACGCCTTCTTCACCACGTCGCGCAACGCATCGACCACTTGTCCGACCGTCGTTTCCGGCCGGAATACCGCGAGTGGCCGCTCCATCAGCCGGCCGACCGTGCCCTCCTCGTGCTGGTGGTCGAGCAACCATTGCTGACCGGCACCGAACGGCGTCGCCGCGGCGATGCGCTCGCGCCGTTCCGGCGGAAACTGGCTGAGGATCTCGACCGCGAAACCCGGATTGATCGCGGTCAGCAGGTCGGCAATGGCCTGGTCGGACTCGCCGGCGAGTTGCCTGGCCGCGCTCCGGGTATCGGTGCTGAGGACGGCATCGAGCAGGCTGCGATCCATGCCGGGCTCCACAATATTCGTGACGGAATGGCGTCAATGTAGCGACTGCCGCGCGTCGCCGCCAAGCTTCCGGCTTGAGCGACTGTCGCGCGCCTGCTACAAGCCCCGGCTGAATTTTCATTTTGTTGCCCGATCGGACGAAACCATGCCCTCGACTTCCAAGTTCCCGAATCGTCCGGCGAATCCGCACCCGGGAGTCCGCGCGTGAAGGGGCCCTTGTCCGGTCTGCGGGTCCTCGACCTGTCACGCGTGCTCGCCGGACCCTTCGCGACCCAGATGCTCGCCGACCTCGGCGCGGACGTGATCAAGATCGAGCGCAGCGGCGCCGGCGACGACACGCGCGAATGGGGCCCGCCGTGGCTGATCAACGACGAAGGCACCGCGACCGAGGAATCGGCCTATTTTCTGTCCTGCAACCGTGGCAAGCGCTCGGTCGCACTCGAACTGACCGACCCGCGCGCGCAATCGATCGTGCGGGCGCTCGCGCGCACCTCGGACGTGCTGATCGAGAACTTCAAGCCGGGCACGCTCGCGCGCATGGGCCTCGACTTCGAGAGCCTGTCGGAGACCTCGCCCGGCCTGGTGTATTGCTCGATCAGCGGCTTCGGCCAGGACGGACCGAACGCCGCCAAGGCCGGCTACGACGCGATGATCCAGGCCCAGGCCGGGATGATGAGCATCACCGGCGAGCATGGCCGCGGCCCGGTCAAGGTCGGCGTCGCGGTGATCGACATGATCACCGGCCTGTATGCCGCGAACGCGATCCAGGCAGCCTTGATCCAGCGCCAGAGCAGCGGTCGCGGCAGTTGGATCGACACGGCGCTGTTCGATTCCGCGGTCGCGATCCTGGCCAATCAGGGCATGAACTACCTGATCGCCGGCGAAATCCCGGAACGCCTCGGCAGCGCGCACCCGAACATCGTGCCCTACCAGAGCTTCCCGACCGCGAACGGCGAGATGTTCATCGCGGTCGGCAACGACATGCAGTTCCGGCGCTTCTGCGAGATCGCCTCCGCGACCTGGATCGACGATCCACGTTTCGCGAGCAATGCCCTGCGCGTCGCCAACCGCCATCTGCTGACGCCGCTGATCAGCGAACGCATGCGCACGCGCTCCAAGGAAGAATGGCGCCGCGCGCTCGACGACGCCAACATCCCCTGCGGTCCGGTCCAGGACATGGAGGAAGTGTTCGCCGATCCGCAAGTGGAAGCGCGCGGTCTGCGCTTCGACCTGCCGCACACGCTGCACACGCACCTGCCGCAGATCGCCAATCCGCTGCGCTTCGATGGCCGCCTGCACCATTCCGATCGCGCACCGCCGCTGCGTGGCGAGCACACCCACGAGGTCCTGCTCGAACTCGGCTACAGCGAGGCCTTGATCGACGAACTCGCGGCCACCGGCGCGGTCGAACTCGCGATGTGAATCGAGGCGATGTGAACTAGAATCGGCGCAACGCAGGAAGCGCCCATGGCCACCGCCCTACTCGCCGTACTCGTCTCGATCATTCTCAGCCACAGCATTCCGGAGCTCGGCCGGCTGCGTCACTACGGCTGGTTCGAGGGCTGGTTGCGCGGCGATTTCAACCCGCTCTCCGGCAGTGCCCTGTGGCGTGGCCGCTTCGGCGGCTGGTGCTCGGTCGGCTTGCCGGTGCTGGCGCTGGCGCTGCTGCAGTTCTTCCTGGCCGGCACCGCCTACGGTTTTCCCTCGTTCCTGCTGGCGACCGTGGTGTTGTTCTACTGCTGGGGACCGCGCGATCTGGATGCCGACATCGGCGCGATCACCCATGCCGGCGACCGCGACACGCGCATCACCGCGCTGCAGGAACTGCCGACCGACCCGCCGTCGCCGCCGCTCGGACTGGATGGCCGCACCTTGGTCGACGCCGTGTTCCGAGCCTCCCTGACACGCTGGTTCGGCGTGCTGTTCTGGTTCCTGTTGCTCGGTCCCTCGGGCGCGCTGCTGTACCGCTTCGTGCAACTGGTCGCGCAATCGGAACCGTTCCGGTCCGCATTGCCGCGCGCGCACGCCGACGCCTTGCGCGAGTTGCACCTGATGCTGGACTGGCCGGCCGCGCAACTGATGACGCTGTCGATGGCGCTCGCTGCCGATTTCGATGCCGTGACGCAGAGCTGGCGCGATTTCCACCACGGCATTGGCCAGGGTTATCTGGTCCGCGACATCGGCTTCATGTTCGCCGCGGCCCGCGCCAGCGTCGATGCCGAAGACGAGGATTTCGAAGACGAGGCCGCGAACACGACCCTGCTGCCGCTGCACCAGTCGCAATCGCTGATCTGGCGCATCCTCGTGGTCTGGATGGCCACGCTCGCGTTGTTCGTGCTGGCCGGATGGATCGGCTGATCAGTCCAGAATCAACCGCATGATGCGTGGCGCCTCGAGTTGTTGCGGCGGTGGCAACTGGCCGTTTGCGTCGAAGCGATCCCACTGGCTGTTGGCGATGTAGTACAGCGCGCCGTCGTGGATCGTGGCGAGCGAGGGCTCGCCCCAGCCGAACAGGTTCTGCGCGAGCACGTCGACGCGATTGATGGCGTTTCCGTCATCGTCCAGCGCGATGCGAAGGATGCGCTTCGGCGTGGTGCCGTTCTGGATCGCGATCAGATCGCCGTCGTGCGCGTAAAGGCCGTCGATTCCGGTGAGCGCGACACGGGAGGCTGCGCGCAATTTGCGCATCGCGCCGGTGGCAACGTCGACTCGCCACAGCCCGCTCGGATAGTCGGCCACGACGAGATCACCGCTGTGTTCGGCCATGCCCTGTGGCGACAGCAACAAACCGGGCGCGACGACGGGTTCGAGCGCGATGCGTTCGGCATCGAGTCGGTACACCCCACCGCCGATGCTGTCGCTCGTGTAGACGTCGCTGCCGACGAGCAGCACGTCGCCGAGCGCGTGCGGCTGATCGTCCGCCGGCAGCGACCACGACCGTCGTACCGCGCCGCTGCGCGCATCGATCTCGAACAAACCGCTGCGACCGATGTCGTCCTTCGCAATGCCGGCGGTTTCCGTGAAGCCCGCCGAGGCGACCCACAGGGTATCGCCGACCAGCCGCATGCCGAGCGCACTGAGCAAGTCGCCGCTGCGTTCCGCCACGAAGTCGTAGGCGCCGCCGCGGCCGTCGACGGCATCGATGCGCGCATAGCGCACGCTGCCGAGCAGCCAGCGATCATTCGTCTCGTCGCGGACGATGGACTCGGGCACGAAGTCGGTCGGCAAGCCCGACGCGGTGAAGGCCAGGTCGACCACGCCTCGCGCCGCACCATTCCGCGCGAAACGTTGCGTCAGCGAATCGAAACGCGGGTCCGGCTGCAGGGCGACGAACGCGGGCGATGCGCCGATGTTGATCGCCAGACCGGTGTCCGCGAGCGACGACAGGCTGACCAGCGCCGCATCACGCTGCGCATTCGCCGCCTGTGCGGCGGCGCGCAGATAGATCACCATCGGCACGTCCGGCGCCAGCGCGTAGGTCGCATCGGCTTCGCGCAACTGGCGGGCGACGTCGCCGCCGCGCGCCGCAGCCTTCAATGCCGCGTACTGCTCGCGGAACGTCCGCAATGTCGCGCGGTCGTCGACGACCGGCGCCGCGACATCCCGCTGCGGCGCGAGCACGCACGCGGCCAACGAGCAAGCGAGCAGAACCGGCAGGAATCGGGTCAAGGCCTGCGCGCCGGCAAAGAACGACTTCAACCCAGCGCCTGTTCCAGGTCTGCGCGCAGGTCGGCGACATCTTCGACGCCGACCGACAGGCGCACCAGCGCGTCGCTGATGCCGAGCGCCTTGCGCTTGTCGGCCGGCACCGAGGCATGGGTCATGATCGCCGGATGGTTGATCAGGCTCTCGACGCCGCCCAGCGATTCGGCCAGACCGAAGATTTGGCAGCGCTCCATCATCTTGCGTGCTGATTTCAGACCACCCTTGACCACGATCGAAATCATGCCGCCGAAGCCGTCCATCTGCTTCTTCGCGAGCGCGTGCTGCGGGTGCGACTTCAGTCCCGGATAGATCACGCGTTCGACCTTCGGGTGTTTCTCCAGCCACGTCGCCAGTTCTCCGGCATTGGCGCAATGCGCCTGCATGCGCAGATGCAGGGTCTTCAGGCCGCGCAACGCAAGGAAGGAGTCGAACGGCCCCTGCACACCACCGACCGCGTTCTGCAGGAAGCCGATGCGCTCTTCCAGATCCGCGTGATCGCCGACCACCAGCATGCCGCCGACGATGTCGGAGTGGCCGTTCAGGTATTTCGTCGCCGAGTGCATGACGAGGTCGGCACCGAATTCGATCGGACGTTGCAGCATCGGTGAACTGAAGGTGTTGTCGACCGCGAAGATCAGACCATGCTTCTTCGCGAACGCCGCCACTTTCGCGAGGTCGACCAGCTTGAGCAGCGGATTGGTCGGCGTCTCGGCCCAGATCATGCGCGTGTTCGGACGCAGCGCCGCCTTCAATGCCGCGACGTCGTTCAGGTCGACATAGCTGAAATCGAGACCGGCCGAGCGACGACGCACGCGTTCGAACAGCCGGTAAGTGCCACCGTACATGTCGTCCATCGCGATGACGTGGCTGCCGGAATCGAGTGCATCGAGCACGGTCGCGGTCGCGGCCAGGCCCGACGCGAAGGCGTAACCCTTGCGGCCGCCTTCGAGCGCGGCAACGCAGTCTTCGTAGGCGAATCGCGTCGGATTGTGCGATCGCGAGTATTCGAAGCCCTGGTGCTCGCCGGGACTGCGCTGGACATAGGTGCTGGTCGCGTAGATCGGCGTCATCACCGCACCGGTGCTCGGGTCGGGCTTCTGTCCGGCGTGGATGGCGCGCGTGCCGAGGCCGCGCACGAGTTTCGACTGGGCCATGGTTGATCTCAAAGTGGGCGCATAGCGTAGCGCGGCGGCTAACATGGCCGCATCCATCCGCCAAGGCTTGCCATGCGTTTCCTTGTCCTGCTGTTCGCCCTGATTTGCCTCGGCACCGCCAATGCGGCAGCCACCGCGTCGCGGACCCACGTCGCCGAGGTGACGCCGGAAGACTACGCGCGCGCCCTGCCGACCGCGCCGCGGATCGGCCTCGTGCTCGGCGGCGGCGGTGCGCGCGGTGCTGCGCACATCGGCGTGCTCAAGGTCCTGGAGCGCGAACGCATCCCGGTCCACGCCATCGCCGGCACCAGCATGGGGTCGATCGTCGGCGGCCTGTATGCGGCCGGCTACACCCCGGACGAAATCGAGGCGCTGATCGCGTCGATCGACTGGAAGGATTTCTTCAGCGACGATCCGTCGCGTCCCGACCTGCCGATGCGGCGCAAGGACGAGGACTACCGCGACCTGCTCGACTTCAAGCTCGGACTGCGCGATGGCAAATTGATCGCGCCACGCGGCGTGCTGCAGGGGCAGAAATTCCTGATCCTGCTGCGGCGCATGCTGATGCCGTACTGGAGACTGAAGCGCTTCGACGATCTTCCGATTCCGTTCCGCGCGATCGGTACCGACATCGGTCGCGGTGAACAGGTGGTGTTCAAGGACGGCGACCTGTCGCTCGCGATCCGCGCCAGCATGTCGGTGCCCGGCGCGTTCGCGCCGATCCGCGTCAATGGCCGGCTGATGGTCGATGGCGGCATCGTCAACAACGTCCCGGTCGACATCGTCAAGGCGATGGGCGTGGACCGCGTCATCGTCGTCGATGTCGGTGAACCGCTGGCCGACGAGGACACGCTCGGCTCGCCGCTGTCGATCACCATGCAGATGATCACCCTGCTGATGAAACAGCGCACCGATCAGGCGATCGCCGCCATGAACCCGGACGACGTGCTGATCCGACCCGATCTCGGCATGATGAGCAGCGCCGCATTCGATCGCGCGGTATCGACGATCACGCTGGGCGAACAGGCCGCCGAAGCCGCGGTCGCCGAACTGCGAGCTCTGTCGCTGCCGGCCGATGCCTATGCCGCCGTGCGACTGACGCAGCGCCGCGTCGATTTCGAGGCACCGCCGCTCGCGTTCGTCGAAGTCAGCGCCAAGCGCACGCGCGCGCCGCTGTTCGTGCACACGGCGATGCGCGATCTGGTCGGCAAGCCGCTCGACGATGCCGAGGTGGAGCAGCGTGTCGCGGACGCCTACGGCACCGGACACTACGAGCGCATCCTGTACAAGCTCGCACGTCGTGGCGACGACACCGGCCTGCTGGTGACGCCGGTGGACAAGGGCTGGGGCCCGAACTTCGTCGGATTCGGACTGCAGTTGTCCGACGACTTCAATGGCCGCAGCGACTACCAGTTGTCGGCCGAAGCCACCTTCACCGGACTGTCCGCGCACGGCGCCGAGGCACGCGTGCGCGCCGACCTCGGGCGCGTCGCCGCACTCGGCGGCGAGTGGTACCAACCCTGGGGAGACCGCGGGCAATACTACTGGCGACCGGAGATCCGCTTCGATGCACGCAACCAAAGCTTCAGCGGCGATACCGGCCAACTGGATGCACGACTGCGCCGCGCTTTGGTCGGCGCCCGCATCGGCACGAACATCGGTCGCAGCTGGCGCCTCGAAGGCGGCTACGAATACAGCCACAACCGTGCGCAGATCCAGACCGGGCTGCTGCCGATTCCGGGCGTCACCGGATTCACCTCGGATGCCAGCAGCTTCGTGCTCGCCGTCGACCATGACAGTCTTGACGACCTTGGCTTCCCGACCAGCGGTCGCCGTGGCTCGCTCGACCTCAGCATCACCCGGCCCGGGCTCGGCTCCGACGCCAACGGCGAAGTGTTGCGCGCCGACTGGTACCACGCGTTCGCGTTCGATCGCCATCGCCTGCTCGTCGGTGCCGAGGCGCAAACGGCCTGGGGCGAACCCGAAGCCTTCAGCGCGCTCGCCACGCTGGGCGGCTTCACGCGCCTGTCCGGGTTCGGCGATCGCGAACTCAGCGGCGAACACGGCGCGCTGGCCCGCGCCATCTACTACCGGCGCTTCGGCGACATGTCGCAGTTGTTCGCGCTGCCCGCCTACATCGGCGCCAGCGTCGAGACCGGCAATGTCTGGGACCGCCGGGAAGCCATCGACGTCGATTCGCTGATCTACGCCGGCTCGGTCTTCGTCGGCATCGATTCCCCGCTCGGTCCGATCTTCTTCGGCTACGGCGCTGCCGAGGGCGGCAACGATTCGTTCTACCTCAGCTTCGGATCCTTGTTCGGCGAGCGACGATGAAGAGCGGATTGCGATCACTGAGACGCACGCCGGCGTTCACGATCTCGGCCATACTCACGCTGACGCTGGGCATCGCCGCCGTCGGTGCGATGTTCGCGATCGTCCACGGCGTGTTGCTCGCGCCGCTGCCCTACGGCGCACCGGACCGGTTGGTCAGCATCGGCCTGCAGACGGCGGAACGCGGCCCGATGCAGCAACCACCGGCGGCGTACTTCACGTACCGGCAATTCGCCACGCGGCTGGCCGAAGTCGGCTTCCATCGCACCGGCCACACGAACGTCTGGACCGAAGGCGTCGACGATGCGCCGGAGCGGGTCATCGCGACCTGGATGACGGCGTCGATGGTGCCGATGCTGCAGGTGCCGCCGCTGCGGGGTCGGTCGTTCACGGCCGACGAGGAGCAGCCGGGCGGACCCAGTGCGGTTCTGCTCAGCGAGGCCGAGTGGCGTACCCGATTCGGCGCGTCCGAAGAGGTGCTCGGCCGGGTCATGATGGTCAACAGCGTGCCACGCGAAATTGTCGGCGTGATGCCCGCACGTTTCGCTTTCCCGGACGCGAAGACCCGCGTTTGGCTGTCCGCGCGTCTTCCCGTGGATGCGGTCGTGGGCGAGTTCCTGTACTCGGGGATCGGGCGTCTCGCGCCAGGCGCGACGGCCGCTCAGGCGCAGCATGAATTGGCCGCCTTGCTGCCGACGATGGCGGAGCGATTCCCGCGTCTGGACTCGGGCGGCGCCACTGCGACCTGGCTGTCCGACGTGCATCCGACGCCCACGGTCCAGTCCATGCGCGACGCGTACACCGCCGATATCGCGCGGACGCTGTGGATCCTTGCCGCCGCAGCCGCGGGGGTACTGCTGGTGGCTTGGGCAAACGTGACGAATCTCATGCTGGTCCGCGCCGAAGCGCGCCAGAACGAACTCGCGGTGCGCGCCACGCTCGGCGCCGGCCAATGGCGCATCGCCACACATTTTCTCGGCGAATCACTGTGGCTGGGAGCAACCGCCGGCGTGCTGGCGCTGCTGCTGGTTCATGCCGCCGTGCAAGCGCTGGTGGCGTTCGGACCCGACGACATTCCCCGACTGTCGGAGCTGGGTCTGAATCTTCCGACTGCGGGTTTCATCGCTTTGATCAGTCTCGTCAGCACGGGCCTGTGCACCGCGGTTCCGGCGCTTAGGTTGCGCCGCGCGAGCTTGTCCAGCCACCTGCGCGACGGCGCTCGCGGCGAGACCGCGGGGAAGCGCCGGCAGCGGATGCGCATGGTCATCGCCGCCTTGCAGATCGCGCTGGCGCTCGTCGTCTCGTTGGGTTCGGCCTTGCTCCTGCGCACGGCGCATCGATTGAACCAGGTGCATCCCGGGTTCGATACCGGTGACGTCACCATCGTCTGGACCTTGCTGCCATTCGCGCGCTTCGACGACGCCGCCGCAGTGACGTTTTATGCACGACTCGGCGAGCAGGTGCGTGCCCTGCCCTCGGTCACCGCCGCCGGCCTGACCATGCGCGTGCCGATCGCACGCGGATGGTCGTTGCAGGAGACGTTTCGGATCGAAGGCGATGTCCGCACGCGGACGATGCCGTTGCATGTCGTCGACGAAGGCTATTTCTCGGCCATGGGCATTCCCCTGCTTGCGGGCCGGGCCTTTGGCCCGATCGGCGGTAAGCCCGACGATCACGTCATCATCAGCCGAAGTGCTGCGGCCACGCTGTTCAGTGACGCGAGCGGTGCTGCGGCCATCGGCAAGCGCCTGGTACGCGCCGCGGGCGGACCCAGCTACACGATCGTCGGCATCGTCGGTGACGTGCGCGAGCGGGACCTCGCCGAGGCCCCTGCAGCCATGGTGTACCGCCCGCAAACGGTGCCGATCGATGCCCGAGAACCGGGCGCGCGACACTTGATGGCGCTGGTCGTGAAAGCGCCGGGATCATCGCCCGCGCTCGTGCCCGCCATCCGGCGCATCGTGCGCGAACTCGACCCGAGCGTGCCGATCTTCAACGTCGAAACGATGGATGACGTCGTTCGCGCATCGACGGCGCGACTGACGCTGACACTGACCCTGATCACCGCCGCCGCCGCGATCACCTTGCTGCTCGGCGCCGTCGGACTGTACGGCGTGATGGCCTACATGGTCGCGCTGCGCACCCGGGAATTCGGCGTGCGTGCCGCGCTCGGCGCGAATCCCGCACGCATCGCGGGACTCGTCTTGGCACGCGGACTGATCCTGACCGCCAGCGGCCTCGTCGCCGGCTTCGTCCTGTACGCGTTGGCCGCACCGTTCCTGCAAGCGTTCCTGTTCGAGGTCACACCGACCGATCCGACCACACTCGCCGCAGCGACGCTCGTTCTCGTCGCCAGCGCCGGACTCGCCAGCTGGCTGCCGGCACGCCGCGCCGCCCACATCGACCCGGCGGAAGCGTTGCGGGCGGCGTAGCGAGCGCTCGCTGCACTACTGCACGCGACGACGCAGGTAGTTCAGCAGGTCGATGCGAGTGATGAGGCCGAGGAACTTGTCGGCTTCGGTGACGATGGCGACGTGGCCTTTGTCGAAGACCGGCAGCAGGGCCTCGATCGGGGATTTGACATCGAGCTTGTCGAGCTTGGTGACCATGGCCGTCGAGACCGGATCGCGGAATTTCGACTCGTCGCCGTAGACGTGCATCAGCACGTCGGACTCGTCGACGATGCCGACGAGCTGGTCGGCGTCCATCACCGGCAGCTGCGACACGTCGTACAGCTTCATGCGCTGGTAGGCGACGGTGAGCAGGTCGTTCGGGCCGATGACGACGGTGTCGCGCTGCGAATACGGGCGGTTGATCAGGTCGCGCAGGTCGTTGTGCACGGTGCGTTCGAGGAAGCCGTTGTCGAGCATCCAGTAGTCGTTGTACATCTTCGACAGGTACTTGTTGCCGGTGTCGCAGACGAAGGCGACGACGCGCTTCTTGGTGGTTTGCTCGCGACAGAACTTCAACGCGGCTGCGAGGATCGTGCCGCTCGACGAACCGCCGAGAATGCCTTCGCGCGCCAGCAGCTCGCGACCGGCAAGAAAACTCTCCTTGTCGCTGATCGCGTAGGCCTTCTTGACGCGGGTGAAGTCGCTGATCGGCGGCAGGAAGTCCTCGCCGATGCCCTCGACCATCCAGCTCGCCGACTTCTCGCTGAGCGTGCCGCGATTGATGTATTCCTCGAGGATCGAGCCGACTGGATCGGCGATCACCAGCTCGACTTGAGGTGCCTCGCGCGCGAAGTAGCGCGACAGCCCGGTCATCGTGCCGGACGAGCCGACGCCGAAGACGATGGCGTCCATGTTCCGGTCCATGTCGGCGAAGATTTCCGGGCCGGTGACTTCTTCATGCGCCTGCGGATTGCTCGGGTTGCCGAACTGGTTGATGAAGTACGCGCCAGCCGTGTCCTTGGCGATCTGGGCGGCCAGGTCCTGGTAGTACGCAGGATGGCCCTTGGCGACATCGGAGCGCGTCAGCACGACTTCCGCACCCATCGCCTTGAGATTGAAGATCTTTTCGCGGCTCATCTTGTCCGGCACCACGAGGATGAGCTTGTAGCCCTTCTGCTGCGCCACCAGCGCAAGCCCGATGCCGGTGTTGCCGGCGGTGCCTTCGACCAGGGTCGCGCCGGGCCGGATGTGCCCGTCGCGCTCGGCCGCTTCGATCATCGACAGGCCGATGCGGTCCTTGATCGAACCGCCCGGATTCGCGCTCTCGAGCTTCAGGTATAGCTCGCACGGGCCAGTGTCGAGGTTCTGCACCTTGACCATCGGCGTCTTGCCGATCAGTTCGAGCACGCTGTTGACATGGGGCATGGCCGGCTTCCGCAATGAATGAACGCGGGATGATAGCCGCCGCCCCGGAAAACGACGATCCGGAAAAACGGACGGCCGGGGCATACGCCACCGGCCGCCGCAGAGGAGCACCGTCTGCTTGCGCAATCCGTTTCGGCCACTCGTCATCGCAGGGTCCTGCCCTGCTCGATTCCTGCCGCACCTCGTGTGCGGCGACCTCTTTCGAGGGTGATGGGCTCAGGCCCGATGCTCCCAGATGTTGGTGAGCTTGTCCTTGGCCCACAACTTCTCCTTCTTCAATCGACCGAGCGTGACGTCATCGATGGGCAGCACGCCCAGTTCGGCATCACGGACCTGCTTGTCGAGCTCACGGTGCTTGAGGAACAGGCTCCGGAATTCCGGACTCTGGCTCATCATCGCCTCGACTTCACGCTGTTGTGCTTCGAACATCAGCTGACCTCCTCTGCATGCAAAGGCGCCACGGCGCGCCGCGCGACCGAACGGTCGAGGGCGTGGGGGTGCGCGTGGTTGGGACTCTGGTCCGGATGGCGGAAGTTCGCGAGCACTCGCGCGCGAGCCACCCGGTGGTGGTCGGCGGATTCCTCGAGACTGCAACACGCTTGCATCGTCGGACCTTCCTGCCATGCCGCGGATCGGAACGGAGCGGCATGTGACTCGAACCTACTCCGTTCCCGGAAGCCCGGCAAGCCGAAAATTCCGGCCCGAAAATTCAAGCGCTTGCGCGTTAAATCGGTGTTATTGCCCGACCAGAATGATCTCGACACGGCGATTGCGGGCCTTGCCTTCGGCGCTGTCGTTCGAAGCCACCGGCGCATCCTCGCCACGCCCGATCGCGGTCATGCGGGCGGCATCGACGCCGCGCGCCGCAAGTGCCGCCAGCACCGCTTCGGCACGCTGCTGCGACAGCACCTGGTTGGCGTTGTCGCTGCCGCTGGCGTCGGTATGTCCTTCGATCCGGATCGGTCGGGAGACATCGCGGTTGACGAACGCGATGACGCTGTCGAGGTTCGCGATCGCGTCCGGCTGCAACTGCGAGCGTCCCGGCGAAAACACCGCCTCGCCCAAGGTCATCACGCTGCCGCGTGATTCCTCGCGCGCGGTGAGCGACTGCATCTGCATGCGCAGGCTGTCCGCGGCCGCCACCGCGAGTTCGGCCTCGCGCTTGGCCAACTGGGCCTCGGCCGACTGCGCCTGGGCGACACGCCGTGCCTGATCGGCTTCGGCGCGTGCGGCTTCGGCCAACGCGGCATTCTCGGCGCTGTCGGCGCGCGCGGCATCGGCGTCGCTGCGCGCACGCTCGACTTCTTCGGCCCGCGCCAGCGATTGCAGGCGCAGCTTCTCGGCCTCCAGTCGCGACATCTCGGCATCACGGCGACTGGCTTCGAGCAGGATCTGGTCACGCTCGCGCTGCAACTGCACCAGCCGGCGTTCCTCGAACGTGGCGTTGGCCGCCGCGATCGCCCCGTCGAGACGGCGCTCGGCGAGATAGACCAGATGCGCGCGCTCGTCGCCGCGACCACCTGCGGCTTTCATCAGCATCAGCGTCTCGCGGACACGCGACGCTTCCGCAGGTGCGAGATTGCCGATCTCCGGATCGTTCTCGAATGCATTCAGCTGCTGCTCGATGCGTTCGTATTCCAGGTCACGCTTGGCGGCGATCAGCGGCATCGATGCCGCCAGCAGCAGCATCGGCAACAGGCGCGTCGAGTGCTTCATGGCGCCTCTCCCAGCAGTTCGGCACGCAATTTTGCATTCTCCGCGGCCTGCGCGTCGGCAGCAGCCCGCAACCGCGCCACGCGTGCGCGCGCCATCGCCAATTCGGCATCGGCTTCGGCTTGCGCCGCCAGACGCGCCGCGCGCTTGTTGTCGCCCGAAGCCAGCGCTTCACGTGCCTGCGCCACGCGGTCCTGGGCGAACTTGAGTTCGACCGGTGCATAGATTTCGGCCTCGGCGGCAAGTGCGCCCTGGACCAGCATCGACGAGCGATCGACATCACCGGTCGGTACCGGCGTCGACGCACAAGAGGTCAACAGCAGGGTCAAAAGCGGACCGGCCAGATGGATTTTCAAGCGCGGAAATGTCATAAGTCGCATGCATCCTGAACGATGTCTATTGTGGAAAGCCGCCGGCGGCTTTGCAACGGCATCACGACGAACACACGAGGCGCGCATGGACATCGGCTATTTCCTCAAACTGATGGCGGAGAAGGGTGCGTCGGACATGTTCCTGACCACGGGCGCGCCGGTGAACATCAAGGTCGAAGGCAAACTATACCCGCTCGGCAATACCGGCCTGCCGGGCGGCATGGTCAAGAAGATCGCCTATTCGCTGATGGATGAAGGCCAGGTTCCGGCATTCGAGCGCGACCTCGAACTGAACATCGCGATCGCGGTGAAGGAAGCCGGCCGCTTCCGCGTCAACGTGTTCAAGCAACGCGGCGAAGTCGGCATGGTCATTCGCGCGATCAAGAGCGAGATTCCGAACTTCGAGACGCTCAAGCTGCCCCAAGTGCTGAGCGACCTGATCATGGAACCGCGCGGGCTGATCCTGGTCGTCGGCGCCACCGGCTCGGGCAAGTCGACGTCGCTGGCGGCGATGATCGATTTCCGCAACACCAACACCAGCGGCCACATCCTCACCATCGAGGATCCGATCGAGTTCCTGCACCGGCACAAGAAGTCGATCGTCAACCAGCGCGAGGTCGGACTCGACACGCGCAGTTATCACGAGGCCTTGAAGAACGCGATGCGCGAAGCGCCCGACGTGATCCTGATCGGCGAAATCCGCGACCAGGAAACGATGGAGGCGGCGATCGCCTTTTCCGAGACCGGTCATCTCTGTCTCGCCACCCTGCACTCGAACAATGCCGACCAGACGATCGAGCGCATCCTCAACTTCTTCCCGGAATCGGCCCACAAGAACATCCTGATGAACCTGTCGCTGAACCTGAAGGCGGTGGTGTCGCAGCGACTGGTCGTGGGCAAGGACGGCAAGCGCATCCCCGCGGTCGAGGTCCTGATCAACACGCCGGTGATCCGCGACATGATGCGCCGCCAGCAGGTGCACGAGATCAAGGAAGCGATGGATCGTTCGCTCGAGGAAGGCATGCAGACCTTCGATCAGGCCCTGTTCCGCCTCTACAAGGATGGCAAGGTGGAGCTCGAGGAAGTGCTCAACAAGGCCGACTCGCGCGACGGCTTGGCACTCAAGATCCGGCTCGCCGAGGGCGGAGGCAGTGCCGAGCACGACCCCTACGACCCGAACGCGTTCTGACCTTCAGGACTTTGGCGCGTCCAGCTGCTTTTCGGGCCTGGCCAGATCGAAGGCGGGCAGAGACAGGCAATGGTCGTTGATGCGGGACAGGGTCGGATACGGCGACAAGTCCAGCTCGAATCGCTTGGCGTTGTAGACCTGCGGCACCAGACAGCAATCGGCGATCGACGGCAAATCGCCTTCGCAGAACTCGCCGGTCGACGGATTGTCCACGAGCATTTCCTCGAACGCCGCGAATCCGCGCGCGATCCAGGTCCGCACCCAGCGTTCGCGCTCGATCTGCGGCATGCCGTCCTCGTGCTCCAGATAATGCAGCACGCTGAGATTGCCCATCGGCGAAATGTCGGTCGCGATCAGATGCGCCAAGCCGCGTGCGCGGGCGCGCTCGCGTGCAGTGCCCGGCAACAGGTGATTGCCGTCGTAGACTTCTTCCAGATACTCGATGATCGCCAGTGATTGCCTGACGATGCGCCCGCCGTCGATCAAGACCGGCACTCGCTCCTGCGGGTTCAACTGATGGAATTCGGCGAGGTGCTGCTCGCCGCCCTCTTTCACCAGATTGACCGGCACGATCTCGTGCTTGAGCTGCTTCAGGTTGAGGGCGATGCGTACCCGGTAGGACGCGCTGGAACGCCAGTAGCTGTAAAGCCGGATCGTGCTGTCCACGTTGCTTCCTCCCTCACCTGAAGCCTGAATCTAGCTCACGGCTGGTGGCGCAACAACTGCACCCGGATCAGCGGGCCAATGGCGTCATCCGCTGTTCGATCGCTCCGAAGATGCTGTGTCCGGCGCGATCGAGCATCTCGATCCGCACGACATCGCCAAACTTCATGAATGGCGTGCTCGGCTTGCCGTCCCGCAACGTCTCGACCGTGCGTTGCTCGGCGAAACAGGAGGCGCCAAGGCGCGTGTCCTCGTTCGCGACCGTGCCTGAACCGACGATCGTGCCCGCCGACAGCGGTCGCGTCTTCGCGGCATGCGCGATCAGTTGCGCGAAGTTGAACTGCATGTCGATCCCAGCCTCCGGCGCGCCGAACCAGGCGCCGTTGACGTGCGTGGTCAACGCCAGATGCACCTTGCTGTCGATCCAGGCGTCACCGAGTTCGTCCGGGGTCACGAACACCGGACTCAGTCCCGAACGCGGCTTCGACTGAAGGAACCCGAAGCCCTTGGCCAGTTCGTCCGGAATCAGGTTGCGCAGGCTGACATCGTTGATCAGACCGATCAGCTGGATGTGGCCGGCGGCTTCTTCCGCCGTCACCGCCATCGGCACGTCGTCGGTGACGACGATCACTTCGGCCTCGAGATCGATGCCGTAGGCCTCGCTCGGCACCACGACGGGATCGCGTGGACCGAGGAAGCCGGCGCTGGTCGCCTGATACATCAGCGGATCGGTGTAGAACGAGGCCGGCACCTCGGCGCCGCGCGCCTTGCGCACGCGCGCGACGTGCGGCAGGTAGGCGCTGCCATCGACGAACTCGAAAGCACGCGGCAGCGGCGCCGCCAACGCGTTCATGTCGAGATCAAAGGCATTCGCGGCACGACCCGCATTCAGGTCTTCGGACAGCGCGTTCAAGCGCGGCGCGGTGTTGTGCCAATCTTCCAGCGCCTGCTGCAGCGTTCGGGCGATGCCATCGGCGACGACCGCCCGGCTCAGGTCACGGTTCACGACGATCAGCGTGCCGTCGCGGCCGCCTTGCTTGAGGGATGCGAGTTTCATGCGGACTCCGGATGCGTCGCGCTCAGATCGGCGCGACGAAATGCTTCTTCAGGCCCTGCCAGCATTGCGCATAGTCGCGCTGCAGGTTCGATGCGGCCAATGCCTGGACGGTGGGCTTGATCACCAGCGCCGTCTCGAACATGAAGGCCATGGTGCCATCGATGTAGTCGGGCTTCGAGAGATCCGCGCTGCTCGCCTTCTCGAAGGTCGCCGCGTCGGGTCCGTGGCCGGTCATGCAGGTGTGCAGCGATGCGCCGCCGGGCGCGAAGCCGTCGGCCTTGGCGTCGTACACGCCTTCGATCAGGCCCATGAATTCGCTGGCGATGTTGCGATGGAACCAGGGCGGACGGAAGGTGTCCTGCATCGCCAGGATGCGCGGCGGAAAGATCGCGAAATCCATGTTCGCGGTACCGGGCACCGCACTCGGACTGGTGAGCACGGTGAAAATCGACGGATCCGGATGATCGAAGCTGATCGAACCGATGGTGTTGAAACGGCGCAGGTCGAACTTGTACGGCGTGTAGTTGCCATGCCAGCCGACGACATCGCAGGGCGAATGGCCGATGCGCGCCGACCACAGCCGCCCCTGGAACTTGTTGACCAGTTCGAAATCGCCTTCGCGGTCTTCATATGCGGCGACCGGCGCCAGGAAATCGCGCGGATTCGCCAGTCCGTTCGAACCGATCGGTCCGAGATCGGGAATGCGCAACGCATGACCGAAGTTCTCGGCGATGTAACCGCGTGCCGTGCCATCGAGCAGCTCGACGCGGAAGCGGATGCCACGCGGAATCACCACGATCTCGAGCGGCGCCGCTTCGATCACGCCCATCTCGGTCACGAAACGCAGTCGGCCCTGTTGCAACACGACCAGCATCTCGCCGTCGGCATCGACGAAGAAACGCTCGGTCATCGAGGCGTTGGCGGCATAGACATGCATGCCGATGCCCGTCATCGCCTCGGGCGAGCCGTTGCCGGCGACGGTGAACAGTCCGTCGACGAAATCGGTGCGCGCCGCGGGCAGGGGGAACGGCGACCAGCGCAGCTGGTTCGGATCGGCCGCGGCCTCGTCGAAGCGGTTGTGGAAAGCGCTGTCCGCCATCCGCTCGAAGCGCTGGTGCATCGAACCGGGGCGGATGCGATACAGCCACGACCGCAGGTTCGCGTGCCGCGGCATCGTGAACGCGGTGCCGGAAATCTGCTCGGCATACAGGCCATGCGCCACGCGCTGCGGCGAGTTGCGCCCGACCGGCAGCGTGCCGGCGATCGCTTCGGTCGCGAATTCGTTGCCGAAACCGGACTGGTAGCGCAGGCTCATCACAGCACTCCGCGACGCATCTGGTCGCGTTCGATCGATTCGAACAAGGCCTGGAAATTGCCCTCGCCGAATCCTTCGTTGCCCTTGCGCTGGATGATCTCGAAGAAGATCGGGCCGATCGCGTTCTGGGTGAAGATCTGCAGCAGCTTGCGTTGCTTGGTCTCCGGATCGGCGTCGATCAGGATCTTGTTCTCGCGCAGGCGCGGCAGGTTCTCGTTGTGATTCGGCACGCGCTGGTCGACGACGTCGAAGTAAGTGTCGGGCGTATCCAGGAAATCGACGCCCTGCGCCTTCATCGCCTCGACCGTCGCGTAGATGTCGTCGGTGTGGCAGGCGATGTGCTGGATGCCTTCGCCGCCGTACTGGTTCAGGTATTCGTTGATCTGCGACTTCGGGTCGGTCGACTCGTTCAGCGGGATGCGCACCATGCCGTCCGGCGCCGTCATCGCCTTCGACAGCAGGCCGGTCTTCGCGCCCTTGATGTCGAAGTAGCGGATCTCGCGGAAGTTGAACAGGCGCTGGTAGTACTCGGCCCATTTTTCCATGTTGCCGGCATAGAGGTTGTGCGTCAGATGGTCGATGAAGCTGAGACCGAAGCCCTTCGGCATCTTCTCCGCACCCGGCAGCCATTCGTAGTCCGGATCGTGGATGGTGCCGGTGTCGTCGTATCGATCGACGATGTAGAGCATGCAGCCGCCGATGCCCTTGATGACCGGTGCGGCCACCGCCTTGGTCAACTCGTCGGCATGGTCGAACGCCTCGGCACCGTTCTTCAGCGCCTGCACGCGCGCCCACTCGGCCAGCTTGTTCACGCGCACCGCGAAGCCGCAGGCACTCGGTCCGTGCCGGGCGGCGAAACGCGCCGCGAAGGAATCCGGATCTTCGTTGACCAGGAACGTGCAGTCGCCCTGGCGATAGGTCGTGATCGGCCGCGTCCTGTGCTTCGCCACGGCGACGAAGCCGAGCTTCCTGAAGTAGTCGTGCAGGACCTGGCTCTGACCCGCCGGCGCGGCGAATTCGACGAATTCGAATCCGTCGATGCCCATCGGGTTGTCGAAGGTGACTCGGTTCGCGGCAGGTGCAGGCTGTGCGCTCATGGCGATGCTCCGGTTGGGTGGGTTGCAGGCCTGGCCTGCGAGTGGCGGGCACTTTAGTTTCATGTGAAACTAGTTTCAAGCAGGCAATTCCGTACGCTCACGCATGGCCAAGAACACACTCGAACTCGAACGCTTCCTGCCGTACCGGCTGTCGGTGCTGTCGAACACCATCAGCCAGGCGATTGCGCGCGACTACGGCAAACGCTTCGGCCTGGCGGTCACGGAATGGCGCGTGCTCGCCGTGCTCGGTCGGTACGACGGGCTCAGCGCCGTCGAAGTTGCGGAGCGAACGGCGATGGACAAGGTGGCGGTCAGTCGTGCCGTGAATGCGCTGCAAAAATCCGGCCGCATCCGGCGCGGCACCCATGCCGACGACAAGCGCCGCTCGGTGCTGGCGCTGTCGGCCAAGGGCCGCAAGCTCTATGACGATGTCGCGCCGACGGCATTGCGCTACGAACGCGAGTTGCTGGCCGTGCTGAGTGCCGAGGAGCGCGACTGGCTGGAACGCATCCTCGGCAAGCTCGTCGAAGAGGGCCACGACGCCCTCGCCCGCGCCGCATCAGCGCCACGCTGAAACGACGACGGCGGCCGAAGCCGCCGTCCTCGTCCCCTGTTCCTCGTGGCGCGTTACTTCACGCCATGCATCAATTTCTGGATCAGCGGCGCGATCAGGAACAGCACCACGCCCGAACCCACCAGCGCCCAGAAACCGAACGTGTAACCGCTCAGCGCCGAGGCCGTGGTCATGCCGCCCTCGCCGGACACGTGTCCGGCGAAGATGCCGGACAAGTTGTTGCCGATGCCGGTCGACAGGAACCAGCCGCCCATGCCGAAGCCGACCAGGCGCACCGGTGCCAGCTTGGTCACCATCGACAGACCGATCGGCGACAGGCACAACTCGCCGATCGACTGGATCCAGTACACCGCGAACAGCGTCCAGAACGGGATCTTCAACGTCGCCGGATCGACCAGCTTGGACAGCGCGAACATCAGCAGCAGGAAGGCGAGGCCGTTGAAGATCAGGCCAAGACCGAACTTGCGCGGGATCGACGGGTTCATGGATTCGGCCTCAGTCCGAAGATCGATGACCGCCGACCAAGCAACAAATGCTGCGAGCAAAAGCCCGACAGCCACGACGACAGTCCAAGCCCAAGCAAGCGGGAGAGTCAAAGCCAGCACGCCCATCAGCTTCTTGACAGCGAGAAACAGAAGGACCGCCCCAGATGCAATCGCCGCGACTTTGAGAGTCCGCATCACAGCGCTCGGTAGCTTGATGCCCGACAACTTGACCCACGCCCAGGCAATGACCGGCGCCAGCGTGACGATCGCGATTGAATTGACGCTCTGGAACCACGCCGTTGCGAATTGATCCTGACCGCTAAACCACAGGACGAAGTCTCGCAATGCGCCCGAAAAAATGTCTCGATTGACGATCTGGTCGGCCAGAAAGGTGAAGGAGCTGCCGGCCTGTTCGAAGAACATCCAGAACAGGATGTTGAAGGCGAAGATGATCAGCATCGCGATCACCTTGTCGCGTGCGACCGCACCATTCTTCACGCCTTCGATGAGAAGCATGACTGCGAGCATGATGAACATCATGGTCAGCACGACCTGCAGCTTCGCTGCGCCCATCGAGAGCAGGAAGTAGACGATCGGAATGACGACAGCTGCACCCACGAATACCGTAATCACGCGGCCGATACCGTCAGCACCTGCCGGTGCTTCGCCCACACCCTTGAGCTGACCACGACCGAACCAAAACCAGACCAGCGAGATCAGCATGCCGATGCCGGACACGATGAACACGATTTTGTAGGCCGGCATCGACTCGACGCCAAACACCTTCTGGGCAAGGATTTGCGTCAGGAATGGCGAGATCATCGCGCCGAGATTGATGCCCATGTAGAAGATGGTGAAGCCGGAATCTCGGCGCTCGTCACCGACTGCATAGATCTTGCCGACCAGGGTCGAGATGATCGGCTTGAACAGACCATTGCCGACGATGATCGTGGCCAGGCCGAGCTTGAAGATGGCCTCGTTCGGCACCGAGATCATGAATAGACCCGCGGCCATGATCACCGCACCAACCAGAATCGAGCGCTGATACCCAATGAACTTGTCGGCCACCAGCCCGCCAAAGATTGCCGCGGCGTAAACCAACGCAAGATAGGAGCCGTAGATCAGGCCGGCCGGTGCCTGCCCGGCACCATCACCGTTGTAGAACTGCGCAACGATGTACAGAGTGAGTGCCCAGCGGATGCCGTAGAACGCGAAGCGCTCCCAGAACTCCGACATGAACAGCATCCACAGCGGCCGCGGATGGCCCATGATCTGGGCGTAATCCGGCGGTGCCGGCTGATTGGGCAGGGTTGCTCCACTCATCAAAATTCTCCTTGAACTGGAACGACACGACGGACGCCGTGCAGGTGAACCCGAGATCCGTCGGGCAAAAGCCCGCCGTGTTTAACGGCCTCGGGCCGCCCCGTCAATGAAACGAGTTGTTGCAGCGCACCATTGAAACAGCCGTTGGCGCGCCGCGCGTCAGTCCGTCATGGCGACGGCGCCGCGTACTGGTAGCTCGCACCGACACCCAGCGGCAAGCCCAGTCCGTAGAACGCCAGCAGGAACACGGTCCAGCAGACCAGGAAGCTCAACGAATACGGCAACATCAGCGCCAGCAGCGTGCCGATGCCGCTCGATTTGACGTAGCGCTGGCAGAACACCACGACCAGCGGGAAATACGGCATCAGCGGCGTGATGATGTTGGTGCTCGAATCGCCGACGCGATAGGCCGCCTGAGTCAGGTCGGGCGAGATGCCGAGCTGCATCATCATCGGCACGAGGATGGCGCCGATCAGCGCCCACTTCGCCGACGAGGAACCGATCAGCAGGTTCACCGAACCGGTCAGAAGCACGACACCGACCAACGTCACCGCCACCGGCAGGCCCATCGCCTTCAGCGCGTTCGCGCCCTTGATCGCCAGCAGCACGCCGATGTTCGACTGCGCGAATGTGGCGATGAACAGCGCGCAGAAGAACGCCATGACGATGTAGTAGCCCATGCCGCTCATCGCCTTGCTCATGCCGGCGACGACGTCGCGGTGGGTCTTCACGCTGCCCGCGAAGACGCCGTAGACGATGCCCGGGATCAGGAAGAACAGGAAGATCAGCGGCACGATCGATTGCATCAGCGGGGCAGCACCGACCAGCAACGGATGCTGGCCCGGCGCGACCTGGGCCGCGGGTGCCGCCCACGGCGTGCCTTCGAGGGACAGCGTCATCGCGAACAAGGCGATCGAGACCAGGATCGCGGCGAAGGCCGCCAGCAAACCGCGATTTTCCTTGTCGTTCAGCGGGTCGAGCTTCGGCATCTGCGACGGATCGCCATCGACCGGCGTCGCACGCAGGCGCGGCTCGATCACGCGGTCGGTGATGATCCAGCCGAGCAGGATGATCAGCAGGCTCGACGACGTGGTGAAGAAGAAATTGTTCAGCGGATTCACGACCACCGCGGGATCGATCAGCCGCCCGGCGACCTGGCTCAGTCCGGACAACAGCGGGTCGAGGCTGGACGGCACGAACAGCGTCGCCGAAAACCCGCCCGAGACCCCGGCGAACGCGGCCGAGATACCGGCCAGCGGATGGCGACCGGCCGCATAGAAGATGACCGCACCGAGCGGAATCACCAGCACGTAGCCGGCATCGACCGCAACATGGCTGAAGATGCCGACGGCGACCAGCACCGGCGTCAGCAGCGCACGCGGGGTGACGCTGAGCATGCGCCGCAGCAAAGCCGAGATGAAGCCGGTGTGTTCGGCGACGCCGAGACCCAGCATCGCCACCAGCACCACACCCAGCGGATGGAAGGTGACGAAGGTGTTGACCATGCCGGCCGTGAACGCGGTCAACGCCGGTCCGGACAGCAGGTTGTGCACGACGATCGGCTGGCCGCTGCGCGGGTCGAGTTCGCCGAAGCTCATGCCCGACAGGAAGGCCGAACACAGCGCGACCACGCCCATCAGCAGCAGGAACAGAATCGCGGGATCAGGCAGACGGTTGCCGACGCGTTCGACGACGTCGAGCAATCGGAACACGAAGCCGCGTGGCGCGGCAGCGGCGGACTCTGGGATCATCGGACGGCTCCTCGGCATCGGCGCCCGACGCTAGCAAAGACGGCATGCACGCCGTCTTCACATGACCGGATCGCTACGCGCCGAGCACGGTGCGCACTTCGAACAACTCCGGAAAGAACGTGAGATCGAGGGCCTTCTTCAGGAACCCGACCCCGGACGACCCGCCGGTGCCGCGCTTGTAGCCGATCACGCGCTCGACCGTCTTCATGTGGCGGAAGCGCCAATTCTGGAACTGCACCTCGACATCGACCAGCAGTTCGCACAAGTGGTAGGCCTCCCAGTGCGCGTCGGTGTCCTCGTAGACCGCCTTGAACATCGTCACCAGTTGCGGATGACGCTGGTACGGCTCGGACCAGTCACGCGCGATGCACGATGGCGGCACGGCATGGCCGCGACGCGCGAGGTGGCGCAGGAATTCGTCATACAGGCTGGGCGCTTCGAGCACTGCGCGCAGGCCGCGTTCGGCGGCTTCATCGTAGGCGAACACCTTGACCATGTCGGCGTTCTTGTTGCCGAGCAGGAACTCGATGGTGCGGTACTGCAGCGACTGGAAACCCGAGGCCGGACCAAGCACGTGGCGGAATTCCATGTATTCGCTCGGCGTCAGCGTTTCCAGCACCGACCACATCTCGATCAGCTGCTTCTGGATCACCTTCACCCGCGCCAGGATCTTCTGCACCGGGTCGAGATTGTCCATCGCCAGGCAGGCTGCGGCGGCTCGCAACTCGTGGATCATCAGTTTCATCCACAACTCGGCGACGTGGTGCTGCACGATGAACAGCATCTCGTCGTGGTGCGCCGGATTCGACAGCGGCTTTTGCGCAGACAGCAAGGTATCGAGCTGCAGGTAGCCGCCATAGCTCAGGCGGTCGCGCAGATCGGTGGTGATGCCCGCTTCGAGCGCGCGCTTGTTCGTGTCCATCGCGAAACCCCGGTGATAGGCCGCGCAGTCTAGCGGCGCGGGAAACCGTCACGGGAATTGGGTAAACTTGGCGGCCAACGCTTGGAGCCGGCCATCCTCATGAAACCCTTCGCATCCCGCCTCTGCCTCGCACTGGTGACCGCTATCGCATCTGGTGCCACGTTCGCTGACACCACTGCGCATGATCTATCCGCGTCCAA